>NZ_JBWOPL010000035.1:0-291763 GCF_056451265.1 Rhodocaloribacter sp. | reverse complement strand
CGTTCTCGCCCTTGACGACCTTGTAGGGCACCGTTTTCATCTCTTCGGTGACCTCGTCGTACTTACGCCCCATGAAGCGCTTGATCGAGAAGATGGTGTTCTCGGGGTTGGTGATGGCCTGCCGTTTGGCCGGCGCGCCTACGAGGCGCTCGCCGTCTTTCTTGAAGGCGACGACGGAGGGGGTCGTGCGCGCGCCTTCGGGGTTGGTGATGACGATGGGTTCGCCGCCTTCCATGACGGCCACGACGGAGTTCGTCGTGCCCAGGTCAATGCCGATAATCTTGCTCATAGCGATCGTTTGCGGTTGAGTCGTGTCAGTGGAGCTCGTCTTGAGGTCCCGGCTTTTTCCGAGCGGGTGGTCCGATGGGCGGCTTCATCAAGAACAATGCCGCTTTGAATGCCCCGCCACATTGACAGAGGGCGCCCCTTCGGGCAGGCCCGCAGGGTCTCGTCCCCGACAGATCGGCGGGGTCGGGCCGAGGCTTCTGAAAGGATTTCATGCGAACGGTGCGGCCTCGATGCTCTGCGTGAGGTTCCCGACGCTCCCGAAAAAGGGATGGCGAAGGCACGAAGCGGGGATATTTTGGCCATTCTTGTTGAAGAAAGCGCCGATTCGGCGGCATTGCCGCCAAATCTTCAAGGTCGCAGGCGAGGGGAGCAAGGAGACAAAGAGCGGCGTTTCATATATTCCGGATGTCCACAACCCGCCCTCGATGAAGTACGTACCCAATACCATAACCATCATCCGCATCCTGGTGACGCCGGTTTTGCTGGTGTTTCTGATGACGGATACGCTGTGGGGCTATGCGTGGGCGCTGGGGCTTTTCATCCTCGCTTCCATCTCCGACTACCTCGACGGGAAGCTCGCCCGTTCTTTCGAGGTGCATTCGAGGCTCGGTCAGTTCCTCGATCCTTTCGCCGACAAGGTGCTCGTGCTCGGGACGTTCGTGGCGCTGGCCGTGCTCATCCCCGAGACGGCGCCCTGGTGGGGAGTGGCGCTCATCGGCTTCCGCGACCTCATGGTGACGAGCCTCCGCGCCTGGGCCGAAGCCAACGGGCGCTCGATCCGGACCCTCAGCATCGCCAAAGCCAAGACGACGGTGCAACTCGTCTTTCTCATCGGCATCCTCATCGTGATGACGGCCTCGAAGATGGAGGGGCGCATCGGAGCAGTGGGCCGGGACATCCTCGAAAGCCCTTTCCCGTTCTACGTTTTCCTTTTCGTCGTGCTCTTCACCCTCGCGACCGGCGCCGTGTACTTCTTCCGAATGGAACATCAACCCCACGCGAGGCAGAATGGCTGAGACGATTTCTTCGACGGCGCGTCGCCTGGCGGCCGCTTTGCTCCGGATCGGAGCGGTCGCGTTTTCGCCGGAGAAGCCGTACACGTGGGCCTCGGGTCTGCGTTCTCCGATCTATTGCGACAACCGCGTGACGATGGCGTATCCGCCGATCCGCCGCGCCATCACGGAAGGGTTTGCCGAGATCATCGCGCGCGAGGGACTCGCCCCCGAGACCGTCGTGGGGACGGCGACCGCCGGCATCCCGCACGCCGCCTGGCTGGCCGAGCGCCTCGACTTGCCGATGGCGTACGTGCGTTCGAAGCCGAAGGGGCATGGACGGGGCAACCGGGTGGAAGGACGCCTCGAAGCGGGCGCGAACGTGGTCGTCATCGAAGACCTTGTCTCCACCGGCATGTCCTCCGTGGCGGTGGTCGAAGCCCTCCGCGCCGCCGGAGTCCGGGTGGACGCCGTGCTGGCCATCTTCTCGTACGGCCTGCCCGCGGCCCGCGCCGCCTTCGACCGCGCCGCCGTGCCGCTGCATACGCTCACCGGCTTTGCCACGCTCCTCGACGTCGCCCGCGAGACCGGCGCGCTCGCGCCCGAGGCCGTCGCCTCGCTCGAAGCCTGGCGTAGCGATCCGGAGGCGTGGTCGCGCGCGCATGCTCCCGAACCGAAACATGACCGCTGAACTGCTCACCATAGGCGACGAGCTCCTCATCGGGCAGATCGTGAACACGAACGCCGCATGGATCGGCGAGCGGCTGAGCCTGATCGGCGTCGAGGTCGTGCGCATGGTCACCGTCGGCGACGGCGAGGCGGTGATCTGCGCGGCCATCGAGGAGGCGATCGCACGCGCCGACGTGGTGATCCTCACCGGAGGTCTCGGCCCGACGCACGACGACGTGACCCGGAACGCGCTCGCCCGCGCCTTTGGCGTCCCGCTCGTCTACGATGAGCAAATGTTCGAGGCGGTGAAGGAGCGCTTCGCCGGGCGCGGGTATGCGATGCCGGAGAGCAACCGTACGCAGGCGCTCCGGCCCGCCGGCTTCGAGGCGCTGCCGAACCCGGTCGGGACCGCCCCGGGGCTGTGGCGCGCCGGGGCGAAGGACGGGCGGGGCCGCGTGGTGGCGGCGCTCCCGGGCGTGCCGCATGAGATGAAGACGCTCATGGAACGCGAGGTCCTGCCGCGCCTGGAGGCGCTCGGCGATCGCCGCGTCATCCGGCACAAGACCCTCCTCACCACGGGCATCGGCGAGTCCCACCTCCAGGAAAAGATCGGCGACCTCTCGGCTTTCCTCGGCCCCGACCTCAGCCTGGCGTTCCTCCCGAGCACGAGCGGCGTGCGCCTGCGCGTCACGGCGCGCGGAGAGGACGCAGAGGAGGTGGAGGAAAGGCTGCGCGGTCTGGAATCCGTGCTCCGCGAACGCGTCGGCAAGTACATCTATGGCGAGGGCGACGACACGCTCGAAGGCGTGGTGGGGGAGATGCTCCGCGCGCGCGGCCTCACCATCGCGACGGCGGAGAGCTGTACGGGCGGGTTCGTGTGCCACCGGCTGACAAACGTGAGCGGCTCCTCGGCTTACGTCCTCGGCGGCGTCGTGGCGTACGCGAACGCGGTAAAAGAGAACGCGCTCGGCGTCGATCCCGAAGCGCTCGAAGCCTATGGCGCCGTGAGCGAGATCGTCGCACGGCAGATGGCCGAGGGCGTGCGGAAACGACTCGGCGCGGCGGTGGCGGTCTCCACGACGGGCATCATGGGGCCGACGGGCGGCACGCCGGAGAAACCCGTCGGCACGGTGTGGGTGGGGTTCGCCGACGCTGACGGATCACGGGCCCGCCGGTATCGCTTCGCTCATGACCGGCGCACGAACAAGGAACTCTCCTCGACCGTCGCGCTGAACATGGTGCGCGTGAGCCTGTTGAAAAAGGACGACGCTTCGCAGACATGAGGCGGTGAAGAGACGACGAAGCGAAAACCCGTCGCCGCACCCCGCGTACACCCGTTTCGGTCGATCGCTCTGCGATGCCGCTGTGGAAAAGCGCTTCCAAGCCGTCGACGGGAACCGGTCGTCTCGAACGACGGAACGTCCCCGGCAGTCGAGGCCGGCGTTTCCCGTAACTCCCTTTCCATCCTGAACCCAAACCCATTCCTTTCATGCGAGACGTATACATCGTGTCCGCCGTTCGGACGCCCATCGGCCGGTTCGGCGGGGCGCTCAAGAACCACTCGCCGGTCGATCTGGCAACCCACGTGATGAAAGCCGCGCTCGAAAGTGCGGGCGTCGAAGGCAAGGACCTCGACCTCTACATTTTCGGGAACGTGATCCGCGCCGGGCACGGCCAACTCATCCCCCGGCAGGCGGCCATCAAAGCCGGCATTCCGAAGGAGGTCGACGGCCTCGCGCTCGACATGGTGTGTTCCTCGGGCATGATGAGCGTCATGAACGCGGCCACGTTCATCCGGGCCGGAGAGGCCGATCTCATGCTCGCCGGCGGGGTCGAATCGATGTCGAGTTCGGGGTATTACCTCTCATCGAAGGCGCGGTGGGGATACAAATATGCGATGGGGCACGCCGAAGGATTGACGGACCTCCTCTTCCGGGACGGGCTGAGCGACCCCATGAGCGGGGAAGCGATGGGCGAGCAGACGGAACGCCTCGCCGCCGAGAAAGGCATCACGCGGGAGGCGCTCGACGAGATCGCTTTCCTGTCGAACCGCCGCGCCGCCGAGGCGACCGAGCAGGGTCGGTTTGCGGAGGAGATCGTGCCCATCGCGTACCGGGAGCGGCGTAAAACGAAGACGCTTGCCGCCGATGAGGGCATACGGGCGGAGACGACCATGGAATCGCTGGCGGGACTCAGGCCCGCGTTTCGGAAAGACGGCGTGCTCACGGCCGGAAACAGCAGCCAGATCAGCGACGGAGCGGCGGCGCTCCTCGTGGCGAGCGGCGAGGCCGTGGAACGCTACGGGCTGAAGCCGCTGGCGCGGTTCGTGGGCGGCGCATGGGCGGCCGGAGAACCGTGGCGGTTCCCCGAAGCGCCGATCCCCGCCGTGCGCAAACTCCTCGATAAGTCCGGCACGTCCCTCGAAGACTACGACCTCTTCGAAAACAACGAGGCCTTCGCGATCAACAGCATCCTCTTCCACGAGATGCTCGGCGTCCCGTACGAGAAACTCAACGTGCACGGCGGGGCCATCGCCCTCGGCCACCCGATCGGCTGCACCGGCGCGCGCATCACGACGACGCTCGTGCACGCGCTCCACACGCACGACCGGGCGCGCGGCCTCGCGGCGATCTGTCACGGCACCGGCGGCGGCACGGCCCTCGCCGTCGAGAGGGTCTGACACCCGTCGCGAAGCGATACGCGACGCGGACCGGATGGACGCATGTGAAGGGCGGGAGCGGAGATGCTTCCCGCCCTTCGTTCTTTCACGCGCGGCGCATCTTCCGAATCAACTCCTGAAGGGCGCGGTCCTGCTCCTCATGCTCCTTCTGGTCGAGAAAAATGGTGGGCTCGGCGGCGCGGTCGGGACAGTCGAGAAACCCGCACCGCTGGCACGTCAGGTTCACCTCCGCGTTCGGAATCGAAGGGTCCTTCCAGAACTTCACCGTCTTTTTGAAGGGGGCGTTCACGAGGAAGCCGAGTGAGACGCACGAGTTTTTTCCCGGCTGGAGGGCGAGCGGACGGGCGATGGAGATGACGAAGTAGTCTGCGTCGGCGTCCATGAAATGCGAGCGCTGCGCGGCGGCGACGGGTCCGTCGCCGAGGCCCTCCCGTTGTCGTTCCGCAAGGCGTTCGAGCAGGGGCATGTCGGGCCATCGACGGCAATAGTGCTCGTTGAGCCATATTCCATGCGGCACCGCCACCCGCGACATGTTCAGCACTTTGGTCAGCCGGAAGCGGTCGTCTCCGGGACTGTGGTTGAAACGAACGAAAAAGATGTCCTGAAGCCCGAAAAGGCGGGGGAGCAGCTCCGTCAGCCGATAGAAAAACATTTCCGGCGTCGCGTTGAAGCGATTCATGATGTCGAGGAGCGCCCGTTCGTCCCAGGTCTTTCGGGCGAAGAAAGCCTTCATTTCGCGGAAGAGCGCCTCTTGATCGATGAGCAGCGCCCCGGCAAAGTACGAGGCCTTGAAATTATTGAAGACCTGATCGAAGGACTCCACCTTGAGCCAGGAGGACGTCACGGCGCGGGGTTTCAGGTCGAGAAAGCGGTAGCCGATCTCGCGGGCGAAGATGAACGCTTTCTGGGCAGGCAACATGCGCCCGTTGACGAGGAGCCGTCGCCGGTTCCCGTCGAGGAAGACGGAGCGGAATCGGTGGAGCACCGGGTGTGTCGAGAGGGTGTCCTCGTCGATGACATACCCGTATTCGTCGACCAGAACGGCTCGCAAGGCCGCCTCGTCGATGGGCGCGTCGGCGGACAGTCCCCGGGTCTCGCGATAGGTCGCCGCCACCCCTTCGAGGTCCTCGAAATAGTTCGCGTTCATCTGCTGGTACGATCGGAGCGCCGCGAAGAGGAAATGCTCCACGCGCACGTCGTACATGTGCCCGATCTCGAGAAAGGTCCGGATGAGCGCGCCCGCCTTTTCCGGCTCGTTCTTGATGATGCCGAAGAGGTCTTCGAGCGCCAGACCGAACAACTCGAACGGAAATTCCTGGAGGAAGGCCGAGTTGAAGATGGATTTGAGCGGGGAGAGCTCCTCGTCCACCTTGAGCGAGACGAGTTCGTCGAAGGACACTTCAAGGGCCGAAGCCAGCGCGAGAATTTTCTGCGGCTTCGGATACTTCTTCCCCTTCTCGATTTCACTGATATAGGAGATCGAAAGCCCGGACCGTTCCGACAGGGTCTTCAGGGAATACCCTTGGACGAGGCGGAGTCGTTTGAGCTTCAGGCCGAGGATGAAGCGCAGATTTTCCGCATTCATGGTCATGGGCGGCGCCTCTCAGGTGGGTCTTGGGTTCGCTGTCCGCGAAAAGATACGATCCCGAAAAGGAAAAAGAGATGCGGGAAGAGAAAAAATGTAAATTTCTAATTAGCGAAATTACGCTTTTGGAAAAATTATTCGTAAAATGGATTATTCGCGGTTGGGAATCGAAGGAAGGCCGCTTGTAATCTCTTGAAAAAAATCAGTTTGTGATGATGAGTGCAAGAAAGGGTGAGGTGTCGGTGGAGCCTCGGGAAGGTCACGTGCAGTGGCTCACATGCGCCGACGGCGTGGACGTCAACGCGATGGCATGGACGAAGCAGGCGCAGCGGGTGCTCTCCCCGGCAGCGGTCGGTTTCGTCGCCGGACTGCACCGGGCGCTCGAACCGGAGCGACGGCGGCTGCTCGCGGCGCGGCGAGCGCGGCAGGCCGCCTTCGACCGGGGGGAGACGCCGGGATACCTCACGGGCGAGGAGGGCCGCGCGGCCCGGGAGACGCCGTGGCGCGTGGCGCCTCTGCCGGACGACCTGCTCTGCCGGCGCGTCGAAATCACGGGGCCGATCAGCGACGCGAAAATGGTCATCAACATGCTCAGCCGCACCGCCGACGGTCACCGCGCCGACGCGGCGATGCTCGACTTCGAGGACTCGATGAAGCCCTCGTGGCACAACGTTATGCAGGGCGTCGAGAACCTGATCGGCGCGGTGGACGGAACGCTTACGCACCGCAAACCCGCCCGGGGCCGTCAGCCCGAAAAGGTGTACCGCCTCGATATGGACGACATGCCGCTGCTCATGGTCCGCGTGCGGGGCCTCCACCTCGATGAAGTCAACCTTCGCATCGACGGCGCGCCGGTATCGGGCGGGCTGATGGATTTCGCCCTGAGCACGTTCCATACGGCCCGCAAGCTCATCGCGCAGGGCAAGACGCCGAAATATTACGTCCCCAAATGCGAGCATTACCTCGAAGCCCGGTGGTGGAACCGGCTCTTCGACCTCGTGGAGGAAGGGCTCGGCCTTCGGCCCGGCGCCATCAAGGCAACGTTTCTGATCGAGACGCTCCCGGCGGCTTTTCAGATGGAGGAGATCCTGTATGAATTTCGGAGCCATGCGGCCGGTCTCAACGGTGGAAGATGGGACAAGATCTTCTCCGACATCAAGGTGCTCAAGGAGCATCCCGACCGTGTGCTTGCCGACCGGGGCTCGATCTCGATGAACCGCCCGTGGATGAAGAACTACGTGCTCCAGCTCATCCGTGTGTGTCACAAGCACGGGGCGTTCGGGATGGGGGGCATGGCGGCCTTCACGCCGGGGCGCACCCCCGAGCGTCGCGCCGAACAGACGCGCAAGGTCGTCGAGGACAAGACGTTCGAGGCGTCCATCGGGCATGACGGGTGCTGGGTGTCGCACCCCTATTTCATCGGCCCGGCGATGAAGCCTTTCACCCGAAAGAACCAGCTCGACGTGATCCCGGACCTGCCGGAACACCCGGACCTCCTTCCGAAGTCGACGCCGCCGTGGACCATGGACGGCCTTCGGAAGAACGTGCGGGTGGGGATGGCCTACGTGAAAGGGTGGCATCAGGACATCGGCTGTGTGGCGTGGGACGACCTCATGGAAGACCTCGCCACGCTCGAAATCTCACGCGCTCAGACGTGGCAATGGCTCCGTCACGGCATCACGCTCGATGGCGGCGAGCAGGTGACGCGCGCGCTCGTGCTTCGCGTATTCGAGGAGGAGTTCGAAAAGATCGTTGCGGAGGTCAGGGAGGCGATGGAGGGACTTCCGGAGGCGTCTGTGGCGAAAGAGATCGAGCGTTTCGAGCACGCGCGGGAAGACGCCGCGCACATCTTCACCGAAGAATTCTTCCGCCCGTTTCTCGCCTGTGCGACGGATCCGGCGGGACTCCTGCTGTCCGAGAGACGCGCGCGTTTGCGCCGGGGCGCCTGCGCCCCCTGACCGGGACGCAGTCGCAACCATATCCGAGGGAATCTTCAATCCATCCTATAACTATTCCGGAGTGATCTCATGGAAATGAAAGAAAACGGTTACCTGTACCCGAAAAACCTTGTGAGCGAAGCCCTGTTGCTTGAAAAGTCCTGGTCGGAGGATCCGAGGTGGGAGGGTATCCATCGCCCGTACACGGCTATGGACGTGCTCAAGCTGCGCGGCACGTTGCGCATCCGGCATACGCTGGCCGAGCATGGCGCGGACCGGCTGTGGAAGCTGTTGCACGAGGAGGACTACGTGCGCGCGCTCGGCGCGCTCACCGGCAATCAGGCCATGCAGATGGTGAAGGCGGGGCTCAAGGCCATCTATCTGAGCGGCTGGCAGGTGGCCGCCGACGCCAACCTGGCCGGGCAGATGTACCCCGATCAGAGCCTCTATCCGGCGAACAGTGTCCCGCACGTCGTTCGTCGCATCAACCAGACACTCATGCGCGCGGACCAGATCCACCACGCCGAGGGCGACGCGAGCACGTACTGGATGGCCCCGATCGTGGCGGACGCCGAGGCCGGCTTCGGCGGGCATCTCAATGCGTTCGAGTTGATGAAGGCGATGATCGAGGCCGGGGCCGCCGGGGTCCACTTCGAAGACCAGCTCGCCTCCGAAAAGAAGTGCGGCCATCTCGGCGGCAAGGTGCTCGTGCCGACGAACCAGTTCATCAACACGCTCGTTTCGGCGCGGCTGGCTGCGGACCTCCTGGGGGTGCCGACGCTCCTCATCGCCCGCACCGACGCCAATGCTGCGAACCTCATGACGAGCGACATCGACGAGTACGACCGCCCGTTCGTCACCGGAGAGCGGACGCCCGAGGGCTTCTACCGCGTCCGCAACGGCATCGAGGCGGCCATCGCGCGCGGGCTTGCCTACGCGCCGTACGCCGACCTCATCTGGTGCGAGACGTCGCATCCGGACCTCGACGAAGCCCGCCGTTTTGCCGAAGCGATCCACGATCAGTTCCCCGGAAAGATGCTCGCCTATAACTGTTCCCCTTCGTTCAACTGGCAGGAACACCTCGACGAGGAGACCATCGCCAACTTCCAGGATGAACTCGGCAGGATGGGCTACAAATTCCAGTTCATCACGCTGGCGGGCTTTCACTCCCTCAATTACGGCATGTTCGATCTCGCGCACAAGTACCACCGGGAAGGGATGCCGGCGTACGTTCGGCTCCAGGGCTACGAGTTCGAAGCCGTCGAGAAGGGCTATACGGCCACGATGCACCAGCGTGAAGTGGGCACGGGCTACTTCGACCTCGTCCGAAACGTCGTGACGCGCGGACAGTCGAGCACCTCCGCGATGAACGGCTCGACCGAGGAAGAGCAGTTCCATTGAACACCCGTCGGGCGCCGGCCTTCGCACTCCGGAACGAAAAAAGCGGGACGGCCTTTTCGGCGGTCCCGCTTTCTTTTGAAGGGAAGTCGTGCGCATACCGGAGGACGCACAAAGACGGACGCCCTCATCCGGAGGTCGTTTCCGTAAAGGGCTCTTCCAGCATCTCCTCGATCACCGGACGCATCTCTCGGGTGGGAAAGATGCCGATGAAGCGCTGCTGGATTTTTCCGTTTTTGTCCAGCACGTACGTCGTCGGCAGGCCGAAGACGCCGCCGAACTCTTCCGCCACGGTTCCATCGTCGACGACGAGCGGATAGGACACCTTATATTCCCGGGCAAACGGCTCGACGACCTCGAAGCCTTCCTCGTCGAGTGAGATGCCGACGACCATGAAGCCTTTGTCGTGAAGCTCATCGTACATCTTCACGAGTTCCGGCGTCTCGATGACGCATGGTCCACACCACGTCGCCCAGAAATTGATCAGCACCACGTTCCCCCGGTGATCGGACAGACGGAAGTCCTTGCCGTCGAGGGTCTTGAGCACGAAGTCGGGCGCGGCTTTCCCGAGGTAAGCGGGCGAGGCCGTCTCGACCGTTTCGCCGCCGGCGGCATCGGGCGTCTCGGCATTCTTTGCGCCGCAACCGGCTATGAAGAGGCCGGCCACGAAAAGGACGGCGAGGGAGCGGGAGGTTTGCATGGTCGTCATGAGTCTGTTGTAGGCTGAGTCTTCCGCGCCTCCCGGAGCACCCTTCGGAGCCGATCCGTAGTGATGTTTCCGTGCGACGTGTTGAAAACGGGACGCTCCCGGTAGAGGACGATCGCCTGGGGCGACTGATGCCGGATGCCGAACAGCTCGGCAATGCGATTGGAGAGCGGGCGCGACTGCTGAACGACGAGTTCGTATATCGCGGGTTCGTCTTCTTCAGACAGGTGCACCATCTGTCGCCGCGCCATGAAACTGACGCCGCAGATGGCGCTGTGCTTGAAAAGTACGACCGGCTCGTCTCGTGATTGCGCGAGGGCTTCCTGAAGGGCTTCCTCCGTCGCGAGGCTTTTGAAGGGGGAGGGGGTCTTCCTATTTTTGAAGACGCTCGTCATCGTTTTTCGTAGGAAGGCGATAGGCATAGGCAGACCGTAATACCGGAATGAGAAATGAAGGTTCGGAAAGGGGGCAAGAAAAGGGGTCAAGAAAATATGTAATCGGACGGGCGGCGACAACAAATGCCGCGACGGTTGGTTTCAGTACCGACGTTTTCGTTTCACCCGTGTGAGCGGGGGCGCCATTACCTGAAAAAGAACGGATCATGGAAGGACAATGGAAGCGACTATGACTGGGGCCGAGACGGTTCATTGGGACCTGACGGATCTGTATGCCGATCACGAAGCGCTGGAGCGCGACCTGACGCTGGCCGCCGAGCGGGCCGATGATTTCGAAGCGACCTATCGGGGGAAAGTGGCCTCGCTCGACGCGATGGGGTTGGCGCTCGCCCTCGAAGCCTATGAGGAAATCCACGACCGGCTCGGGCGGGCCTTCACGTATGTTTACCTCTGGTGGTCCACCGATACGGGCGACCCCCGGAGGGGCGCTCTGCTCCAGAAGGTGCGGGAGACGTATACCGAGATCTCGCAGAAGCTCATCTTCTTCCGCCTCGAATGGACCGCGCTCGAGGACGACCGCGCGTCGGCGTTGCTCGAAGACCCGGCCCTCGCTCGCTACCGGCATTACCTCGAGCTCGAACGACTGCACAAGCCGCACCTCCTCAGTGAGCCGGAGGAGAAGATCATGGCCGAGAAGAGCGTCACCGGACGAAGCGCGTGGAACCGGTACTTCGATGAGACGCTCGGTGCGATGCGCTTCATGCTCGACGGCGAGTCGATGACCCAGCAGCAGATCCTCGCGAAGCTCTACGAGCCGGACCGCGACCTTCGCCGCCGCGCCGCGCTCGCCTTCACCGAGGGCCTCGAAGCCCAACTCCGCACGCTCACCTTTGTCTTCAACACCATCCTCGCCGACAAGGCGACCGACGACCGGCTGCGCGGCTATCCGCACTGGCTGGCAAGTCGAAACCTCGAAAACGAGGTCGACGACGAGACCGTGGAGGCGCTCATCGGGGCGGTCACCTCGCGCTTCGACCTCGTGGAGCGGTTCTATACGCTCAAGCGCCTCCTGCTCGGTCTGGACGAAATGTACGATTACGACCGGTATGCGCCCGTGGGCGAAGCCGACACCCGCTATGCCTGGGACGATGCGCGGGAGCTCGTGACGGAGGCGTACCGCGATTTCCACCCGCGCCTCGGCGAGATCGTGCGCGACTTCTTCGAGCGGCGGTGGATCGACGCCGCGCTCGCTCCGAACAAACGGGGCGGAGCCTTCAGCCACGGCGCGGTGCCCAGTGCGCACCCGTACATCCTGTTGAACTATACCGGCAAGATCCGCGACGTGCAGACCCTGGCGCACGAACTCGGACACGGCGTGCATCAGTACCTCTCCCGTCGCCAGGGCGTCCTGCAGGCGGACACGCCGCTCACCACCGCCGAGACCGCCTCGGTCTTCGGCGAGATGCTGGTCTTTCAGCGTCTCATGAAAGCCGAGACGGACCCGAAAAACCGGCTCGCCATGCTTGTGAGCAAGATCGACGACACCATCGCGACGGTCTTCCGGCAGGTGGCGATGAACCGCTTCGAGGATCGCATCCACCACGCGCGACGGAGCGTGGGCGAACTGACGGCGGACGATTTCGGCGAAGCATGGATCGAGACTCAGAGCGCCATGTTCCGGGGCAGCGTCACGCTCGGCGATCATTATCAACGATGGTGGAGCTACATCCCGCATTTCCTCCACACGCCGGGCTATGTGTACGCCTATGCCTTCGGGGAACTGCTCGTGCTCGCGCTCTATGCCCGCTATCGGGAAGAAGGGGAGGCGTTCGCCGAAAAATACATCGGCCTGCTCGAAGCCGGCGGCTCGGACTGGCCGCACAGGCTCGTCGAAAAGCTGGGGGTGGACCTGACGGACCTCGGTTTCTGGCATCAGGGGCTCACGGCCATCGAGTCGCTGATCCTCGAAGCGGAGAACCTGGCCGCCTCGGTCGCGAACGGCCGGTCCTCGTGATACGAGGCGTCAGAGCGTGCTGAGGAACCGGAGGATCTCGGCGCACCCGAGCGCGGCATAGATGCCGAGGATGTAGCCCGCCACGGCCATGAGCAGCCCCACCGGCGCCATCGCCGGAAGGTAGACTTCCGCCACGATGGGCGCGCTGGCCGCACCGCCGACGTTGGCCATGCTGCCGGTCGCCACGAAGAACATGGGCGCGCGGAGGAGCTTGGCGGCCAGGATCAGGATGGCAATGTGGATCGAGATCCAGACCACCCCCGTGAGCAGATACAACGGCGCATCGACGACGGCTCCGAGGTTCGCGCGGGCTCCGATGGAAGCGAGCAACAGGTACAGGGCATAATAGCCGATGCGCGAGGCGCCGGGCGCTTCGAGCTTGCGAAGCCGGGTGAACGAGAGGAGCAGTCCGAGCGTGACCACGATGAGGATGGCCCACGTGGTGCCGCTGATGAGCGACGGCGCTTCGGCCGAGAGGCGGATGGCCGGGACGGCGGCTCCGGCGAGGCGGCTGAGCACCGTCGCCGCCATGCCGAGACCGACGATCACCGCGAGGTCGTTGATGCCGAGCGGGGTGCGCGTGGTGTCGAGCGCCTGGAGTTTCCGGTGCAGTTCGTCCACGAATCGGGTGTCCGCGCCGACCCAGCGGTTGAATCGGTCCCGGAACGCGCTCAGAAAAATGAGCACCCCCATCCATCCGTAGCCGACCACGGTGTCCACCACGATGATCGGCCCGAGATCGACGGTGGTCGGGACGAGCGAGGTCGACTCGACGTGTTGTTGAATGGCGACCATGTTCGCCGTGCCGCCG
Source organism: Rhodocaloribacter sp. (assembly GCF_056451265.1). Lineage (NCBI taxonomy): Bacteria > Pseudomonadati > Rhodothermota > Rhodothermia > Rhodothermales > Rhodothermaceae > Rhodocaloribacter > Rhodocaloribacter sp. The sequence goes on along the minus strand of NZ_JBWOPL010000035.1, from coordinate 278,288 downwards.
ATCCAGCTCCCCGAGAGCGCCGCCAGCCCTTCCCATGCGTTTTCGGGCAAAAACCCTTTGAATATAAAGTACGCCACCGGTCCGCCAATGACGATGCCCAGCGTGCCGGCCAGCATCATCAGGAGCGCCGTTTTGCCCAGCCGAAGGATCGCTTGCAGGTCCACGGTCATCATCAGCAGAAAAAGGGAGAACGGCAGCAGATACCGGGACATCCACGTGTAGACCGGGTTGGCATCGGGCAAAATACCGAAGGTCGTGGCGAACATCGGGAGGAAATACGCCCAGATGACGGGCGGGAGGTAGTTGAAGAACTTCTGGAGAGCCGGGAGGGTGCTGAGCCGGAAGATGAGCCCGATGAGTGCGGCGAGAAAAGCGAAGAGCGCCGTCGGGTCGGTGACAGGAAAGAGGGCGGCGAAAACCATAGGGCGGGACGGTGGAGAGGTGAAAGGCGCGCGATCCGGGGGAAAATGCGGTGTGGAAGGTTAGGTCGCAAGGGCCACCGGGGCGATTTCCCTGTCGGCGTCGTATCTTCCCGGCTTCATCTTCCCCTGCACCGACGCGCCGAGACGCCGCCATGCCGACCGAACCCCATCTGCTCCATCTCCTTCCCCTGCTCGTGCTTGCGCCGCTGCTCGCGCGATGCGGCGGTCCTCCCTCGCTCACGGAACACCACCGGTCGGTGAGGCTCGGAGCGGATTCGGTGGCCGTGGTGACGCACCGGGCGGAACGTGCCGGTCCGACGTACATCAACGTCCACGACGACGAGAACACGTCCGTGCAGGCAGGCCTCGACGTCATCCGGCGGCGCGGCGGGCGCGTCATCGAACTCCAGCACGCCGATCGCCGAAACATCATCTTTACCCTCGACGGGACGACGTACGAGTTCGACCCGAACCGGATGTTCACCGACGCGGGGGCGGAGGCGTCGCTCCGGCGGTACGGCCCTTACAGCGAGGCGGCGTTCGCCGTGGTTCGCCGCTTCGCCGATGATCTCATCGAGGATTATGATCTCGCCGCGCTCTCCGTCGTGGTGACGCTGCACAACAATACCGAGGGGGACTATTCGGCGAAGAGCTATGCGGAGGGGGGCGCGTATGAGGCGGACGCCGCCGACGTGTTCATCGTCGAGGGAAGCGACCCGGACGACTTCTTCTTCGTGACGGACCGCACCTTCTTCGAAAAGCTGAAAAAGGGCGGTTTCAACGTGGTGCTTCAGGACAACGCCCGCGCCACGGACGACGGCTCGCTCTCGGTCTTTTGCGGAAAACACGGGATCCCATACGTCAACGTGGAGGCCCAGCGCGGCCATCTCGAAGCGCAGATCCGCATGCTCGACTTCCTGGCGGGACTGCTCTGACCGGCGCGCTTCAGCCGAGCGGAAGGAGGCCGCGCGGGAGGTCGCTCAGACGCTCGGCCCCGTCCGCGGTGATCACCACGTCATCCTCGATGCGGACGCCGCCGCGTCCCGGAAGGTAGATGCCGGGCTCGATGGTGAACGTCATCCCGACGTCGAGGAGCCGCTCGTTGTCGCCCCGGATGTACGGTTCCTCGTGGACCTCCATGCCAAGCCCGTGACCCGTGCGGTGGACGAAGTATTCGCCGTATCCGGCATCTTCGATCACTTTCCGCGCGACGTCGTCCACGACGCCGGCCGGTACGCCGGGCCCTGCGGCTTCGAAGCCGGCCTGGTTTGCTCGCCGCACGATTTCCGCGATCTTCGCCAGTTCCGGATCGACGCCGCCCATGCGGAACGTGCGCGTCAGGTCGGAGAAATAGCCGCGCTCGTTCGCGCCCCAGTCGAAGAGCACGAGGTCGCCCATCTGGAGGGCGTAGTCGGTCGGGACGGCGTGCGGGTTGGCGCTGTTGGCCCCGAAGGCGATGATCGGTTGGAAGGGCAACTCGCCGTCGCTGCCTTCCCGGAGCATGTGGAGGATCAACTCGGCGGCGATCTCGCGCTCGGTCACGCCCGGCCTGACGGCGGGGAGGGTGGCTTCGAGGGCTTTCTGTGCGATGACGACGGCCTTTCGCATGAGCGCGAGTTCCGCTTCGTCCTTCCGCATGCGGAGCGCGGCCACGGCGTCTTCCCCGGAGACGAACGCGGCCTTCGGAGCGGCCCCTTCGAGCAACCGCAGTTCGAGCACCCGAAGGCTGCGCGGCTCCACACCCACTTTTTTCCCCTCGATGCCGGCGGCTTCGGCGGCCTCCCGGAATGCCGGGCCCCACGTCGAGAGGTCCTCCGAATACGTGAAGGCTTTCGCCCGGAACGGCGCCCCTTCGAGCTTCTGTGCTTCGAGTTCGGGCAGCACGAGCGCCGGCGCCTTGCCGGGGGTGAAGATGCCGACCACCGGCCGCTCGCTGAGGTGAAAGTGAAGCCCGGTCAGATAGGTGAGGCTCGGGCTCGGATTGAGGACGAGCGCGTCGAGACCGGCCTCGGCGAGGGCGCCGGCGAGACGTTCGTGACGGGCCGTGAGCGGGGAAGCGGTTGCGGTATCGGACATGAGGGTCTCCGGCGAATGAGCAGAGTGGACGGGACAAGATAACGTCCGCGAGCGAGCATTTCGAGGGAAGCCACGGAGAATATTGGCGGCAGTGAGTCGTCAGCGCGGCGCGGGCCTTTTGCATTCCTCCGCCTCATGCCCGTACCTTGCGTGTCGGCGCTTTCGCGGAGGGGCGTCCTCACGTTTCCGTCAACCCATATGAGCGACCGAGGAGGTGGCGAAATGACCCCGAACCAATCTTCATCCCGACGTGATTTTCTAAAAAAAGGAGCGCTCGCCGGTGTGGCGGCCGCCTTCGTGCCCGGCGCCCGCGTGGTGGGGGAAGCGGCGGCCCGCGCCCCACGGAAAGTCTTCGCCGGGCCGATAGCCATCTCGAGCCGAAACGGGACGCGCGCGGTGGAAAAGGCCGTCGAGGTGTTGCGTTCGGGCGCCGACGCGCTCGACGCGGTCATCGCCGGGGTGAACATCGTGGAAGGCGACCCGGAGGACGTGACGGTCGGCTATGGCGGGCTGCCGAACGAGAACGGCGTCGTTCAGCTCGACTCCGCCGTCATGCACGGGCCGACGGGCCGCGCCGGAGCCGTCGGCGCGCTCGAAGGGGTGAAATATCCTTCGAAGGTGGCGCGCATGGTGCTCGAACGCACCGACCACGTGCTCCTCGTCGGTAAAGGCGCACAGGACTTCGCCCGCATGCACGGTTTCCCCATCGAGAACCTCCTCACCGACAAGGCGCGGGAGATGTGGGTCCGGTGGAAAGAGACGCTCTCGAACAGGGACGATTACCTCCCGCCGCACAAGCCGACGGACCGGGACATCGGCGCGAACCTCGAAGAAATCGAGCGGCACTGGGGGACGATCCACTGCTCGGCCATCGACCTCTCGGGCAACATCAGTTGCGTCACCACCACGAGCGGGCTCTCGTTCAAGATCCCCGGGCGCGTGGGCGACTCGCCGATCATTGGCGCGGGGCTGTACGTGGACAACGAAGTCGGCGCGGCGGGCTCGACGGGTCGCGGCGAAGCGAACCTGGAAAACCTGTGCAGCTTCCTCATCGTCGAGCGGATGCGCATGGGCGACAGCCCCGAGCAAGCCTGCCTGTATACGTGTCAACGCATCGTCGATCACACGCGGCTCGCCTACCTGCTCGACGACCAGGGACGCCCGAAATTCAACGTGAAATTTTACGCGCTCAACAAGGCGGGCGAGGTCGGCGGCGCGGAGATCTGGGGCGGCGACAACACGTTCGCCGTCGCCGACGCGGAGGGCAGCCGCCTGGCGCCGCTGGCTTATCTGTACAAGCGCGAAAGGTAGTCACCGGAGGGTTTTGCGGGCGAGGCGGGAGACGATGCGCCCGCCGTCTCGGGCGAAGAGCAACGCGCCGGGAGAGAACCGGAGGAGCCCGTCGAGCACGAGCGTGCCTTCGACCACGACGCGCGCGCCCGCCTTGAGGTCGAGCAGGCCGCCGGGGGTAATGGTCACGCGCGCATTCGGGGAGACGACGACCGTCGCGCCGGGCTCGACGCGGAGCGCGCGCGCGAAGGCCAGCCGCGTGCCGAGCGTGAGCATGCTCCGGTTCGTGACGCGCATCGGACGGGTGAAGGTGAAGCCTTTCGTCTCGTCGCCGATCCATGAGTCGGCGCGTATGACGGGGCGCTCCCGGAAGTCCTCGACGAGGTCGAAAGCCATCTCGCCGCCGGGTGCGCCGGTGTACCGAACGTCGTCGAGGGCGCGCCAGTCGGGGCGAAAGCCGGGAGGGTAGCGGGTGAAGCCGCTCGTGTTCGGGCGGGTCCACGGGGTGAGTTGCCGCTTCGTGCCGGGGCCGAAGAGGTCGCCCTCATAGTCTGCATCGAAGATGGAGAGGTCGAGCGTGTCGTCGGCGGGGAGCACGTCGAAGCGCACGCCTTCTGCCATCGTCACGAGGAGGCCGGTGGTGCGGAGGAGCCCGAAGTCGTATTGCCCGGACGCGCCCCCGCGCCGGCGCCGGTCGAAGGGGCCGAGGCGCTGCCGGTTCGTGAGAAAGAGCGTCCGCCCGCGCGCGTCGTTCGTGAGGGGGATCTTGACGCACGCCGAGGTCGCGTAGAGGTCCGTCAGGCGGAGGCCGTCGCGCCCTTCGGTAGCCGTTTCACAGTCGATCCACCCGAGGAGGTCGCGTTCGAAGGCCGAGATCGTCTGATCGCCCCGGCAGTCGCGCCCGCCGCCCGCGCCGGCCATGAGCGCGTATCCGAGGGCGTCCGTGCCGCGCGGCGAGCGGTTGCTTCGGAGCGGCACGTCGTTCGAGACGATTGCCGGGACGTGGACGAAGAACCCCGCCCACAGGTCGTGCCCGATCTCATGGGCCATCATGCGGATGAGATAGTGGAACGGGAGCACGTTGCCCGGCGTCCGGTGGAGGACGTACGATCCGGACGTGTTCCAGTCCACTTCGACGCCGTCATAGACGGGCCGCTCGCGGGGTGGGCCATGCGGAGGACCGGGGCCGCATCGGGCATCGAGGCACGAGACGCCCGTCCATGCGAAGGTCTTGTCGTCGCGCTTCGAGTCGCCTCTCAGGATGACGAAGAGGTGGTCGAGACGCCCGTCGGCGTTGTGGTCGTACGGGGCGAAGTCGAAGCCTGCGCGGTCGAGACGGTCGAGGATCTCCCGCGTGAGATCGCCATAGCCGCCGTTCGGGCGGTGATAATGTGCTTCCGGATGGCGGCTGACCATGACCGAGTCGAGGACGTCGCCGAAGAGGAGGAAGCGACCGTTCGACTGGGTGAAAAAGTATGCGGTGAGCGAGCTGTCGGGGAAGGGGGGCTCGGGTGATCGGGCCAGGAGGCGGCGGGCGAAGGCGGGCAGTCGTTCGGGGGCGCCGGTGACGGGCCAATCGCGGGCGTTGAGCGAGGGGTCGCCGGGGAAACGGTCGTCGCGGAAGCGGGCGAAGACGACGAGCGCGCGGAGCGTGTCGGTGTACGCCGAACGGGCAGGCCGGGCGCGCAGCGGCGCGGGGCGGAGGACGACCAGGAGCAGGAGGAGGCCGCACGCAGTGGCTGTCCTCGTCGGTGCGAAAGGCTTATTTTCCGTGCGTCCCCCTTTTCTCATCTCGGAAACCCTCATGATGACCACCGTGCACGACGTCCGTGCCCTATACCACGCCGCGCTTCGCGGGGTTCGCCCCGGCGCGCTTCTCGACCGGCTCGACTTCGAGCGGATGCTCGGTCCCCCCGGCGCGTTCCGGCGGATCGTGGTGGTGGGGGCGGGCAAGGCGGCGATGGCGATGGCGGGCGCGATTGAAGCCAGGCTCGGCGACGCGCTCACGGAAGGGCTCGTCGTCGTCCCGCACGGTTATCCGGAGACGTTTCCCCGGGGCCTTCCGCGCCCCCGGCGGATCGAGGTGGCGGAGGGCGGCCACCCGCTTCCCGACGCTTCGGGGGTGGCCGCGACGCGGCGGACGCTCGCGCTCGCCGAAGGCTGCGGTCCCGACGACGCGCTCATCGCTCTGCTCTCCGGCGGCGGCTCGGCGTTGTGGTCCGCTTTCGCCGAAGGGATCCCCCTCGGCGACGCCCGGGCGCTCTACCGGCTTCTCCTCCGGAGCGGCGCGGACATCGGCCGGATGAACACCGTGCGCAAGCACCTCTCCCGCATCGCGGGGGGACGCCTGGCGGAGGCGGCCTATCCGGCGACCGTGTTCGCTCCCGCGCTCTCGGACGTCGTCGGGGACGACCTCTCCGTCATTGCGAGCGGCCCCACCGTCCCCGACCGAACGACGTTCCGCGACGCCGTGCTCGTCCTTCAACAGTTCGACCTGTGGGAGAAGGCGTCGGCCTCGGTGCGCAGGCATCTGCGTCGGGGACGCGAAGATCCGTCGATGGAGACGCCGAAGCCCGGCCGGCCCGCCTTCGAGCGGGCGCTGACCGTTTTGATCGGGAGCAACCGGGACGCGCTTCGGGCGGCGGCGGCCGAAGCCGGGCGCCGCGGGTATACCGTCCGCATCGTCTCGGATCGCGTCACCGGCGAGGCGCGCGAGGTGGGGCGGCGGCAGGCCGAGTCGGCGCTTGCCGTGCGCGACGCGCCTCCGGTGTGTCTGCTCTGGGGCGGGGAGACTACCGTCACCGTGCGGGGGCAGGGGAAGGGGGGGCGCAATCAGGAGCTGGCGCTCGCGGCGGCCCTCGCGCTCGAAGGCGCGTCGCGTCCCGTCGCCTTCCTCAGCGGCGGCACCGACGGCCGCGACGGCCCGACCGACGCCGCGGGCGCGTGGGTGACGAACGACACCGCGTCCGCCGCCCGCAGGCGCGGCCTCGACCCCGAAGCGTTCCTCGAAAACAACGACGCCCATACCTTCTTCGAGCGCATGGGCGCCCTGCTCAAGCCCGGCCCGACCCACACGAACGTGATGGACGTGCAGGTCGCGCTCGTCGGCGGAGTGTGGGAAGCGGGCTGATCTCGTCTGCCGCGCCGAGAAAATTTCCGGGTGTGGTGATCCGTCGCCGTCGCTTTTGTATACTTCCGCGAGTTTCTTTTCACCCGCTATGTGCCGATCTATGCGTTCTCCCCTGAGCTTGTGCGCCGTCCTTTTCGTCGCCGGACTGCTTTTTGCCGCCCCGCCCGCGCTTCATGCGCAGATGTTGCCGTTCCCGTTGCCCGCGCCCACGCCGGGTGTGACGGGCTACGACCCCGCGATCCCGAAGCCGGAGGACGTGATCGGGCACCGGATCGGGACGAAGCACACCGAGCCGCATCAGGTGATCGCATACTTTCGGGCGGTGGCGGCGGTGAGCGACCGGGTGACGCTCGAAGAGCATGCCCGTACGTATGAGGGGCGTCCGCTCATCCACGCGTTCGTCACCTCCCCGGCCAATCAGGAACGACTCGAAGACCTCCGCCGGGCCAACCTGCGGCTCTCCGAAGCGCCGGAGTCGGTCCGCGACGACGACCTCCGGGAGATGCCGGCGGTGATCTATCAGGGGTACAGCATCCACGGCAACGAGGCGAGCGGGACCGAGGCCGCCGTGCTCTATCTGTATCACCTCGCCGCCGGGCGAGGCCCCGCCGTCGAGGACGCCCTCGACCACGTCGTGGTCATCCTCGACCCGATGTTCAACCCCGACGGGCGCAACCGCTTCACGACGTGGGTCAATCAGAATCGGGGCGCGGTGGCGACGGCCGACCCGCAGGACCGGGAGCACAACGAACCCTGGCCCGGCGGGCGCACGAACCACTACTGGTTCGATCTCAACCGTGACTGGCTCCCGGCGCAGCATCCGGAATCGCAGGGGCGGCTGGCCGTGTTCCATCACTGGCGGCCGCAGGTCCTGACCGATCATCACGAGATGGGCGGCAACGCCACGTACTTCTTCCAGCCCGGCATTCCGAGCCGAACCAATCCGAACACGCCTGCCCGGAATCAGGAACTCACCGCCGAGATCGCCCGCTATCACGGGGAAGCGCTCGACCGGATCGGCTCGCTGTATTATTCCGAGGAGTCCTTCGACGACTTCTATTACGGCAAAGGCTCCACCTACCCGGACGTGAACGGCGCCATCGGCATCCTCTTCGAACAGGCGTCTTCACGGGCGCTCAAGCGCGAGGTCGTGGACGGCGTGCTCGACTATGCCTTCACCATCCGGAACCAGTTCATGACCTCGCTCTCGACGCTCAAGGCGGCGGTGAACATGCGCGAGCAACTGCTCCGGCATCAACGCGAATTTTATCGCGAAGCCCCGGAGGTAGCCAGGGGCAATCTGGTGAAGGCGTACGTCGTGAGCCGGTCGCCGGCCCGGACGCGGGCGGATGCCCTGGCGAAACTCCTGCTCCGGCATCGCATCCGGCTGTACGAGCTGGCGCGGGACGTGGAAGCCGAAGGCCGCACGTATCGGGCGGGCGAAGCGTACATCATCCCGATGGATCAGCCGCAGACCCGGCTCGTCAAGGCCGTCATGGAGCGCGTCCGGACGTTCGAGGACTCGCTCTTCTATGACGTCTCGGCCTGGACGCTTCCGCTCGCCTTCGACGTGGACTATGCCGAGGTCCGTCGCAAGCCGGGCAACCTGCTGGGCGTTCCGATCACCGAGGTCGAAGCCGGCGGCGGTCGGCTCGTCGGCGACACCTCGAACGTGGCGTATGTGATGCGGTGGAACCGGTACTATGCGCCGCGCGCGCTATATCGCTTCGAGGCGGCGGGCGCACACCCGCGCGTGATGACGGACGCCTTCACGGCGATGGTGGACGGTCAGCCGCAATCCTTCCCTGCCGGCTCCGTCATCATCCCGGCGGTGGAGCGAAGCGGGGCCGTCGCCGGGCTGCACGAGATCGTCGAGCGGGCCGTGGCCGAGGATGCCGTCGAGATCTTCGCCGTCGACGGCGGGTTGACGCCCGTGGGACCGGACCTCGGCGGGCCGGGCGGGCGCGTGCTCGATGCTCCGGACATCGCGCTCATCACCGGAACGGGCGCCTCCTCATACAATGCGGGCGAGGCCTGGCACCTGCTCACCGAGCGCTTTCGCATTCCCATCACCCTGCTCGACGCCGACCGCGTGGGCAGCTCCGACCTCGGGCGATACGACACGATTATCCTCGCGGGGGGTGCGTACGGGCCGCTTCCGGCGGAGAAGATCAAAGAGTGGGTGCGCGGCGGCGGGCGTCTGATCGCCCTCGCGAGCGCCGTAGACTGGGCCGTCCGCAACGACTTCGCCCGGCTTGAAAAGAAGCCCTTCGACCTCGACTCGCTCGTTCGCGACCTCCCGTACGACCAACTCTCCGACGCGCGCGGCGCGCAGGTCATCGGGGGGGCCATCTTCGAGGTGGCGTTCGACGTCACGCATCCGCTGGCATACGGGCTCGGCGAGACGCTGCCGGTCTTCCGCAGGGGCAACACGTTCTACGAGCCGTCCGAGGAGCCGGGCGCGAACGTGGGGGTCTATTCCTTCCGGGCCATCCTGAGCGGGTATATCTCCCGAGAGAAACTGGCCGCCGCGCCGGGCAGCGCCGCCGTGGTGGCCCGGCGCTTCGGACAAGGACGGGTGATCCTGCTCATGGACGACCCGAACTTCAGGGCCTTCTGGTACGGGAGCAACCGCCTCTTCCTCAACGCGATCTTCTTCGGCGGGGCGTTCTGAGCGTCACCCCTCGCCGTTTCGGGCGACGTCTACGGGTTCCACCGTTTCGGGTCGATGGGGTTGCCCACTCCCGGCGTGGGGGGCGGCGCGCCCGTCTGCTGCTTCTCGGCCTCCCGTTTGGCCGTGTCGGGGTTGGAGCGGAAGAATCGCGCGGCCAGTTCGGTGCGGAGCGTCGTCATCTCCTCGCGCATGCCGGCGATCACCTGCCGGGCCTGCAGATACCGGTGCGCGAGCGCCAGCGCCGCCGCCGCCGGCACGATGAGCCACAGCAGGAAAAGCCAGTAGGGCAGCAGGATGCCCGAGCCGTCGCCCTCCTCGACCGCAGCCTCCGGGGAGGGCTCCTCCGTGTTCGTCTGCTGAGTGTTCACCTGGTCCGCGGCATCGTCCTCCATGCGCCCGCGTGTGTTCGAGGGCATCCGCGCCGCGCGCGTCTCTTCGCTCGACGGGACCTCGCCGACGGTGTCCGCGGGTGATGCTTCGGCCGCGGGAGTCCCGCTGAAAAACAGCTGTTTGATGTCGCTCCTCGCCACCACGCCGGAGACGGGAGCAATCGACATGACCCCTTTCTCCACGACGTCGTACTTGAGGGCATCGCGGAGGGCGCTATAGCTCCAGTACAGGGTCCCGTCCGGCGTGAGGGCATAGAGGAAATAGCGCATCCGTGCGTCCGAAGATTTCGGGATGCTCAGCCGGGAGAATCCCGAATCCGCGAGGGTGTCGCGAAGGATGATGGTCGCGCCGCCACGCGGGTAGGTGATCTCTGAGAAGAACCGGGGCTGGATCACGGAATCCTGCGGGACGTCGACGGGCTGGCCAAGGACGACGATGGCGGTGCCTTCCGGAAGAAACTGACCCTGATATGCCAGCCGCAGGCGCACCTGGTTTTGCGCGAGGGCCGCCGGTGCAAGGAGAAGAAAGAACAGAGCGGGGAGATGCCGCGCGTGAAAAAAACGAGGGTGCATTACGCTGTGGGGATGGTAGACGGTGTCGGAAGGGATGGAAGGGGGAAAACGCACAAAGAATATCGGGGGCGGGTGCGGGCAAGGGCAAGGTAAGGATCGACGGTTAAGAAGCAAGCCCGTTCACCGGGACAGAGGTGTTCCGGGGTGGGGCGCCGCGCCAAGCTTCTCGAAAAGCGCGCGCGTACGGGCAACGGCATCCGGGGCGTCGAGGGCGAAGATCCAGAAATTTTCGAGGTCGCCCCGGTTCATCAACAACTGCATCGTCCCCTGCGATTTGTGTGCGGCGATGAGCCAGTTGACGATGATCTTGTAGTTGAGCCGACCGTTCGCTCCGAAAGAGGTGGTTCGGTCGAACGTGAAGGGCGGCGTGTCGGTGCGGATGCGCGTGAGGGGATGCCCCGGCAGCTCGGTGAAGGCGAGTGCGGACGTGTCCGTTTTGCTTGAAATGAAGCTCCCGAGCACGACCGGTCGTTCGGCGGGGGCCATCCCGGCGACGGCTTCGAGGGCCATGATCGTTGCGCCTTTGTGGTGGCCGTGGGTCTGCGGGATCGGCAGGTGGGTGATGACGAAATCATAGGAGCCTTGCTCGAGGATCTTGCTGAGACGTCGTTGCACGGCGTCCGTGTCCCAGACGTAGGCGAGCACGCTGTCCACGTTGAGCGTATACCGGTGGTCGAGCTCGTCGAGGAAGAAATAGTTGCGGATCCCGATGAGGCGCCCGCCTTCCATGAGCTCGCGCTTCCGGATCGCCGGGAGCGCCTTCCGCGCGACGGCCTCGTCGGTAAGCTCGAGGTGATAGATCGGCTCGGCGAGCGTGGCGTAGCGATAGCCGCCCGAGCCGTCGGTGACGAGCGCCAGGTCGACCGCCCCGCCGAGGGCGTGGGTGATCCGGTAGATCGAGGCGGCGAACATCGCCTCGTCGTCCGGATGGGCCGTGACGATGAGCGCGCGGACGGGGGCTTCAGGCTGGGCGGCGGCACGACCGGCACAGGCGAAAAGCGCGAGGAGCGCGGTCGAGAGAAGCATGGGAAAACGCATGGGAGAACAGGCGGTCAGGTCAGGGGTGCGGCTTTCGGGCGCATGGCCGCAATAAGATACGGGCAGAACGGTAATCGGAAAGGAATTTTTGGTACGAAAGCCGACCGTGCGGGTGCGGGAAGACAGGGGCACGGTCGGCGCATCGGAAGAAAATATGGAGAGCGGGGAAGGGGGATCATGGGTTCCGAGGCAGGGAGAGGGGCGTCGCCGGCGCCTGTTCCGTTTCGGTGGCCATGCCGCCGAAGCTCGGCTTTATCTCCGCAAGCTTTACGGAAATATTTTGTGGAACGAAGGTGTAGGATGTAACTTCCGCGCAGCCGCTGGTCCCACGTTCGATCACCCACCACCAGAAAAGGCGTATGAGTTTGGATGAGGCAAGCCTGGCCCCGGGAAGGCGTTTCGGCGCAGACCTCCGGAAAATCCGTGAGGAGAAGGGGGTCTCGGTCGAGGTCGTTCGGGAGTCTACGAAAGCGCCGAAGGGGCTGATCGAGCAGTTTGAGCAGACCGCTTTGCTCGACCACGAGATGTTCAACCGGGTCTATCTCCGGTCGTTCGTGCGGAGCTATGCGGAGGCGCTCGGCTTGCCCGTGGACGACGTGCTGGCCGCGCTGGAGGAGGTGTTCGAGGGGTCGTATGCGGGGCGGCTTGCGGCGACGTATCTCCGGGAAGAGGCTCCGGCGTCCCGCGAAGAAGAAGAACCTCCGGAAGCCGCCGCGTCCGAGCTCAAAAGCTCCGGGCCCGAAGGTCTGTCCGAGCCGGAAGCTTCCCTGTCCGAAGATATTTCCGAGCCGGAAGGCTCCGTGCCCGAAGAGGATGCCGCCCGCGAGGCGGTCGATGGGAAAACGGTGAGTCCGGAAGCAAAAGCGGTGTCCGGTGGGGAGGGGCCGGGGAGGGCGTCTTCTGAAGAAAAGCGGGCCGTGGAGGGTTCGCTTCGCCGGAGCGGTGCGGCGCGCGCGGTGCGCACGGGCCGGGGGCCGTATGCCCGGCGGGCCGGGGCGCTCAGGGGCGGGGCCGCGTTGGGCGGGGGAACGCCGTGGCGCATCGTCGTGGGGGCGGGGGTGATCCTCGTCGTCGTCATCGCCGTGCTCTGGTTCACCACCCGGCCTGCGCCCGCGCCGGTCGAAACGCCGCCGCCTGCGCCCGACACCACCGCCGTCGAGGCGCCGCCCGCACCCGCGCCCCTCGTCCTCGGCGACACGATGACGGTTTACGTCGTGGCCGAGCGCGGACCGCTCCTGCGCCTGCGGGTCAAGGTCGACGACGACCTCCGCCGTCCGTACTGGATTGAAGAGGGCGACTCGATGCGGTTCCGCCCGGTGGAACGGATCATCTTCCAGAACCCCCGCGCCGTGCGTCGCGCCCGCATCACCCTCGAAGGCTTCCCGTATCCCGTCTCGCCTCAGGATACGCTCGTCGTCATCACCCGCGCGGACGCCCGGGCTTTCCTCGACAGTCTCAGCCGGACCCTTCCGGCCTCCACCGAACCCCGTTTATGAATCTCATCCAGGCCACCCGGGAAGCGCTCGCCCGGATCGACGCTCTCTTCTTCGATCAGATGTCGAAGGAAGAAGCGGCGGCGTTTGCCCGGGAACTGCGCCGTCTGATCGAAGCGCACGATTACCGGTATTACGTGCTCGATGACCCGGTGATCTCGGACGTGGAGTTCGACCGGCTCTACCAGGCACTCGAGCGGATCGAGGCGCGTTTTCCTGAACTGGTCACCCCGGATTCACCGACGCAGCGGGTGGGCGGTGCGCCGCTCGACCGTTTCAAAAAGGTGCGGCACCCCATCCCGCTTCTCTCGCTCTCGAAGGCGTTTTCGTATGACGAGGTGCGGGCGTGGTACGAGCGGTGCCGACGCGGGCTGCAGGCGCACTACGGCAAGGACGTCAAGCCCGCGATCACGGCAGAGCTCAAGATCGACGGGTTGGCCGTGGCGCTCACGTACGAGGGCGGCGCGCTCGCCGTCGGAGCCACGCGCGGCGACGGGTTCGTGGGCGAGGACGTCACGGCGAACGTGCGGACGGTGCGCGCCATCCCGCTCCACATCCCCGTCCTCCCGGACGCCGTGAAGGAGACGCCGGAGCGCCTCGAGGTGCGCGGCGAGGTGTACATCAAAAAGAGCGACTTCGAAAAGCTCAACGACCGGCTTGCGAAGGCGGGAGAGAAAACGTTCGCCAACCCGAGGAACGCAGCCGCGGGAAGCCTCCGGCAACTCGATCCGCGCATTACGGCTTCGCGACCGCTGAGCTTCTTTGCCTACGGCGTAGGTCCGGTGACGGGCGAGACGCCCGGCGGTCAGTTCGAATTGCTCGAATGGCTCAAGAAATTCGGCTTTCCCGTCAACCCGAACGCCCGGCTGCTCCGCGACGTCGACGAGGCGATCGCGTTTTGCCGGCGGTGGACCGAGGAGCGGAACGCGCTCGATTACGAGATCGACGGCATCGCCCTCAAGATCGACAGCTTCGCGTATCAGGAGGTGCTCGGCTCGATTGCGAACGCGCCGCGATGGGCCGTCGCGTACAAGTTTCCCGCGCAGGAAGCCACGACCACGTTGCTCGACATCGTCGTCTCGGTCGGCCGTACGGGCGTCGTCAAGCCCGAGGCGGTGCTCGAGCCCGTCGAGATCGGCGGCGTGACGGTCTCTCGCGCGACGCTCCACAACGAGGACTACGTGCTCAGCCGCGACATCCGCATCGGCGACACGGTGGTGGTCAAGCGCGCCGGCGACGTGATCCCGCAAGTCGTCAAGCCGATCCCGGAGGCGCGTACGGGCAAGGAACGGAAGTGGCATATGCCGAAGCATTGTCCCTCGTGCGGCAATCCGCTCGAACGGCTCCCCGGCGAGGCCGACTATTACTGCGTCGCCTCCGACTGCCCCGCGCAGTTCATTCGTCTCGTGGAGCACTATGCGAGCCGCGACGCGATGGACATCGAAGGGCTCGGCTCGAAGCTCGCCGTCGCGCTCGTCGAAAAAGACAAGATTCACACGCTGGCCGACCTGTACACGCTCACGCTCCAGGATCTGCTCGGGCTTGATGGCTTTGCCGAGAAGCGGGCGCAGAACCTGCTCGCGGCCATCGAGGCGTCGAAGCATCGCACGCTCAGCCGCCTCCTCTTCGGGCTGGGCATCCGGCACGTCGGCAAGACGACCGCCGAGTTGCTCGTCGCCCATTTCGATTCGCTCGAAGCGCTCGCCGCCGCCGATCGAGAGACGCTCGAGACGATCGAAGGCATCGGGGAAAAGACGGCGCAGAGCGTGGTGGACTGGTTCAAGATCGAGGACAATCGCACCCTCGTCGAGCGATTGCGGGCCTCCGGGGTAAACACGAAGCGCCTGCCCGAGGAGCGGCCGCCGGAGCCCGAGGCGAGTCCGGTGGCGGGCAAGACGTTCGTCCTCACGGGCACGTTGCCCCACCTGACGCGCGAGGAGGCGCGCGAGCGCATCGTGCACGCAGGCGGGAAGGTGTCGAGCAGCGTGAGCAAAAAGACCGACTACGTGGTGGCGGGCGAAAACCCCGGCTCGAAGTACGCGAAAGCACGTGAACTCGGCATCGAGATCATCGACGAGAAACGGCTGCTCGAAATGCTCGAAGCCTGACGGAACGCTCCCCCGAGGCGCGGCCCGCCCGCGATGCGGCCCTGCCGTAAACACTTACACGAAACCGAAGACCTCCATGCTCACCGGGCTCGATTACGCCGTCCTCGTCATCTATCTCCTCGGCGTTGCCACGCTCGGCGTCAAAGCGGCGGGGCGGCAGACCAGCACGGCGGACTACTTCCTCGGGAGCCGGGAACTGCCGTGGTGGGCCGTGTGCTTCTCGGTCGTTGCCACGGAGACGAGCACGCTCACGGTCATCGGCATTCCGGCGGTGGCCTATGCGGGGTCTTTTACCTTCTTTCAACTCACGTTCGGCTATCTCCTGGGCCGAATCATCGTCAGCTTCGTCTTCCTCCCTCACTATTTTCGGGGCGAACTCACGACGGCATATGCGTTCCTCGGCCGGCGGTACGGCGACGGCATGCGCGCGGCGGCCTCGGTCACGTTCCTCGTCACGCGCCTTCTCGCCGACGGCGTGCGCCTCTTCGCCACAGCGATCCCGCTCAAGGTCATCGCGCAGATGGCCGGGCTCTCGGTGAGCTATTTCGAGATCATCGTGGTCATCGGCCTCGTCACAATGGTCTATACGTTCATCGGAGGCATCAAAGCGGTCGTGTGGATGGATGTGGTCCAGATGTTCCTCTACGTCGGCGGGGCCGTCGCGGCGATCTTCATCCTCCTGGGCGATGTGCCGGGCGACTGGTGGGCGGCGGCCGCGGCCGCGGGGAAAACGCGGATCTTCGACTTCGGTTGGGGCAAGGGCCTCAACTACATGCTGACCTCACCGTACGCCTTTCCGACGGCGGTCTTCGGCGGGGCGGTCTTCTCGATGGCCTCCCACGGAACGGATCAACTCATCGTGCAGCGCCTGTTGGCCTGCCGCGATCTGGGGGACAGCCGGAAGGCGCTCATCGGGAGCGCCGTCGTGGTGATGATGCAGTTCGCCATCTTCCTGCTCGTGGGTCTGCTCCTGTGGAGCTTCTACGGCGGCGTCCCGCCCTCTGAACTGGGCCTCACGCGCGGCGACGAAATCTTTCCCATGTTCATCATTCAGGGGATGCCCTCGGGCGTCTCCGGGCTCTTGCTGGCGGGCATCATCGCGGCGGCCATGAGCACGCTCTCCTCCTCGCTGAACGCGCTCGCCTCCTCGTCGATGATGGACCTTTACGAACGGTTTTTCAAACGGGAGTTGCCGCCGGACCGTGCGCTTCGCATCTCGCGATGGATGACCCTTTTCTGGGGCATCGTTTTCATCGGCTTTGCGAACCTCTTCCGGGATCAGCAGAATCCGGTGGTCGAACTGGGGCTGGCCATCGCGTCGTTCACCTACGGCGGGTTGCTCGGCGTCTTTTTGCTCGGGCTGGTCAACCGGCGTACGAGGCAGGCCGATGCGCTCATCGCCTTCGTCGTCTCCATCGCTGCGATGGTATTCATCATCTTCGGCGTCTGGCACAGCCCGAGCGACGGCTGGGTTTTCGCACTCAACCCGACGGATGACTACGTCGCGGCGGCGCAGTTGCGGTCCATCGGTTGGCCGTGGTACACGCTTATCGGCACGGTGATCACGCTCGTGGTCGGATCCTTGACCGCGCTCCGGCATACTCACAGCGACCGAACGTAGACGGGGGGCGGCTCTTTGCGCCTTTCGTGTGCAGGGAGCGGCCCGCCGTTCCGTCGTCTCAACGCACCACGTTGAAACCTATGGGACTGCTTGAAAAATTTGGGCTGAGGCGGCGGAAAGTGCGCCCGGTCGGGCAAAACCTCGAGAAGGGTCGCGACGACCGGCGAAAGCGGAAGCGGAAAGACGCCGCGATCAAAGCGAGCATCTTCGTCGGGTTGCTGGCGATCACGCTGCTGGCCTTTCCACGCGGGGAGGTGTATCGGTACGCCGTGCAGGTGGGCGACGAGTGGCAGGGCGAGCCGCTGGTGGCTCCGTTCGACTTTGCCATCCTCAAAGACGCCGGCGCCATCGCCGAAGAACGGCGGGAGGTGCGCCTGACGACTCCGCCGATCTTCGAACGCATTCCCGGCGCGATGGAGAAGATGCGCGCCAACCGGGACACGGTGCAGGCGCAGCTCGAACGCATCTTCGAAGCCTATGCCGGTTTTCTCGAAAAAAAATCCAGGGGCCGCCTGGTGGAGGCCATCGATGACTCGCTCCGGTACCTGTCGCTCCGGCGCAACGCGCGGCTGAAGCTGACCGAGTCGCAGTGGCAACGGCTCGTCGATGCGTACGTCGAGCGGGTGCCCGGCCTCTCGACGGCCTCCCGCACCCCGCCGCGTGGTCCCCGCCTCGATCAGGCGCTGCTCGACGAGGCGTACTCGTTCGGTCGGCAGATGCTCTCGCTCGGCGTGCTCGACGTGCCCATCGACAGCATCCTCACGGATGAGATCATCGTGCGCGACCTCCGGCAGCGCACGAGCCAGCGCAAAGACAAACAGAGCGTCTTCGGGTTGAACGAAGCGCACACTTCGGCCAGGGAGTTCTTCGAACGGAACCACCCGGACGACATGGAGCTCGCCCGGCTCGCCGACGCTTTCTTCCGCGCCATCTTTCAACCCTCGCTCCGCTACATGCGCGCCGAAACGCTTCAGGAGTGGCAGCGCAAGGAGGCCAACATCTCGCCCACGCGCGGCATCGTCCGGCAGGGCGAGGTCATCGTGGACTCGGGCGAGCGCGTCACGCCGGAGATCCGGCGCAAGATTCTCTCGCTCGAACGCGCGCAGGATGAGCGGGGCGGCGGCACGGTGGGGTGGAAGATCACGCTCGGCCAACTCATGCTCACGTTCGCCACGTACGGCCTGTTCTTCCTCTATCTGTTCATCCTGCGTCGGAAGATTTTCGAGGACAATCGCCACGTCTTCCTCATTGCGCTGCTCTTCGCGGGCATGATCGGGCTCTATGCGATCGCGCTCCGGCTGCCGGTGATCGTCATGTATGCCGTGCCCGTGATCATCGTCTCGCTCGTGCTGACGATCCTCTTCGACTCGCGCGTGAGCTTCTTTGCGACGCTCGCGCTCGCGTTCATCGGAAGCCACCTGCTCCGATACGACTTCGAGTTCACCTTCGCCACCATGATCGCCGGCGCGCTCGGCATCTTTAGCGTCCGGGACATCAAGAACCGGGGACAGTTTTTCCTGAGCGCCGGGGTGGTCTTTCTCGGCTATCTCTGGGTGCTCGGCGCTTCGTGGCTGCTCTCGCGCACATCCTTCGATCGCTTCATGTGGGACACGCTCATGGTGGGCGTCAACTCGTTCCTGCTCATCATGGCGCTGCCGCTGCTCTGGGTGTTCGAGCGCGCCTTCAAGATCACCACCGACCTGACGCTGCTCGAACTCTCGGACACGAACCGACCCTTGCTCAAGGAACTGAGCGTGCGCGCACCGGGCACCTTCAATCACTCGCTTCAGGTGGCGAACCTCGCCGAAGCCGCCGCCGACGCCATCGGCGCGAATGCCCTGCTCACGCGCGTCGGGGCGCTCTATCACGACATCGGGAAGATGCTCAAACCCGAGTATTTCGTCGAAAACCAGCGGCCGGGTGAAAATCCACACGACGGACTCAAACCCAGGATGAGCGCGCTGATCATCGCCAGCCATGTGAAGGAGGGGCTGGAGATCGGGCGGCAGTACAAACTCCCGCAGGTCGTGCTGGACTTCATCCCGATGCATCACGGGACCACGCGCATCGAGTATTTTTACCGGAGAGCGCTCGAACAGGCGAAAGAGGGCGACCCGCCGGTTCAGGAGTCGGAGTTCCGCTATCCCGGCCCGCGCCCGAACACGAAGGAAACGACCATCCTCATGCTGGCCGACTCGGTGGAGGCGGCCAGCCGCTCGCTCTCCAACCCGACGCACAAACGCCTGGAGTCGCTCATCGACATGATCATCTCGGCCCGTCGCGAAGACGGACAGTTCGAAGACTCCAACCTCACCTTCCGCGATCTGACGAAGATCAAGGAGACGTTCCTGGCGATGCTCCTGGCCATCTATCACGTACGGGTAAAGTACCCCGGCCAGGAAGAGGAGAAAGAGGAGAAGGAAGAGCCCGTGAAAGGGCTCGAAGCCCCACCCGTGACGGGCGGCGGCGTGGGACTCCTGCCGCCGTTGCCGAAGACCGGGGAAGGCGAGGCGAAAGAAGGCATGGCCGCGGACGGAACGGACGAACGTTCACCCGTCATCTTCGATCCCGAGTCGGCGGGGGCAACGCCTCCGAAGGAGAAAGGCGGGATGCGGACGAGCGCCTCGCCGGATGGCGAGACGGGAAGCTCATGAGGGCACGGCCTGCCGGACGGCGTCGATCGACTCGGGGCTGATGCGGAACGAAAGCTCGGCATACGGACGTTCCTCGTCGAGGTAGGGGAGCAGCCGGCGACGGCCGGCGGGGGTGAAGAGGACCAGGTCCGTCAGGGGGAGGAGCTGGTCGAGGTGCCGCGCGCCCTCGTCGATGGAGGCGGCCATGATCTGACCCTTGAAGCCGGTCTGTGTCCGGATCTCCGCCGTGAGCGGGCCGATGGCGTCCGGATGCCGCGTGACGAGGCCGAGCGTCTCATGCTCGAGGAGCAGCGACGCCCGGCGGAGCGCCTGCGGCGAGAGATAGACGTACACCCCGATGGCGTCGGCGCGCGAGGCCCCTTCGAGCACACTGCGCAACTCGCGCAGCCGCGCAAAAATAAGGTCGGCGTCCTGATGCCGGCTCACCTCGGGCATCGTCACCGGCTCCACGGGCTGTTGCACGATCATCGAGATCTGACGGGCGCACTGCGCGGCCATCTCACGGAACGGTCCGGCAAAGACGAGCTTGAGGCGTTCCCGTTCGCTTTCGAGGAGGCTCAGTTGTTCCTGGAAGAGATACTCGATCTCGCTTTCCTGCAGTCCGAGCCCGATCAGCCGCTGGAGCGCTTCCTGGATCACCGAGGCCCCGCGTTCCATACGCTCGGCCTTGCTCAGCGGCGCGCGCTCCTTGATGGTGTATCCGCTCCCCACCCGCGAGTCGAGGAGCCCTTCCTTTTCGAGCTCCTGATAGGCTTTCCGCACCGTGTGAAACGAGAGGCCGACCTGTTCGGCCAGCACGCGCGTCGAAGGGAGCCGCTCGCCGACCTTGAAGTGGCCCGTCGCGATGAGGTAGCGAATCTGCTCCACCAGCTGTTCGTGGACGGGCGTGTTCGATGTGCGGTCAATCGTGATCATGGGCGGGCGCGGTCAGTCGAAGTCGGAGCAGGACATGAAGTAGTGGCATCGGGGGCAGCGGTATTTGCAGCCGGCGTTGTGGAGCCGCGCCCCGCAGTTGGGGCAGTGATCCCAGTAGGCTCCGGCGTACGTCTCCGTCTCGTGCCCGGCCTCGGGAGGCGCAGCGGGCGGATGGAAGAGGTCGCCCTGGGAGGGTGTGGGGGCTGGTGAACGTGCGGACATCGGGGCGGGGGTCAGGAGAGCAGGTAGACGTCGCGGGCCTGGCGGAGCGCCTCGAGGAGGGCTTCGTGCTCCGGCCACCGCGCCGTTCGGAGGACGTACGTCCCTCGTCCGACGGTCGCCTCGATGGCCGACCGGTTCGTTCGAAGGTCGAGGACGCGCATCCACCGGAGAGGCTCCTCGCGGGCGCATTCCCAGACCGTTCGCAGGGCCGCGGCGTCCGGGCGCACCCGGATCTCGGCGAGGGTGGTGCGTAGCCGGTAGTGCGTCCACAGCATCGCCACGGCGATCGCGCCCGGGAAGCCGACGAGAAGATACGAAAGGGCGGGATAGCCCTGAAGCGCCGCCACGAGCGCTCCGATCATCACGGGCAACAGGCATACGCCAATGGGCGTGACGAGGGCCCGCCCGTAGACCAGCGCCGGAGAAGCCGAGCCCGGATGCTCCACACTGCGGAAAATCTGTACGGCGTCGTCGGACATGGGCGGACAGCGTGGGGCTTGCGGGGCGGGTGGACCGTGGGGGGATCCGTACGAGAAGGGCTACCCCTCCTGTTCCAGCCCGATCTCCAGAAGACGCGAGAAATCCCCGGCCGCCTCTGCGTCGTTTTGTCTGCGGGCAAGGAAAAGGAGGTTGCGGACCATCCGCAGGAGGATCGTGCGGGCGTCGGCGCGGGCGAAATGCTCCGCCGTGATCGGGACCTTCGCTTCCTTGAGGAAGCGCCGCACGTCGGCGCGGTTGAGCGGCGTGCCGCCGTGGAAAAGGTCGAGAAAAAGCTCGGTGTGCGCGTCTTCGTATTTCACGAGGAAATGCATGGGCAGATTGGCTCCGTAGACCGGCACCCCGAGGCGTTCGCCGAGGAGCAAGAAGACGACCGACAGCGAGATCGGGATGCCGAGTCGGTGGTCGATCACCCAGTTCAGATAACTGTTTCGGTAGTCGTAATAGTTTTTGTGGTTGCCGGTGAAGCCGAGTTGATCGCAGAAAAACGCGCTGAGGATCAGGGCGCGGGCGCTTCCGGAGGCGGCCGCCACGCGCGGGCGGATTCGCTCGGCGAACCCGTCGATGCGCCGGCGGTAGGCCTCCTCGTCGAGGTTGGGACTGGCGTATCGGGCGAGGAGGAAAGCCCCGGCTTCGAGGTCGGGGTCCCGGATCAGGAGCCGCCAGCGCGCCGTGAGGTCGTCCACGTGAAACGTGTGAAGCATCGCCGTGAGGGGCTCGGCGCGCGCTCTCGGGAGGCTCGCGAGAAGCCCGGCGAGGGCGGCGTGCGCCGACGGCCAGGCCTCGCGGAGCCGCGCCCGCACGTGCTCCTTCACCACCGGCGAGGGATCGTCGAGCAAGGCGACGAGGGCGGCCAGTTCGGACGAAGTCGGCGGTGGGGGTTGGGCTTGCATGGGAGCGCCGGGCGGGACGGTCGGAAAGCGAAGGGCGGGGCCTTCGCCGCACGCCGCCCCGCCCGAAAGATACGAGCGACGTGCGATCACAGCCCTTCGGCGGTCACGCTTTCCTCGGCCTCGTCGGGCTGGTGGAACGGGTAAGCGTAGTGCTTCGGCGGGTCGAAGGTCTCCTTGATCGAGCGGGCCGAGACCCACCGGATGAGGTTGAGGGAGGATCCGGCCTTGTCATTCGTGCCGGAGGCCCGTGCCCCTCCGAACGGCTGCTGCCCGACCACGGCGCCGGTCGGCTTGTCGTTGATGTAGAAATTGCCGGCGTTGTCGGTCAGGCGGTCCGTAGCCTCGGCGATGACGCGTCGGTCCCGGGCGAAAACCGCTCCGGTGAGCGCGTACGGAGACGTCTCGTCGAGGAGCGTGAGCGTCTCGTCCCATTTGTGGTCCGGATAGACGTAAATCGTCACGACAGGGCCGAAGATCTCCTCGCACATCGTCCGGTACGTCGGATCTTCGACGCGCAGGATCGTCGGCTCGATGAAGTAGCCCACCTCGTCGGAGTAACCGCCGCCGTGGATGATCGTGACGCCCTCGGCTTTGCGCGCCTCGTCGATGTAGGAGGTGATGCTTTCGAAGGCCGCCCGGTCGATGACGGCGTTGATGAAGTTGGTGAAGTCCTCCGGCGGTCCCATCTTCAGTTCGTCCATCTGCGTCATCAACTCGGCCTCGATCTCCGGCCAGCGCGACTGCGGAAGGTAGATGCGCGAGGCGGCGGAGCATTTCTGCCCCTGATACTCGAAGCCGCCCCGCACGATGGCCGTCGCCACGGCTTTCGAGTCCGCCGTGGGATGCGCGAGGATGAAGTCCTTGCCGCCCGTCTCGCCGACGATGCGCGGGTACGAGCGATACCCGGCGATGTTCGAACCGATGGTGCGCCACATGTGCTGGAACGTGTTCGTAGAGCCGGTGAAGTGCAATCCGCTGAAGTGCTTCGAGGCGAACACGTGGCGGCCCACCTGCGATCCCCGGCCGGGGATCATGTTCAACACCCCCGGCGGCAACCCGGCCTCTTCGAGCAGCTTGTACGTGAAATAGGCGGTGTAGAGGGTGGACGAGGCGGGCTTCCATACCACCGTATTGCCCATGAGCGCCGGCGCCGTCGGGAGGTTGCCCTGGATGGAGACGAAGTTGAACGGCGTCACGGCGAAGACGAACCCTTCGAGCGGGCGATACTGCATGCGGTTCCACGTGCCCTTCGAAGAGAGGGGTTGATCCCGGTAGATCTGCTCCATGAAATGCACGTTGAACCGGAAGAAGTCGATCAACTCGCAAGCGGCGTCGATCTCGGCCTGAAAGACGTTTTTGCTGTGGGCGAGCATGGAGGCGGCATTGAGTGTGTCCCGCCAGGGACCGGCGAGCAGGTCGGCGGCCTTGAGAAAGATCGCGGCGCGGTCCATCCAGTGCATGCGCATCCAGTCGTGTCGGGCTTCGACGGCTGCGGCAATGGCGTCTTTGATCTCCTGCTCCCCGCAATGATGCGCGATGCCGAGCGAGTGGCGGTGCTCGTGCGGGAGGGTCATCTGCGTCGTGGCGCCCGTGCGGATCTCCTTGCCTCCGATGAAGGCCGGGACCTCGATCTCCTGATTCCGCAGTTCCCACAGGCGTTTGCGAAGCGAGGCCCGCTCCGGCGAGCCGGGCGCATACGAGCGGACGGGTTCGTTCGCGGGCGGGGGCGTATGACCGATGAGGTTGTTCATGGCGTTTCCGGATTGAGGTGAAGCGCGGTTCGTCACAGGAACGCGGGCGCGCAGAGCGTCGAAAGGCACACGATCAAAGATATAAAAAAGCAGCCCTCGGAAGCATCCCGCCGAAGATTGATTGTTCATAAAATCGCTCCGCGCGCCCGTGCGGGCACAGCGCTCGGGCATCCTGGAAAAGGCTCCCGGTGCGGCGAGAGAACAAAGGTATTTTTTTCCACGAATGGCGCATCTTTCCTGTTCACAGAGGGCCGACGCTTCCCGGGCCCGTCGCTCCCGGCAGACGTATTGCGGGATGGTATGGACGCTTTTTCAGCGAAAAACAGCCTGTTTGAGGGAGTAGGCCGGGGTGTGAGGGGAAAGGCGGGGGAGCATCCCGGTCGGCCTCCTTTCGAGGCGAGAATGGCGCGGCATTGGCATGAGCCCGGGGCGCATAGGCCGCGTGCTCCTCCTTTCCGTAGTTCCCCGTTCCGGGAATCGTCGCGGACACGCCCCGAGATGTTTGCACCCCATCTTGAGAATGAGCTTAAAAATCTGACAGAACGCACCATGACGATGGAACCGACCCCCGACGCGCAGGCCAGGACCGGAAAGAAAGGAGACAAGGTCTCCAGGCTTCTTCAGGGAGACAACAACCCGAAGCTGGCGGGCGCAAAAGAGGCGCTCAAGAAAAAGCTGCTCAAATCAGTGATGCAACAGGCCCTTGCCGAACTGGGCAGTCCCGAGGCCATGGCCGAGGCAATCATGGCGAGCGTCGGTCCGGACCACACGCTGGTCAACCGCGCGAGCTCGCGCCTTCGGGAGCAGATGTTCGAGACCATCACGAAACGGGCGCTCGGTGAAATCGGGGACGAGCAGGCGGCGGCGGAAAAGGCCCTGGCGACCCTCGGGGACGGGAACCCCGTCGTCATCGGCGCGAGCAGTGTGCTGCGCGAGTTGATGATTCAGGACATCATCAGGCGTTCGATCTCGAGCCTGGACGATGCCGGGGCGGTGGCTCGTCAGGCGCGCAACCGGATGGAGCCGGACCACGAGGCCGTCGTCAGGGGCATCGAGGCCCTGCGCGCGTTGATGCTGGACGAGGTGGCCGAGCGTTCGACGGCAGCGATGGACGACGCCGAGGCCGTCGCCGAAGCCGCCCGCGCCCGCGTCGGGACGGATCACGAAGCCATCTCCCGGGCGGCGGAAGCGTTGCGCGGGTTGCTCGTCGACGTGGTCGCCGAACGCTCGGTGGCTTCGCTCGAAGACCCGGCGGCGGTGGCCGAGGAGGCCCGTGCCCGCGTCGACGCCGAGCAGGCCGTCCTCCGCGAAGCCGCAGCGCACCTGCGTGAGCAACTCCTCGGCATCATTGCCGCACGCGCAACCGGCGACCTCGCGGATGCGAAGGCGGCGGCGGACGAAGCCCGACGTCGGGTGGACGAAGATCATCCGGCCCTCGTGGGCGCGATCGAGGCGCTCCGCGATGCGCTCACCCGCGAGATCGCCGAGCGCACCACCGAGGCCGTCGCCGACGTCGAGGAGACGGCCGCCCGTGCAAAGGCCTTCGTCTCCGAGGACGACGCCCGCGTCACGGCCGCCGTCGAGGCGGTGACGCAGCGGCTCTACCGCGACGTTGCCGAGCGCTCGGCAGAGGCGCTCGCCGACGTGGAGGAGACGGCGGAGAAAGCCCGGAGCCTCGTGCCCGAAGACGCCGCCGCGCTCCACGACGCTATCGAAGCCTTGCGCGAGCACCTGCTCGCCGAAGTGGCCGAGCGCGCCACGGAAGCCATCTCCGACGGCGAGTCGACCGCCCGTGAGGCCCGGAAGCACGTACCCGAAGATCACCGGGCGTTCGTCGAGGCCGCCTCCGTACTCCGCGACATGCTCATCGAAGAAATCGCCCGCCGCTCCACGGACGCCCTGGGCGACGCCGGCGAGACCGCGCGTCAGGCGAAGGAGCGCGTGCCCGAAGACGAGGCCGCCCTCACACGGGCCGGCGACGAACTCCGCGTTCTGCTCATCGAGGACATCGTGCGGCACACCACCGAGGCGCTCCGCGACGCCGAAGCCGCCGCCCGCGACGCCATGAACCACGTCGACGACGAAAGCGCCGTGCTCGTCGAGGCCCGTCGCGTGCTCAAGGAACGTATGCTTCAGAGCATGCTCAACGAGGCCATCCGCGAGATCAACGACGCCGTGGACCCGGAACAGGGGGAACACGATTTTTTTTTCAAGGAGGCCGTAGCGGCGGCGAGTAAGGCCGCGCTCTCACGAGAACCGGAATCCTTCACGACGGACGGGGAGGAAACACCGGTGGCGCACGCGAACTCCGAGGGCCTCTTCGAGGAGGCTGCCGCTCCCGAACCCTTCCTCGATACGGAGGGGAGCGGCTTTGAAATGGATGCGGACGTGGAGGAGGAACTCCTCGCGTTCTTCGAGGAGGATCCGGCAGCGGCCGGAGCATCGGAGGAGGCGCCCGCTGAAGCGATGGAAGCCCCCGCGCCCGAAGAAACGGTCGCGGAAGGGCGGGTCGAGGAAGCTGCCGATGCGGACGAAGCCTATATTGATCTCGTCGCCGATGAACGGTTCGTCTCCGGGGTGAGCGAAAACGGGGCGGCTTCCCCGGAGATCGAAGGGGACCTTGTCCGGGACGAAGAGCCGCAGGCCGTTGGAGACGAGAAGGCATGGACGACGACGGCCATCTGGTCCGAGGAGGAATATGTCGGCGGCGACGGAGCGGCGTTCCCGGACGATGAGCCCGTCGGATTATCCACGGCGGCGGACGGGGAGTTTGAAGCATCTTCCGCCCCGGAGGAAGTCTTTTACGTGTACGGCGTCATGAGCTCCTCCGACGCCGAAGCCATCGACGCCATGCCGGAGGCGGGGATCGATCCCGCGCACGGGGTGGCCTTGCTGCCGTTCCGGGATCTTCAGATCATCTACAGCCCCGTCTCGGCCGAGGCGTTCGGGCCGGACGTCCTTGCGGAAAACATGAAAGACGCCGAATGGGTGCAGCAGCGCGTCCGCGCGCATGCCCAGGTCATGGAGCAGTTCCGGACGGGAAGCACGCTGATCCCGCTCCGCTTCGGCACCGTCTGTGCGTCCGAGGAAGAGATCGTGGCGATGGTCGACGAGCGATATGCGTACTTCAGCGACGCCCTCGATCGGCTGCAGGACAAACAGGAATGGGGCGTGAGGATGTACAGCGACGTGGAGACGCTGCGCATGCGGATCTCGGAAGGCGAGCAGAAGGTGGAGGAGTCCCTCGAGGTGATCTCGAAAGGGGTCGCTCGCTTCATCAAAGACGAGATGGAGAAGATGGAGAGCCTCGACGAGGAAGAACTGATCCGGCTCATCACCGAGCACTCCATCGGGCGCACCCACGAGTCGCTCCTCGAAGTGGCCGAGAGCGGGCTGTTCAAGCCGCTCATGGGGGGGGAGGATTCCGAAAAGGGCAGGCTGATCTCGAATGCCGCCTACCTCGTGTCTCAGGACAAGGAAGAGGCGTTTCAGGCGTTGATCGAGGAACTGGCTTCCGAGAGTATGTCTCTGGGCTTGCGTTTTGAACTGACCGGGCCGTGGCCGCCGTACCACTTCGTCGATGCCGGCGAGAGCGGGTCGGGCGCAGCGGTCTGAACCGAAAAGACACGTACGGGCAGAGAGCCCCGGTCGGTCGCGGCCGGGGTTTTTTGTGTGTGGCCGATGCCCGGTCGTCCCTTTAAGGACCCCGCTTCACGTGGGAGGCCGTGGCCGCCGGGAGGAGGGAAACGGTGGGTTGCCGGATCAAAGCGAGAGGAAGCTCGTCCTTCCCTTTTCCATCGAATCACACGGATGTCCACGTGGCTGCACGTTTCGAACAATTCGTCGCGCTCCGGTATCTCCGAGGGGCGCAGGGCCGGGAGGAGGGGCGGCGGTTTCTGCGCTTTGTGACGTACGTAGCGGTCGGCGGCGTGGCCGTCGGGGTAGCGGCCCTGCTTCTGGCGCTGTCGGTCGTGCGGGGGTTCAGCCGGGAGATCGAGCAGAAAATCATCGGCTTCGGCGCGCACGTGCAGGTGGAGAGCATCGCCGACGCGCCGATCCGGGGGACGACGGCGCTGCGAGAGGCGATTGCCGAGATGCCCGAAGTTGCGCATGTGGCGCCGGTGGCGCTCGAGTTCGCCCTGTTGCGGCGCTCGGAGACGAACATCGACGGCGTGGGCCTCTGGGGTGCGGAAGCCCTCCCGCCGTACCTCGCCGAGCACCTCGTCGCCGGCGAGGTCTCCTTTGCGCCGGATGCGCAGCGACGGCCCGGGCTCGTCATCGGACGAGAGCTCGCCGGAATCTTCGGCGTCACGGTGGGAGACCATGTGACGGCCTTTTCCATGCGCAACGCAAGCGACCGGGGCGCGCGTTCGCGTTTCCCGAACGTCAAACAGTTTTACGTGAGCGGCATCTACGAGACGTCCTTCGCGAACTTCGACGAACTCTACGTCTTCACCGACCTCGAAACGGCCCGTCGCCTCTTCGACTACGCGCCGGACGAGGTCACGCGCCTCGACCTGACCGTGCGCGACCTCTCGGAGGTGGATGCCGTCGCCGAACGGATCAATGAGCGGTGGGGGTATCCGATCATGGCGCGGACAATCTACGAGGTGTACCACAGCTATTTCGCGTGGGTCAACCTTCAGGAGAGCATCATCCCGCTCGTGATCGGCGTCATCATTATCGTGGCGGCCTTCAACATCGTGGCGACGCTCCTCATGCTGATTCTCGAAAAGACGCGCGAGGTGGGCGTGCTCATCAGCCTGGGCGCATCGGGGGCGGCGCTCCGGCGCATGTTCCTCTGGCTCGGGCTGATGATCGGGGGCGCCGGGCTGGTGCTCGGGGAAGCGCTGGCGCTCGGGCTGGCGTTGCTTCAGATGCGATACGGCATCATTCCGCTGCCGCAGGAGGCCTATTACATGAAAACCGCCCCCATCGCCCTCAACGGGTTCGACTTTCTGTTGGTGGGCGCCCTCGCGCTCGCGCTCTGTGCGGCGGCGGCGTACATTCCCGCGCGGGTGGCTTCTCGCATCGAGCCGATCCAGGCCATCCGCTTCCGGTGACGCGGGATGCGCCGGATGCTTCACGCGTCCCTCACGCAAGCTCCGGAACCCGCGGCCGAAAGGGAAGCTTCAAGGACCTGAGGCGCGCGGGAGCTCCCCGTGGCCATACGCACGTTCCACCGCAACCTTTCGAGACCTCATGAGCATTACCATCGGACAACCGGCCCCCGACTTCACGCTTTACGACGACGAGAAGCAGCCCTTCACGCTGAGCGATCTTCGAGGGAAGAAAAACGTCGTGCTCCTCTTTTTCCCGGGCGCCTTCACGAGCGTGTGCACCACGGAGCTGAACACCGTGAACAACGACCTCGACGCCTATGGGAGCGATACGCAGGTGATCGGCATCTCGACCGATTCGCCGTTCGCGCTGGCCGAGTTCAAAAAGGTTCATGGCTTCCGCTTTCCGCTCTTGAGCGATCACGACGCCGAGGTGTGTGCAGCGTACGGCGCGAAGTACGATCATGACTTCACCCCCATGAAGCTCGACCGTGTGGCGAAGCGCTCGGCCTTCGTGATCGACCGGGACGGCGTGGTGCGGTATGCCGAGGTGCTCGAGCATGCGGGTGACGTCCCCGACTTCGACGCCGTGAAGAAGGTCCTCTCGGAGCTGTAGACATGAACGATGAGACCACGAACGGAGCCCTCCGCCTCCGGGTGCTCTTTTTTAGCATCCTCCGCGAGAAGATGGGCTGCGACGCGCTGACCGTCGCGCTCGACGCTCCGGCGACGGGTTCGGATCTGCTCGACCGGCTGGAACGCGACCACCCGGCGCTCCGGGCGTTTCGTCCCGTGGTGCGTCTGGCGGTGAACCAGACGTATGTGCCGGAGACGACGGCCCTCGCCGAGGGCGACGAAGTGGCCCTCATCACGCCCGTGAGTGGAGGTTAGACGATGACCCGACCGATGACGACCGACGACGCGCGCGTGGAGACGGGGCGGCTCTCGATACGGCTCGTGCATGAGCCGATCGATGTGGCGGAGGCCGCCGCCTTCCTCGCCGATCCGCGCGCGGGCGGCCTCGACCTCTTCATCGGGACCACGCGCCGGTGGACGGGGGACGCCGAGACCCTGGAACTGTCGTATGAATGCTATGCGCCCATGGCGGTGAAAGAGATGCGCCGCCTCGCCGAGGAGGCGATGGCGCGGTGGCCGCTCGTGCGGGCCTGTATCCGGCATCGCCTGGGGACGGTGCCGCCGGCGGAGGCGAGCGTCCTCATCGGTGTGGCCGCGCCGCATCGCGCCGAAGCCTTCGAAGCCTGCCGCTTCCTGATCGACCGGCTCAAACGGCAGGCGCCGATATGGAAACGGGAATCGTATGCCGACGGGCGGCTCGAATGGGTGCAGGGGGAGCGCCCGCCCGATCTTCCCGGCCTCGATACGGGATCGTGAGGAGGAGCCGAAAGGCGTGACGAGCGGGGCCGTTCTTCCCACCAACGGGGAACAACGCCATGATCACCCTCACCGCCGACACCCTCGCCGAGATCATCGCTCCGGAGCCGCGCGCGCGGGCTGCGCCGTTCGTCGAGCCGCTCAATGAGACCATGCGCCGGTATGCCGTCGATACCTTCCGGCGACAGGCGCACTTCCTGGCGCAGGTCCTCCACGAGTCCGGCCGGCTTCGATTCCTCGAAGAGCTCTGGGGGCCGACGCCCGCGCAGGAGCGCTATGAGGGCCGCGCCGACCTCGGCAACACCCGTCCCGGCGATGGCTTCCGGTTCCGCGGGCGCGGCTTGATTCAACTGACCGGACGCGCCAACTACGAAGCCTATGGCAACGATACGGGCGTCGACTATGTGGGCGACCCGGATGCGGTGGCCGCCCTGCCCGCCGTCGCCGACGTGGCGGGATGGTTCTGGCGCAAACGCAACCTCAATGCCCTCGCCGACCTGAACGACGTCTACCGCGTCACGCGACGGATCAACGGGGGACTGAACGGCATCGCCGACCGTATCGCCTTGCTCCGGCGCGCCCGGAGCGCGCTGCAACGCGCCCTCCTCCTCGAATCCGCGCCGATCCTGCCGCCCGACCCCCCCGCCTCGCCGCCCGCACCGCCGGACACGCTCGACGAGGGATGACTTCCCCGGGAATTAATCCTTCCGTAACCGGTCCTCGTTATCCTTTGTTACGATCCGAACTTTCCCGGCACGGAAGGATTGGACAGGGACGAGGCGACGATAAGGATCAAAAATTTGAACGCGCATGAACAGGAGAAAGGACCTACGTATGGAAGCCGACACGAACGTCGAAGCGAGGCGGTATCCGGTATGGACCGAGGTGAGCCCGAAGGAGGAGGAGTTGAACCGGGCGCTGCTCGACCGGACGACGGGCAAGGTGCACACCCTGCTCGAAGGGCTGCTGGTCGATCCGGAGATTCATCAGTATCACAGCTATGCGAACGCCGTCTCGGTGCGACGGCTCGGGTACAACGATCACGGCCCCGTGCATGCCCGGATCACCACGTACAACGCGCTCAAGATCCTCCGCTTGCTTCACGAGAGCGGCATCCACACCTCGATTGAGCGGGAAGAGGTGGGCACGTTCGAGGATGCACAGGTGGGCGTGGCCATTGGCTGTTTTTTGCACGACATCGGCATGGGCGTCACGCGGGAGGCCCACGAGTGGCATTCGATCAACCTGGGAGACGCCCTCATCCTGCGGTATCTGCGCGCCCTCTATCCCGAGGGCGACCCCATGCCGGTGGTGCTTCGCGGCCTGGCGCATGAAGTCATCGTCGGGCACATGGCGCATTCCCGCATTCACTCCGTCGAGGCGGGCGCGGTCCTCGTGGCCGACGGCACGGACATGGCGCGCGGGCGCTCGCGCATCCCGCAAAACATGGAGCGCGATCCCGTCGTGGGCGACATCCACCGGTATTCGGCAAGCGCCATCCGGCGCGTCGAGCTCTCCCACGGCGACACGAAGCCCGTGCGCATCGCCATCTCTATGGACAACAAGACCGGGCTTTTTCAGGTCGAAGAGGTGCTCATGACCAAGGTGAAAGCTTCGCCCATCATGCCGTACCTCGAAGTGTGCGCGCTCGTCGCGGACGACCCGCCCCGCTTTTACCTCCGTTGAGCACCCTCGCCCCGTTCCCGGCCCGTTACTTTTCTCCGGATGCACGCGTCCCGGAATCGTCTCCACAGGCCTTCTTTTACGCACCTACCGGCAGGCGTATGGGACGTCGGCTCCTGATCCTTACCCTCTTCCTTTTCGCCTGCGCTCCGGCATACGGGCAAAAGCTGGTGCGCGGCGTGGTCGCGGATGCCCAAACGGGCGAGCCGCTCCCGGCGGCTAATCTTCAGATCGAAGGCACGTACCGGGGCACGATCACGAACGACGACGGCGCCTTCGAACTCTTCCTGGACGCGCTCCCCGCCGTCCTCATCGTGCGGTTCATCGGGTACGAGACGGCGCGCGTCCCGGTGGACGCCCGCACCCCCGACCGCATCGAGGTGCGGTTGAAGCCCACGACGTACACGCTCGACGAGGTGGTGGTCACGGGCGAGGATCCGGCGGTGAACATCATGCGCAAGGTCATCGCGCGCAAACGGCAGTGGCGCGCCACGCTTCGGACGTACGAAGCCGAAGCGTACACCCGGTTCACCCTCGAAAACGACACCGGCATCGTGTCGATCATCGAGAGCCTGACGAAGACGTTCTGGGATCGAGAAAAGGGCGGACGAGAGGTGGTGCTCTCCCGTCGAAAAACGTCCAACCTCGACTTCGAAGCGTATCTACCGGCGGCCGAATTCGTCGAAAACCTGTACGACGACGACATCGAGATTGCCGGGTACCACATGATCGGCGTGACGCACCCGGATGCGCTCAGCCATTACCGGTTCACGCTCGAGGGCACA
The DNA here is from genome assembly GCF_056451265.1 of Rhodocaloribacter sp. Lineage (NCBI taxonomy): Bacteria > Pseudomonadati > Rhodothermota > Rhodothermia > Rhodothermales > Rhodothermaceae > Rhodocaloribacter > Rhodocaloribacter sp. The sequence goes on along the minus strand of NZ_JBWOPL010000035.1, from coordinate 245,621 downwards.
CGAAGCCTCGACGGGCAAACCGTCTACGACATCGCCGTGACGCCGAAGAGCAAGCTCTCGAGCGCTTTCGTGGGCCGCGTCTCCGTGCTCGACGAAGCCTATGCGCTCCTCGCGGTGGAACTGCGGCCCGGCGAGGCGTTCCTTTTCCCGCCTCCCGTCAAACGATACGACGTCACGTATCGACAGCAGTTTTCGAACTTCGGGAAAGCATACTGGCTCCCCGTGGATTTTCGGTCGGATGCGGAACTGGAAATCGATTTTCAGGGATTGCTCACCTTTCCCGTCATCCGCCTCCGGCAGGTCTCCCGACTGACGAACTACGAGGTCAACGTCCCTCTTCCGGCTTCTTTGTACGAACGAAAGGACTACCTCACCGTCGATTCGGTGGCGGTGGCGGCGGATACGCTCCTCGACCGAGCAGGCAAAGCCGTGCCGCTGACGGTGCGTGAAGCGTCGGCGTATGAGGGCATCGACAGCACGATGACGCTGGACAAGGCGTACGAGCCGCGCGGGCCGCTCTCGGTCTTCGTCAGAACGCGGGCCGGAGATTCGGACGGAGGCTCGGCGGAGGCTTCGGCGGGACGCCTCCCCGGCAGCCTCGACTTCGCGCCCGAGCTCTGGTATGACCGCGTCGACGGGGGGCACGCGGCGCTCGGCGTGACGGCGCCGGTGGGCCGGAGGCTTCGGCTGAGCGCCCTCATAGGGTACAAGACGGGGCCGGAGTGGTGGACGTACGGCGGCGGGGCCGAGCTTCGATGGGGCCCTCTCCGGCGCGGCGTCCTCGGCGTGAACTACCGGGTCGGCATCGACCTCCGCTTTCGTTCCGAAGTGCGGGGAAGGTTCTTCAACAGCCTGAGCGTCCTGCTCGGCGACCCGGACTATTTCGACTATTTCGGGAACGAAAAGCTGGTCTTCCGGGCCGGATACGGGCTGCCCTGGCAGGACACGCGCTTCGAGGTCCGGTATCGCGTCGAACGCCATTTCTCCGTCGAAAAGACGACCGACTTCGACCTGCTCGGCGAGCGCGAGCCGTTGCGCCCCAATCCCGCGATCGTGCCGGGACGGCTGCGCGCACTCGAACTTCGTCTCGCGATCCACGACGAGGACCTGCCGCTCCCTATCACGGGGCAACGCCGCCTCGTGCTCCACGTCGAACGGAGCGCCCCCGCACTCGGAGGCGACTTCGACTTCACGCGCGTGCACCTCCTGCTCGACTGGCGTTTCGAGACGTTTTTCCGTCGCCGCCTCCTCCCGAACGCGCTCGACGTCCGTCTCGTGGCCGCGATCACCTCGGGCGACGTGCCGCCGCAGCGGTTTTCCATCATCGACGCGGGGGGAGGCCTGTGGAAGACGTACGGCGCCCTGCGCACCTTGAAACATCGACCGTATGAAGGGGAGGACGCCTTCGCGGTGTTCTGGGAACACAATTTCCGCACCGTCCCGTTCGAGCTTATCGGGTTGCGGGGCCTGGCGCGCAGGGGATGGAGTGTGATCGTCTACGGCGCGCACGGGCGCACGTGGCTCTCCGGAGGGAAGCGGGCGACCCTGACGTTCACCCCGCGCGTGCCCGAGGGCTTCCACCACGAACTGGGCGCTTCCTTGAGCGGCATCTTCGGGCTCTTTCGCATCGACTTCACCCGGCGCCTGGATGCCTCCGACTTCACGGTCGGCGTCGGCGTGGCGCGGGTTTTTTGACGGGATCACGGTCCGACGGCCACCGGGCGGGCGGGGTCGGTGATCCATTCGCTCCACGAGCCGGGGTAGAGGCGGGGCAGCCCCAGTCCCGCGTGCGCCATCGCGAGGCGGTTGTGGTTGGCCGTGACGCCGGAGCCGCAATAGCAGATCACGCGTTCGGGCGGCGTGTCGTCGAGGAGCGTAGAGAAGCGGGCGCGGAGGACCTCGGGCGGGAGAAACCGGCCCTCGGCGTCGAGGTTGTCCGTCCACGGCGCGGAGACGGCGCCCGGGATGTGGCCCGCCACGGGGTCGTACGGCTCGGTCTCCCCTCGAAAACGCTCGGCCGCGCGCGCGTCGAGGACCCGAGCGGCGGGATCGCGGACGGCCCGCGCCACGGCCTCGGCGTCGGCGTGAAGGTCGGGATCGGGACGAGGGATGAACCGGCGCGCAGGGCGGTGCTCCTGTCCCGTTCGCTTCGGAAGGCCCGCGCGTTGCCAGGCGGGCCACCCGCCGTCGAGGACGGCTGCGGCCCTATGGCCGAGCCAGTGGAGCATCGCCCACAGGCGACCCGCGATGCCGCCGCCCATGTCGTCGTAGGCGACGACCTGCACGCGCCCGTCGATGCCCCACGCGCCGAGGGTGCGTGCGAACGTTTCGACGTCGGGGAGGGGGTGGCGGCCCGTCCGTCCCGGCATGATCGCGCCGGAGAGGTCTTCATCGAGGTGGGCATAGACCGCGCCGGGGATGTGCGCCGCCCGGTAGGCGCGCCGCCCCGCCTGCGTGTCGGCGAGCGAGAAGCGGCAGTCGACCACGACCCAGTCGGGCGCGTCGAGGCGGGGCATGAGGTCTTTCGGGGCGACGAGCGTCGAAAAGGGCATGACTATGGGAGGAGAAGGTGGACGGGGACGCGGGAAAATAGATAATTATCCTCGAAAAAGGGCGGCAGACCTCGAACCCGAGAGGCTTCGTCCCATAGAAAGAATCCGTCCCAACCCGTGCGTGCCATGTCTCGCAGTATACCGGTCCTCCTCCTTCTGATGTGTGTGGGTAGCGTCCCCGCCGCGCTCGCGCAGAAGTGGGTGCGGGGCGTCGTCACGGATGTGGAGACGGGGACCACGCTCGCGGCGGCAACGATACAGGTCGAGGGAACGACGCGGGGCACGATCACGAATGCCGAGGGGCGCTTCGAACTCTTCGTGCCGGCGCTCCCCGCCGTGCTCGTCGTGCGGCACATCGGATACGAGACCCGGCGCGTTTCGGTGCATGCGGACACGCCGGAGCGCCTCGATGTGGCAATGAAGCCGGTGTCGTACGCGCTCGAAGAGGTGGTCGTCTCCGGTGAGGATCCCGCCGTGGGCATCATGCGGCAGGTGATCGCGAGGAAAAGCGCGTGGCGGGCCACGCTCACGTCGACGTACGCCGAGGTCTACACGCGCTTCATGCTCTATCGCGACCGCGACCTCGTGCAGATGAAGGAGACCATCAACGCGGCGTACTGGCGCCCCGAAGGCGGGCCGCGCGAGGTCGTCCGCGCGCGACGGACCCGCCCGGAGGGGAGCGGCGTCTTCCGCTTCGCCGCCCCGACGCACGTGCCTGATTTTTACGACGACGACATCGAGGTCCTCGGCACACGGCTCATCGGCCCGACGCACCCGGACGCGCTCGAGGCGTACACGTTCACGCTCGCGGGAAAGCGCCGGCAGGATGACCAGGTCATCTACGACATCTATTTCTCTTCCCGAAAAGCCCTTCAGCCCGCCTTCGTCGGACGCCTGGCGGTGCTCGACTCCGTCTTCGCCGTTCTCGAAGCCGGGATGCGCCCCGATCCGAACCTCACCTTTCCTCCGCCGATCATCGACGCGGACGTGTACTACGAGCAACAGTTCGCCGAATTCGACGGGTACTGGCTGCCGCTCGACCTGCGGGTGCGCGGCAACGTGCGCTTCGGTCGGGCGGGCGTGAGCTATCCCCGCGCGCACTTCGAACAGGTCTCGCGCCTCACGTTGCACGCCGTCAACGTCCCGACGCCGGATTCGCTCTTCGAGGGGGCGCGCCGCCTGTTCGTCCATCCCCTGGCGGACCGGCAGGATTACCTGTTCCGGTGGAACCCCGGCCTCATCCCCTTGACGCCCCGTGAGATCGAGGGCGTCGTCCGACTCGACCGGCGCATGTCGCTCAGCCGCGCCTTTCGTCCCTCCGGGATGCTTCGAGGCTACCTGGCGCTCGACGTGGTGGAGCCGGAGCCGGGGCGTGAGGCGTCGCCTCGACGCCGCAGCCTCGTCGAAGAAATGCTGGCGAACGCATGGGTATGGTACAACCGCGTGGACGGCTGGCACGTGGGCCTCAAGCCGGTGTGGCGGCTCGGCCCCTCACGCCGCCTGACGAGCGGGCTCGCGTACGACTTCGACCGGAAAAGGGTCGCCGCAGAGGTCGCGCTCCGGCAGGAGTGGGGAAGCCGGGACCCGTCGTCGGCGCTCCCGCGCCGGGGCTTCTTCGAGGCGGGGGCGTCGAGCGGGACGGCAACGCGCTTCCCCTCGCTCGCCTACACCCGCGCCGTGGCGGGGCCGGCAACGTATACGGGGTTCGACGACTATTTCGATTATTACCGGCGCGACCGCCTCTTCGCCCGCGTCGGCGTGCATCTCGATCGGCTGAAGACGACCCTCTCGGTGGGGGTGAACGTGGAGGAGCACCGCTCGGTGAGCCGGAGCACGGACTGGAAAGGCTGGCTCTTCGGAGACGGGCAACGGGACAATCCGGCGATCGACGAAGGGGCGCTCCGGTCGCTCTCTCTCCGCCTCGCCGTCGGCGAAGAACGGGGCGGGCCGCTCGCGCCCGTGCTCCCGGCTTTCTCCGTCGAAGTGGAGCACGCCCCCGCCGGGTTTCCCGGCACCGACTTCGACTTCACGACCGTGCGATCCGTGCTTGACGTGCGATTCTTGTCGTTTTTGCGTCGCCGGGCGTGGCCGAACGCGCTCCGGGTCCGGGTGGTCGCGGGCATGTTTCGGGGCAATCTCCCGCTTCAGAGATATGGCGCGCTCGACGTCGCCATCGGTCCGTATGCAGGGTTCGGAGCATTCCGCACGCGTCGGGATCGTCCGTATGAGGGGACTTCGTATGCGGGCGTTTTCTGGGAGCACGACTTCGCCTCGGCCCCGTTCGAGATCCTCGGGATGCGGGGACCGGCGGAGCATGGCCTCGGCCTGGCCCTCTTCGGAGCACACGGGCGCACGTGGATCGGCGCGGACCGACTGCTCCGACGGCCGTTCGAGCCTGCCTGTGCGGGCCGCCTTCACCATGAACTCGGCCTCTCGCTGACGAACCTCTTCCGCCTGCCCCTTCGCCTCGACCTCTCGCACCCCATCGGTCGCCCCGGCTTCTTCTTCACCGTCGGCCTCTTCGAGCGCGAGTGACCTCCGGTAAATTTCTGACAAGGACGTCCGTTTCGACCGTCCGCCCCGGCTCCCGTCATGGTGATTGCGTATCTTCCGCCGTCTCGTCCCTGAAGAAGAACCCCGCTTCGGAACATGCCATGCTTCGATCGATGACCCCTCCGTTCCGCCTCCTCCCGCTCGTCCTCGCGCTTTTCCTCCTCGCCGGATGCGGCGGGGCGAAGCAGGCCCTCGCGCCGGGAGCGGAGGCTACGCCGGAGCCGGTCGTCACGGCTACGATCCTTCAGTTGAACGACGTGTACGAGATCACGCCGATCGAGGCGGGGCGGCGGGGCGGACTCGCGCGCGTGGCGACGATCCGGAAGCGGCTCCTCGAAAAGAACCCGAACACGCTCACCGTTCTCGCGGGCGACTTCTTCAGCCCCTCGGCGATGGGAACGGCGAAGGTGGACGGCGAACGCCTGGCAGGGCGGCAGATGGTGGCCGTGCTCCATACGCTCGGCCTCGACCTCGCCACCTTCGGCAACCACGAGTTCGACCTCAAGGCGTCCGACTTTTTCCGACGTCTCGACGAATCCCGTTTTGCGTGGACCTCCGCGAACGTCACCGACACCCTCGGACGTCCTTTCCCCGGCGTCCGGCCCGAGTATGTGTGGTCGGTGACCGGGCCCGACGGACGCACGGTGCGGATCGGCTTCGTGAGTGTGACGCTGCCGGCCAATCGGAAGCCGTACGTGCGGTATACCGATCCGGTCGCGTCGATGCAGGCGGCGGCGGAACGGCTCGCCCCGCGCGTCGACGCGCTCGTGGGGCTGACCCACGTCGCCCTCGGAACCGACGCCGTGCTCGCCGAGACGGTCCCGCCGCTCGACCTCATCCTCGGCGGGCACGAGCACGAAAACTACCACCTCATGCGCGGGAGCGACGACACGCCTATCCTCAAGGCCGACGCGAACGCTCGCTCGGTGTACGTCCACGAACTGCACGTGAACACGATCACGGGCGCGGTCACGGTCGATTCGCGGTTCGTGCCCGTCACCGACGCGATCCCGGAGGACCCGGAGACCGCCGCCGAGGTGAAGAAGTGGGTGGATCGCGCGTACGCGGGCTTCCGGGCGGAGGGTTTCGAGCCGGAGGCCGTCGTCGCGACCGCGCCGTATCCGCTCGACGGCCGTGAGGCGAGCGTGCGCAACCGCTCGACGAAGCTGACGGAGCTTATCGCCGGGGCGATGCTTCACGCGGCCAAGGGCGCCGAACTCGCCGTGTACAACGGCGGCTCCATCCGCATCGACGACGTGTTGCCCCCGGGGCCGATCACGCAATACGACGTGATCCGCGTGCTTCCCTTCGGCGGCAACGTCGTCACCGTGGCCGTGCGCGGCGACGTGCTCGCGCGCGCGCTCGATCAGGGCCTGAAGAACCGGGGGACGGGCGGCTTCCTTCAAACGGCGAACGTGAGGCGGGACGACGAGACCGGGCGGTGGCGCATCGGCGGCGAACCGCTGCGGCCCGACCGCACGTATGTCGTCGCCACGAGCGATTTCCTCGTCTCCGGCCGCGAGACGGGCCTCGATTTCTTTAGTCTCGACAACCCGGACATCGGCTTTCTCGCCTCGAACGGGGACGTGCGGGCGGCGGTGATCGTGGAACTCAAACGTCGATTCGGCGGATCGTGAGGGCAACGGCTTCGGCACGACGCGCGCGCCCGTCGTGCGGCCGAGACAGGGCGAATGCGTATCTTGGGCAAACGAAGGGTGAACGGAGAAGGATCAGGGCTCGATGGCACGGAAGAAGAAGGATAAGAAAGAGACGCCGCTCATGCGGCAATATCACAAGATCAAGGAGCGGCATCCGAACGCGATCCTGCTCTTTCGCATGGGCGATTTCTACGAGACGTTCGACGAAGACGCGCACACCGTCAGCCGCATCCTCGGCATCACGCTGACGAAGCGGGCCAACGGTCAGGCCGCCGACGTGCCGCTCGCGGGTTTTCCGCATCATGCCCTCGACAATTACCTCCCGAAGCTCGTGCAGGCGGGCCATCGCGTCGCGATCTGTGAACAGCTCGAAGACCCGAAGTATGCCCGGAAGATCGTCAAACGCGGGGTGGTCGAGGTGGTCACGCCCGGCGTCTCTTTTCACGATCAACTGCTCGACCCGAAGCGCTCGCACTATCTGGCCGCCGTCCACTGGGGCAAGCGCGGCAGCCGCGACGTCGCCGGCTTCGCGTTTCTCGACGCGACCACGGGCGAGTTCAACGTGACCGAGGTTCCGGCGCATCGGCTCGAAGAGCTCCTGCTGACCGTGGCTCCGGCGGAGATCCTCGTCGAGAAAAGGCACAGGGATCGTCTTCGGGCCTCCGGCGAACGGCGCTTCGCCGTCACGCCGCAGGAAGACTGGGTTTTCGGGTACGATTTCGCGTATGAAACCCTGCTCCGGCATTTCAAGACGCATTCGCTCAAAGGGTTCGGCGTCGAAGATCTCGACGCGGGCATCGTGGCGGCGGGCGCGGCGCTGTATTATCTCGGCGAGACGCAGAAGGGCCGCGTGCCGCACGTGCGCCGCCTGGCCCGGTACACCGGCGACGACTACATGGCGCTCGACGCGCAGACGAAGCGCAACCTCGAACTCGTCACGTCGATGCAGGACGGGAGCCGGGAGGGCACGCTCGTGCACATCCTCGACCGGACGCTCACGGCGATGGGCGGGCGGCTCCTCCGGAAATGGCTCGTGCGCCCGCTTCGGAGCGTGGACAACATTCGGAAACGTCTCGATGCGGTGGAGGCCCTCTTCCGTGCGCCGCGCCTCCGGGAAGGCCTCCGAGAAGAGCTCCGGCAGGTGGGCGATCTCGAGCGGCTGGCCGCGAAAGCGTGCACGGGCCGCGCCACGCCGCGCGAGGTCTACCACCTGAAGCTGACCCTGCAGCAGATCCCGGCGATCAAGACGCTCCTCGCCGGTGAACGGTGCGAGACGCTCCATAAACTCGGCGAAGCCCTCTCGCTCTGCCCCGACGTCGTCGCCCGCATCGACGCGGCGCTCGTCGACGACCCGCCGGCCTCGACGAAAGACGGCGGCATGATCCGGCCCGGGTACCACGAAGAACTCGATCAGCTTCGCGTCATCGCCTCCTCGGGAAAGGACTGGGTGGCGCGTATGCAAAAGGAGGAGGCCGAACGGACCGGCATTCCGTCGCTCAAAGTGGGCTTCAATCGGGTGTTCGGGTATTACCTCGAGATCACCAACGCCCACAAGGACAAGGTCCCGGACGATTACATTCGGAAACAAACGCTCGTCAATGCGGAGCGGTACATCACCCCGGCGCTGAAGGAGTATGAGGAGAAGATTCTCACGGCGGAGGAGAAGATCACCAACCTGGAGGCGGAGCTTTTCCACGCGCTGCGCCTGGCCGTGGCCGAGGAGACGGCGGCGCTCCAGACGAACGCCTCGCTGCTGGCCATGCTCGACTGTTTTTGCTCGCTTGCCGAGGTGGCGGCCCGCAACGAGTACACCCGCCCCGACGTGCACGAGGGCCGGACGCTCGAACTCGAGGAGGCGCGCCATCCGGTCGTCGAGCAAACCCTCCCGCCCGGCGAGCCGTTCATCCCGAACAGCGTCCACCTCGACCCCGATCACGAGCAGATCATGATCATCACGGGGCCGAACATGGCGGGGAAGAGCGTCGTGCTCCGACAGGTGGGGCTCATCACGCTCCTGGCGCACGTGGGCTCCTTCGTGCCCGCGAAGAAGGCGCGCGTCGGCATCGTGGATCGCATCTTCACACGTGTGGGCGCCTCGGACAACCTCGCGGCGGGGGAGAGCACCTTCCTCGTGGAGATGAACGAGACGGCGAACATCCTGAACAACGCCACGCCCCGCTCGCTCATCCTCCTCGATGAGGTCGGGCGCGGCACCTCCACGTTCGACGGCCTCTCCATCGCATGGGCACTCGTCGAATATCTGCACGAACACCCGAACGTGGCGGCGCGGACGCTCTTTGCCACGCATTATCACGAGCTGAACGAACTGGCGAGCCGGTACGAACGGGTCCGCAATTTCCGGATTCAGGTCCGGGAGCACGAGGGCAAGGTGATCTTCCTCCGGAAACTCGTCCCGGGCGGGGCCGACCATTCGTACGGCATCGAGGTGGCGCGCATGGCGGGGTTGCCGGAGCCGATCATCGTGCGAGCGCGGGAGATCCTCCATCACCTCGAAAGTCAGCACCTGGTCATCGAGGGGGCCGGGGAGGGAGAGGGCGCCCGCGGCGACGGAGTGCCCGCCCCGGCCGCGCGGCCCGCCACGGTGACGGGCCTCGACACCGCTTCGGCCTTCCAGATGTCGCTCTTCGGCGGGGAGGTCGATCCGAAACTGCTCGAACTCCGGGATCGTCTCCTCGCCCTGGACCCGAACCGCATGACGCCCGTCGAAGCCTTGCTTCATCTGGCGGAACTGCGGCGGATGGCGGAGGACGAGTGACGGGAGCCTCCCGCAGGCTCAGGGCTTGTCGAAGACGACCCGGTCGAAGTCGCGCCACTCGATGACGACCACGTCGCCGTTTCGAAGCTCGACGACGATGCCGTCGTTGTCGTCGTTGACGTCGTTCGAGCCGCGAAGCTCGAAGGTCCGTCCGTCGCGGAGGGTGACGCGGGCGGCGCGGGACGAGACCCGTTCGATCTCCCGGATGAAGCCGAACTCGATGGCGAAGCCGGCGTCGTCGCGTTCGCCGTTGAGCATCTCCCACGAAGCCGCCTCATCGTCGTCCCACCGGATGCGCCCGGCATATTTGTCGCCGTCGCGGGTGTAGACGACGCCCCTGAGCGGCCCGCTTCCGTCAAAGTCGCGGTAGGTGACGGGCCGTTCGGGCGCTTCGAAGCGAAGTTCGTCGAAGGCTTCCCACGGGACGCGGATCTGGCCGAGGGCGGGGTCGAGGATGAGGATGCCCCGGTTGTCGTCGTTGACGTCGTTCGTGCCGTGGAGGACGATCTCGTCGCCATCGCGGAGCACGACGCGGGTGCGATTCCGTCGTTCGCGGATGAGCGCATCGATCTCAGCGAAGGGGATTTTCCGGCGTGCGCCGTCCTCGTCACGCCCGTCGAGGACGTCGGCGTCGAGCGCTTCATCCACGTCCCAGCAGACATAGCCCGAAAACACGTCGCCCTCGCGGGTGGTGAGCGTGCCATAGAGCCGCTCGCCGTAGATCGACGAGATGTGGCGCGGCGTCGGCAGGAACTCGACGCGGTCGAAGTCGCGCCAGTCGAAGGTGATCTCACCCTCGCGCTTGTCTTCGACGACGATGCCGCGAATCTCATGGCCGAGGTCCGTGGAGCCGCCCCGAAACTCGATCTCCTCGCCCGAGCGGAGGGTGAGCAACGCGCGGTCGCGCCCGGTCTTCTCGATCGAGCGGAGATGGCCGAAGCGGATGCCGGACTTCCGCGTCCGCACGCCGTCGTCGAACGTGCCGAGGTCGATGCCGAAGACGCGGATGCGCTTCCCTCGGGCGTCACGGTCGTCGTCTTCGATGCGCTTCGAGCCGTCGAGCAGATCCACCCATCCGACCTCGTTCTTGTCCCATCGGAGGAGCCCTTCGTACACGTCGCCCCCGCTTGTGATGAGGCGGCCGTAGAGACGATCCTGAACGTGTTGAGCGAACACGGACGCCGGCATCGCGGCAAGAAGGAGCAAGAGCAGCAGGCGGAAGCTTTTCATGGCGGTCGTTCGGAGAAGGTGAGGGAGTATGTCGGTAAAACGTTGGGATCGAGCGAATGGTTACAACGTATCAACCCCCGACTTCCCGGCGGGCGGCGTATGCTGTGGAAGCCACGTGTTTTCCCCTCCCATCCTTCGTTGCCTACCCTCATGATTCGACCGTTTCTGCAAGCCATTCCCGTCGCCGACGCTTCCAACTTCATCGCGCCTTCCGCCGAGGTCATCGGCGACGTGACGCTCGGGAAAGGGGCGAGCGTGTGGTTCAATGCCACCGTGCGCGGGGACGTGAACCGCATCCGCATCGGCGCGGAGACGAACATCCAGGATAATGCCGTCGTGCACGTCACCAAAGGCACGGCCCCGACCGTCATCGGCGCGGGCGTGACCATCGGGCACGGCGCCATCGTGCACGGGTGCACCGTCGAGGACAACGTGCTTGTCGGCATGGGGGCCGTCCTGCTCGATCACTGCGTCATCGGGCGGGACAGCATCGTAGGCGCGCGCGCCCTCGTGACGCAGGGGACGAAGGTCCCGCCGCGCTCGCTCGTGCTGGGCACGCCCGCCCGGGTCGTGCGCGAACTGACCGACGAGGAGGTCGCGCGCATCGGCGAATATGCGAAGAACTACCTCGAATACAGCGCCATCTATCGCGCCGAGGTTCAGCCCGATCGCAACCCGTTTTATTGAACCGAATGCGCCAATGCTTCACTCCGGCGGCTCCCGAACCCCGTACGGCTGCGGTATTTTAGACCGGAGCGGCGAGCATCGACGAACCGAAAAACCTGAAGGTAAAGAACCATGCGTATTCTGATCGTCGGCGGCGGCGGGCGGGAGCATGCCCTGGCATGGGCGCTCGCCCGGAGTCCCCGTCGGCCCGAACTGTTCATCGCGCCGGGGAACGCCGGGACCGAAGCGCTCGGCGAGAACGTCGCGCTCGCGCCGGACGACGTGCCGGGCCTGCTGGCGTTCGCCCGCGCGCGCGGCGTCGACCTGACGGTGGTGGGGCCGGAGCAGCCGCTCGTCGCCGGCATCGTCGATGCGTTCACGGAGGCGGGTCTCCCTATCGTGGGTCCGACGGCGGCGGCGGCGCGGCTCGAAGGCAGCAAAGCCTTCGCCAAGGCGTTCATGGCCCGGCACGACATCCCTACGGCGGCGCACCGCACCTTCACGGCCGACGCCTACGCGGAAGCCCTCGCCTACCTCGAAGTGCAGGGCGCGCCCGTCGTCGTGAAGGCGAGCGGGTTGGCCGGCGGGAAAGGCGCGGTGGTGTGCGAGACGCTCGACGCGGCGCGGGCGGCCCTCGACGCCATGATGCGCGACCAGCGCTTCGGCGCAGCGGGCGAAGAGGTGGTCATCGAAGCGTTCATGGCGGGAGAGGAGCTGAGTCTCTTTGCGCTCACCGACGGCGAGGCGTACGTGCTTCTGGCGCCTGCACAGGACCACAAGCGCATCGGCGAGGGCGACACGGGGCCGAACACGGGCGGGATGGGGGCCTATGCGCCCGCGCCCGTGGCGACCGAGGCGGTGCTCCGGCAGGCGCGCGCCGAGATCATCGAGCCGACGCTGCGGGGCATGGCCGGGGAAGGGCATCCGTATCGGGGCATCCTCTACGTCGGGCTCATGATCACGGACGAGGGGCCGAAGGTGGTCGAATACAATTGCCGTTTCGGTGATCCGGAAGCGCAGGCGGTGGTTCCGTTATTGCAAAGCGACCTCCTCGAACTGTTCCTCGCCCTCACCGAAGGAAGGCTCGAAACGGCGTCGCCGGTCTTTCACCCCGGCGCTTCGGCGTGCGTCGTGCTGGCGTCGAAAGGGTATCCGGGCCCCTATGAGAAGGGGTTCGTGATCGAGGGGATCGAGGCGGCGGAGGCGATGCCGGACGTGGTGGTGATGCACGCGGGGACGCGACGTAACGAGGCCGGCGAGATCGTCACGGCGGGCGGGCGCGTGCTCGCGGTCTCGGCCCTCGGCGCGGACCTCGCCGAGGCCCTCGAAAAGGCGTATCGCGCGGTGGATGTCCTCCACTTCGAAGGGATGCAGTACCGGCGGGACATCGGACGGAAGGGGCTGGAACGCCTCTCGGCGCGCGGGATCGCGCCCTGAGCCGGCGCTCTTTTCGGGGAAGGCAGAAACGACCGGGGCGGATCGGGGGTACACGGGGCGTCCCCCGCACCTGTTTGCCTCTCCGTATGGCTATCCGGCTTCACATCTTTCTGGCACTGACATTCGCCCCCGTTCTCGTCGCGGGCGCGCAGCCGGCGGACACCGTCCTCACCTCTTTCATGGAAGTGGCGCGCTTCGAGGATGCGCGGGCGATGGCGTCGGACCCGGCGGGCAACCTGTTCGTGGCCGACGCCGGGCGCGACGTCGTGGTGAAGCTCGATGCAGGCGGGCGGCTCCTCGCCACCCTCGGCGGGAGCGGCACGGCGGAAGGGCTGTTCGATGAGCCCTCGGACGTGGACGCCACCAACGGGCTCGCGATCCTCGTGGCCGACGCGGGGAACGGGCGCATCCAGCGGTTTTCGAGACAGTTCCACTTCATCGAGGCGCTTCCCGTGGGCGACGAGTATGAGCCGGGCGGCGGACAGCCGACGTATCTCTCGCGGGAGAGCGACGTGCGGACGCCTTCCCGTGGAAGGCCCGTTGCCGTCATCTCCTCGAATACGGATGAAACGTACGCCGTCGACGCCGCGCGCAACGTGGTCGTGAAGTGGGACCGGACGCGCCGCTTCGCCCGGATCATCGGCGGGCCGGACGATGGGCCGGGCACGCTCGTGACGCCGGCGGCGCTCGCCGTGGATGAGGAACGCCTGTACGTGGCCGACGCCGGGCGCGCCGGCGTGGCCGTGTTCGACCTCTTCGGTGGGTTCATCCGCATGCTCGCCGAGGGACGGGCCACAGACGTACGTTCGGTCGCTTTTGCCGGGGGACGGCTGTGGATCGTCTTGCCCGGGCGATTGCTCGTATACGAGTCCGGCGCGCGGCTCGAACGCGCGATCGACGTCGCGCTCGATGCGCCGCTCGTCGACGTTGCCCTCGCCGGCGATGCGCTTTATCTGCTCACCCCGACCCGACTGTTCCGCGCCGAATTGTCGTTTTGACCGTGCACATCCATACGGGTGATCCATGCAGATTCATTTCAAGAAAGGAAGCGACGGCCCGGACGTGCTCCACTGCAGGCGCGACGACGGCACGCAGACGTGGGCGCCGCTCCAGCCGACCTTCGGCCCCATGCACGACCTCGGACACTTCGTCGTCGAGACGGCGCTCGGCCTGCGCGGCGGCTTCTACGGCCTCCTCGCGCGGGGATTCGACCTGTCGTCCTTCGAGGAAAGAGAGGCGCGAAGCTGGATTGAAGAAGAGGGCTTGCTCGCCGAAACCCTCGTGATGGCGCTTCAATACGAGCGTGCCGGGTTCGTGGAGCCGGAGGCGTACCTGGCGAGCGTCGCCGCGGCGTGCCGGGGGCTGAGCATCGCCGCGCCGGAGCCGGCGCCCGGGGTGGTTGAGGACATGCGGGACCGGTTCCGGGAGCTGTGGGCGCAGTGGCAGGCGCTGCCGCCCGGTGGACGCCTCACGCTCGTGTTCGAGCCGGAGCGCCGCCCGGACTGAGGTCTCAGGGGGCTCCGTTCTTTGCGAGGAAAGAGGCAATGCGGTCCATGAAGAGCGTCCCGAAGTCGGCCAGCTTCTTCTCGCCGATACCGTGGACGGCGAGGAACGCGTCGGGGGTGCGGGGTTGTCGCCGGGCCATGTCCCGGAGCGTCGCGTCGTTGAAGATGAGGTATGGCGGGACGCCGCGCTCGCGAGCCAGCTCCGTGCGGAGGCGCGCCAGATGCTCGAACAGGTTGCGGTCCACCCCTTCCCACGAGGCGGCCTCTCGCGCCGTCCGTTTGACCGTCTTTCGGCGGATGGGGAGCATCCGCACGGTCCGCTTCCCACGCAGGACCTCCCACGAGGCATCGTTCAGGCGGAGCACGGGATACTCGCTCTGCGTGCGGGCGAGCAGTCCCTGGTCGATGAGCTGATAGAGCATGTTCGTGAGCGTCTTCTTCGGCGTCTCCTTCATCAGGCCGAACGTCGAGAGCGCGTCGTGCCCGAGCGAGCGGATGCGTTCGGTATCGGCCCCGCGAAGCACGTCCACCACGTGACCGGCGCCGAAGCGTTCCCCTGTGCGGGCGACGCACGAGAGGATCATCTGCGCTTCCTTCGTTCCGTCTTCGAGCTGTTCGACCTCGTCGAGGCAGATGTCGCACGCGCCGCAGTTTTCCGAGGCGAAGGGTTGCCCGAAGTATTCCGAGAGCGACTTGTGGCGGCATTGCACGGGCGAGGCGAACTGCCGCATGTGGCCGAGCAGTTCGAGTGCGTGGCGCTGGGACGGCGTCAGCCGCCCGGTCGCCTCGCTGCGCTTCTCGATGAGGGATTGCCACCGGAGCGTGTCGGCGGGGGAATAGAAGAGGATGCACTCGGCTTCGAGGCCGTCGCGCCCGGCGCGCCCGGTCTCCTGCTGATAGTGCTCCACCGACTGCGGCATCCCCGCGTGGATCACACACCGAACGTCGCTCCGGTCGATGCCCATGCCAAAGGCGACCGTGGCCACGATGACGTCGCGATCTTCGTTCGTGAACGCCTCCTGCGCCGCCCGGCGTTCTTCACCGGGCATGCCCGCGTGATAATGCCCGGCGCGAAAGCCCTCGGACGTGAGAAAGGTGGCCAGCCGTTCGGTCTCGTCGCGGGTGATGCAATAGATGATGACGGCTTCACGCCGGTGGCGGTCGAGCACTTCGAGGATCTGGTTCCGGAGTTCGAGCCGGGGGAAGATGCGATAGATGAGGTTGGGTCGGTCGAAGCGGCCGACGAGGATCTCCGGGTCGGAGAGGCCCAGCTGTGCGATAATGTCGCGCCGGACGCGCTCGGTGGCGGTGGCCGTGTACGCGTGAAGGCTGACGCCGGGGAAACGCTCCTTGAGCTGCGCCAGGCGTCGGTATTCGGGGCGGAAGTCGTGTCCCCAGTGGCTGATGCAGTGGGCCTCGTCGATGGCGAACGAGCGGACGTCGAGGCGTTCGGCCATGCGGGTGAAGGCGGGCGTCAGGACCCGTTCGGGCGAGACGAAGAGCAGGCGGCACGCGCCCGAGGCAACCTGGTCCTCAGCCTCGCGCCGCTGTCGGGCCGAGAGGGCGCTATGGAGCGTGGCCGCCGGGTAGCCGTTGGCGCGGAGACCGTCCACCTGATCCTTCATCAGCGAGATCAGCGGTGAGATCACCACGTCGGTGCCTCCGGCGAGCAGCGGCGGCGTCTGATAGCACAGCGACTTTCCGCCGCCCGTAGGCAGCACCACGAGCGAATCCCGGCGGTCGAGGACGGCGCGGATGGCCTCTTCCTGAAGCGGGCGGAGCCGGTCGTATCCCCAGTATTTCCGCACCACGCGGAGGATGGCGTCGAGCGCGTGGGGGGAGGGGACCGCACGGGCGGGAGCGGAGGGCATCGGCGGTGCAGGTGTGCGTGCGTGGGTAAGGACCCCGGGGGCGTCTCCGCAGGGGAGAGGCGCTACTTCGAGGGGTTGCTCAGAAGCTTCGAGGTGCCGCTCATAAGAACGGAGAGCGGGCTGAGCGGTTCGACGTTTTCGAAGAAAATCTTGATCGTTGCGGTCAGCGGAACGGCGAGAATCATGCCCCAGATGCCCCAGAGCCACCCCCAGAAAATGAGGGAGACGAGCACCAGCAGCGGGCTGAGGTTGAGCCGGAAAGCCATGATCCGGGGCTCGATCATGTTGCCCATCGTCACCTGCACGGCGCCGAGGAGCGCGAGCACGAGGATCGGGTGCGTGGGGTCGTCGAACTGAAGAAGCGACCAGACGAACGGGAAGATGACGGCGATGATGGAACCGATGTTTGGAATGAAGTTGAGCAGGAAGGCAATGAAGCCCCAGATGAGCGCAAAGTCGACGTCGAGGATGAAAAGCACGATCCAGGTGAGCGTGCCGGTGGCCAGGCTGATGAGCGACTTCGTGATGAGGTATTGCCGCACCTGAAGGTCAATGTTCTCGATGACGTCGGCAATGCGATGCGCGTAATGCTCGGGGAAAGCGAGGGTGACCTTGGTGCTCAGGCCGCCCGTATCGGCAAGGATGAAGAGCATGAAAAGCAGCACGAGGACGGTGTTGCTCACGAAACTGATGAACGTGCCGAGCCCCGCCGTCATGGCCGAAGAGACGGAGGACAGATCGACGATGCTCTGCCAGTCGAGCTCTTCGGGCGGGATGTTGATGCGAACGAGCAGGGCCTCGATCCCATGTGAAAAGCCCGAAAACAGCTGCTCGAAACGGACCTGGTAGCGCGGCAGGGCCTCGACGAAAGGGCCGATGGAGGAGTAGAGCGCCAGCCCCAGCAGAAAGGTGAACGCCGCGAAGGTGAGCAACACGACGATCAGACCGACGGCGGAAGGGAGTTTCTTGCGTTTGAAGAAGACGATGATGGGCTTGAAGATGATCGACAGCAGCAGCGCGATCATGAAGGGGAGAAGCACGACCCGAAGCTCATGCATGACGACGCCGATGAAGAAGACGACGATGATGCCGAGCATCAGCACGATGAGGTTGTCGTTGCGCATGGACCCTCTCTTGTCATGAAAATAATGCCGGAAGATAGTAAACCTCCGGTGGGAGATGATAGTATGATTTTCCTCTGCATCGTATTCTTCCGAAAAGGGAGATCAAACGTGGAGAGGCGAAGGTTTTTTTCCCGGCCGCGCTCCGCCGCCTGCGTTCTCCCCGCTACCTCCGGCTCTGCGAACTGATTCATCCGTCCGCTTCTTCCCTATGAAACGAATCTTTGGCCCGTTGCTCGCCGCACTCGCATTACTCCTCTCGTTCGGCGGGCACAAAGATCCTTTCCCGAAGGACGTGTTTCGAAGCCCGCTCGACGTTCCGCTCACGCTCGCCGGCAACTTCGCGGAGATGCGGTCGAATCATTTTCACGCAGGGCTCGACCTGAAGACGGGCAACCGGATCGGCCTTCCGGTGCACGCCGCCGCCGACGGGTGGGTCTCCCGCATCAAGGTCTCGCCGACGGGCTACGGCCTGGCGCTGTACGTGGATCATCCCGAGGGCTACACGACCGTCTACGGCCACCTCAGCCGTTTCGCCGACTCCCTCGGGGCGTACGTCAAACGGCTTCAGTACCGGGAACGGAGCTTCGCCATCGACACCTATCCGCCCCGTGGACGCTTTCCCGTGAAACAGGGCGAGGTGATCGCTTTCTCAGGCAACACGGGCAGTTCGGGCGGCCCTCACCTGCACTTCGAGATCCGGGACGCCGCCACGGAGGAGCCGTTGAACCCGCTGCTTTTCGGGTTGCCGGTAAAAGACACCCGGCCCCCGAAGATCTTCCGGCTGAAGATCTATGCGGCGAAAGACGGAAGTTTCGCCCGGATCGAGCGGCAAAGCGGCCCGCCGATCCTCGTGCGTCCCGGCGCTCCGGCGACGCTCCGGGTGACGCGGGAAAACGGCGCCTACCGCCTCCGCGACGTGCGTCGCATCCAGGCACACGGGCGCATCGGCTTCGGCCTCCAGACGCACGACTATCACGACGGCTCAAACAACCGGCTCGGCGTTTTCCGCATCCGGCTCGACGCCGACGACGAGACGCTCTTCCGCTCGGAGATCGACCGCTTCAGCTTTGCACAGACCCGATACATCAACGCGCACGTCGATTACGCCGAACACGAACGTTCCCGCCGGTGGGTTCAGCGAAGCTTCCTTCTTCCGGGAAACCGGCTTCCCTTTTATCGGACCGAGAACCGGGGTTTTCTGAACGTCTCGGAGGGGATGCGCCGTCGGCTGACGTATACCGTCGAGGATGCGGCGGGCAACCGCGCGCGACTGGCCTTCGCGGTCGAAGGGACGACGGCGCGCCCGGTATCGGTCGGCGATGCGTCGGGGTATGCGGCGGTCATCCCGAGGGCGCGGTCCGCCGTCTTCCAGCGCGAGGGGCTGCGGGTGTCCTTCCCGGCGTATGCGCTGTACGAGGACCTCGAGCTTCGCTATCAGGCCCTCCCCCCGAAGGAAGGCGCGTTCTCACCGCTTCACGCCCTCCACGATGCGTTCACGCCCGTCCACAAAAGCCTCACGCTCGACCTCCGCGCGGATGCTCTCCCGAAAGCCCTCCGGCGTCGCGCCCTGATCGCGCGCGTGGATCCGAAGGGGAACGTGAGCTCGGTGGGTGGGGCCTTTCGGAACGGCTTCCTCGAGACCCGCGTGCGTTCGTTCGGGACCTTCTTCGTGACGGTCGATACCCTCGCGCCCGACATCCGCCCGCTCAACATACGGGCGGGAAAGTCGATGCGCGGGCTGACGAGCATCCGGCTCCGGATCAAAGACGACCTGGCGGGGATCGCCTCGTATGTGGGATACGTCGATGGTGAATGGACGCTCTTTGCCTACGACGCGAAGACGGGAACGCTCGTCCACACCTTCGACGGGCGCATAGCCCCCGGTCCGCACACGCTCTCGATGATCGTGACCGACCGGGTGGGCAACGTGGCGCGGTACGAAGCCGCCTTCACGCGATGACCTTCGCGCCTGCGCCGGAAAAACAGAAAGCCGGCGCAATCCCCACCTGTCGCGCCGGCTTTCCTGAGAAGAGCTGATCTAGATGTGTATGCTATAAACACAGGAAGCGCTATTTTATAACCCCGGTGATTGCAAGGAAATTGTAACGATGTGGAGAAAGCGCACGCGGGACGAACGACGAGACGGGCGGGCGCGCATATGACGAAGGAAAAACAAGACGTGCGGGAGCAGGCGCGGGCAGCGCTCCGGAAGCACTGGGGCCATGACGACTTTCGCCCGGGACAAGGGGAAGCCATCGATGCCGTGCTTGCCGGCCGGGACGTCTTTGCCGTGTTGCCCACCGGCGGAGGGAAGTCGCTGTGCTATCAGATTCCGGCGCTCCTTCGGGAGGGGCTGACCCTCGTCGTCTCGCCACTGATCGCGCTCATGCAGGACCAGGTGGCGGGGCTTCGCGCGCGCGGCATCTCGGCGGCGTTCATCAACAGCACGCTCTCGGCGCGGGAGATCGATCAGCGGTGGACGGACGCCGAGTTCGGAAAATATCGCTTGCTCTACGTCGCTCCGGAGCGCTTCGACACGGAGATGTTCCAGGCGCGGGGGGAGCGGCTGAACGTGAGCCTCCTGGCCGTCGACGAGGCCCATTGTGTGAGCGAGTGGGGCCATAACTTCCGTCCCGCCTATCTCCGGCTCCCGGACGTGCGCGCGTTTCTCGACGACCCGCCGATCCTCGCCGTCACGGCCACGGCTACGCCGCCGGTGCGCCGGGACATCCTCAGGCTGCTCGGCCTCCGCGATCCGGCTGTGGTGATCCGGGGTTTCGACCGTCCCAACCTCGTGTGGTCGCTTTTCCGGACGGAGAACAAGCGGGAGAAGGTCCTTGACGTGATCAGGAACGTGCCCGGAAGCGGCATTCTGTACGGGGCCACCCGGCGCTCGGTCGAGACCTGGGCGGCATGGCTGCAGGCCCGGGGCGCGACGGTGGGTCGCTACCACGGCGGTCTGCCGCAGGCGGAGCGGGCGCGCACGCAGCAGGCATGGCTCGAAGGCGCGCTTCGCGTCATGGTGACGACGAACGCCTTCGGCATGGGCATCGACAAACCGGACGTGCGCTTCGTGGTCCACGTCGATGCGCCGTCGAGTCTGGAGGGATACTATCAGGAGGCGGGGCGCGCGGGACGGGACGGCGCGCGCGCCTATGCCGTGCTGCTCTTTCACGAGCGCGACGTGGCGACGCAGCGCGCCCTCATCGACAACGCGCATCCCACGGCGAAGGAAGTGCGCGCCGTCTATGACGCGGTGTGCAATCTCAACCAGGTCGCCGTGGCCGCATTGCCCGAGGCGCCGCTCACGCTCGCGTTCGAAGCCGTGCAACGACTGTCGGGGCTCGGACGCGCAAAGATCGCCACGGCCGTCGAACTGCTCGAACGGCAGCAGACATGGACGGTGCTGCCCCTTCGAAAAGGGCAGGGCATGATCCGTTTCCTCCAGCCCGCCGACGCGATCCGCCGCTATGCCGGTGCGCAGAAGCAACGGGCGCTCGCAGCCTTCGTGGACGAACTGTTGCGCTCGGTGAACGCGCAGGCCTTCACCGAATGGCGTCCGATCGACGTGCGTCTGCTCGAAAAGCGCACCGGCCTCGAACGGGAACGCTTGATGAAGGGGCTCGCTTTCCTCCAGGAGCGCGGCCTGCTCGGGTGGCGTCCACCGGGGACCGCCCTGCTCCTTCAACTCAACGAACACCGGGCGCAACGTTTGCCCATCGACGATGCCGCGGTGCGTCGCGCGCGACGGCAGGCCGAGACCCGGCTCGCGGACATGCTCCGGTATGCCCGTTCCATCACGTGCCGCCGGCATTTCCTCCTCTCGTACTTCGGAGAGCCGAGCCCCGAGCATTGCGGAACATGCGACGTCTGTCTGGGCAGGCATCGCCCGAAGGTGATTCTGCCCGAGGATGAACCGGCCCTTCGACACCTCCTCGGCGCGGTGCGCGAAGGGCAGCCCCGCGCCCAATGGCTCGAACGCGCGCCCGTTCCGGATCACCGCCTCGACGGTCTGCTCGATTGGCTGGTCCGGGAAGGCTACCTCCAGGCGCCGGATCCCCTCGAAGAACGCTTCCTCCTGACCGAGAAAGGCGAGGCTTACCTGACCCGCTCGGAGCCCCGCACCCCCGACGCCTGATCATGAACGAGAAGACTTTTCCATCGTAAAACAGCTGTTGAGGGGTCCGGGAGCGTCTTCCGGTCGGCGGGCCGGGTAAGCGATGGGACGCGCGTAGATGGCGCTGAATCGATCGAGAAAAGAGCAAAGGAGGAACGATGATGGGACACCACATACGATGCGCTGATTATTTCTATACGACCGTCAGGGATGAGCCGGGAGAGGCGTACAAACTGCTTGCCTCGCTGGCGTCTCTCGGCGTCAACCTGCTCGCATTTTCCGCGGTGCCGGTCGGGCCGATGCACACGCAACTCGCAATATTTCCCGAGGATACGGCCAAGCTTCGCACGGAGGCAGCGAAGGCCCACATCCAGTTAGACGGTCCTCACCCCGCGCTTCTCGTGCAGGGAGACGATCACCTCGGCGCGCTCGCCGAAGTTCATGAAAAGCTTTATCAGGCGGGCGTAAACGTCTATGCTTCCAGCGGTGTGGCGGACGGGAAAGGAAGTTACGGATACATCATTTACGTTCGACCCGACGAGTATAAACGCGCCGCCGAAGCGCTGGGTATCTGAGCGTCCCGGGAGCGATCATTCCCCCTGACGTTCCTCGTTGATGCGATCGAGGACGTTCGTATAGATCTCGACGAAGGCCTCCGGATGCTCGGAATAATAGCGCATCGCCGCTTCGAAGTCGGCCTCGGTGAGGCCGTGGCGAACGAGCACGGAGTCCCGCGTGCCGGGAGGGACGTCGCGGTACAGGTCGGAGCGGGCCGAGACGAGCTGGAGGTCGACGAGCACTTCGACCAGGGTGCTGTCGGCCACGGGCGGCTCGGGCGTGGAGAAGGACGAGCACGCCGGAAGCATGGTCGCGAGGAGGACGGCGACGAGCGTCCGGCGGGTGCATCCGGGAAGGCTCGGCGGGAAGAGCGACGTCTTGGCCATGCTCAGTCGGTGGGAACGGGTTCGGCCTGCGCTTCGGCTTCCTGGCGGGTTCGGAACGTATAGGCAATCACTTCGAGTTGTCGTAAAAACTCGCGTTTTTCATAGCCGGGCGCGAAAACCATCCCGTCGATGAGGTAGGTGCGCCCGGAGTCCTGGTCATAGAAGGCGTACGTGAGGAACGGCCCGCCCATGCCGAACTCATACGTTTCCCCGTTCTCATCTTCTCCGAGCATGTGCCAGAGCCCGCGTGTCTCGTAGGCGAAACGATCGAGGAAGTTGATGTTCTCGGTCTCGAGCGGGCGGCGGTAGTCAATGGCTACGAAACCATCGAGTGTGCCCCGGACGTGCTGCCTCGTGAGGCTGTCCCGGGTGGCATAGACCCATTCCGGGGTGAGCTCCGAGGGATCGGCGTTCTCTTCATAATAGACGAAGAGGCTCCGCCACGAATCGCTGGAGACGACGCGCCGGAGCCAGATGAAGTTGGTCGTGTCGAGGGCGATGAAGTAGTCGTGCTGGACGTTGACGGCAAAGCCGTGCCGGTCCATGATCTGCTGTTCGAGATCCTGCTGGCGGCCTTTCTCGAACATGGAGAGGGTCATGCGCTCCCGCGTGATGGTGTTGAAGACGTAGCGGAGATCCTCTCCGCGCTCGTGGATCGCCTGGGCGACGGCCTCCGGCGTGGCGGCGGTGACGTAGACGACCTGCTGATATCGCCGCCACAGATCGCGGCGGGGGACGACGGCGCTCTGACCGGCAAGGATCGCGGCCCGGGCGCCCTCGTCGAGACGGCTCTCGATGAACTTCGCCTCGTTCGTCGAGTCGCTCAGGGGGGCGACGAAAACGACGTTTTTTTGCTTTTGGACGACGTCGAGCACGCGGGGAGAGACGAGGCTCAGGTGCACGAGGTCGAACATGCGCTCGGGCGCCGGAAGGGTGCCGATCCACATGCCGAGTTCTTCGCGAATGGCCTCTCCGATCTCGCCTTCCCATCGCGTAGAGTCGATCACGATGGTGATCTCGCCTTCTCTGCCGATGGCGTTCGGAGTGTTCTCGAGGGCTTCACACCCGAAGAGGCCGCCGGTGAGCAGAAGCAGTCCCGCTGCGAAGAGCAGGGGATGAGGTGGGCGCGTGCGGGGAAGTCGTCTCATGAGGTTTATCGGCTGTCGCCGCGACATGCGGCAGTGGGTGGTCAAGGGTGGAGGTATCCTACGGAGGACGGTGGAGGATTTCAAGCCGCCGCGTTCCCGGGACGCCGTTCCTTAGACACCGGGGGCGCGAAGGAGTTGCTTCCGGCCTTCAGGCGTCGGTCGAGGCGCGTTCGGCGCGGGAGCCGCGCTTGAGCGCTTCGGCGAAGCGGCGGACGGAGGCGAGCTTCTCCGTTTCCGGGACCGACGCGTCGTCCCACAGCCGCTCGACGTGTTCGATGAGCGCCGAGCCGACGATGAAGCCGTCGGTATGGCGGGTCAGGCGGAGGGCGTCGGCATGGGAGCGAATGCCGAAGCCGACGAGAAGCGGGTTGTGCGCGACGAGCCGCCGCGCGCGTTCGAGGTAGGCCGCCACGGCCTCGTGCGCGCCGAGGCCGCTCCCCGTCAGGCCCGTGATGGAGACGGCGTACACGAAGCCGCTCGTCGCCTCGTCGATGGCGCGGACGCGGGCCTCCGGCGTGTTCGGGGCGATGAGGGAGACGAGGTCGAGACCCGCCGCGCGAGCTTCGCCGGCGAGGAGCCCGCGTTCTTCGAGCGGGAGGTCGGGGAGGATGAGGCCGTCCACGCCGGAGGCAACGGCCCGGCGGCAAAACGCGCGAACACCGAAGCGAAGGATGGGATTGACGTAGCCCATGAGGAGCACCGGCGTCCCGCTTCGTTCCCGAAAGCGCTCGACCGTGAGGAAGGCATCTTCCATCGAGACGCCCTGCCGAAGGGCGCGCGCGCTCGAACGCTGGATGGGCAGCCCCTCGGCCAGCGGGTCGCTGAACGGCATGCCGAGCTCGATGAAGTCGGCGCCGCCGGCATCGACGGCCTGGAGGATGGGGAGCGTGCTCGCGGGGTCGGGGAAGCCGTTCGTGAGGAACAGGCCGAGCGCTTTCTCGCCGCGCGCGCGCAGGGTGTCGAACGTGTCGCTCAGTCGGGACATCCGGGGATCGAGGGGTTGGCTTCGGGGAAAGGGCGGCGCGGGATTCCGTCGTCGAGGTGCTCGGTGATCGTGCCCATGTCCTTGTCGCCGCGCCCGGAGCAGTTGACCACGACGACGGCGCCGGCGGGGAGTTCGCGGGCGAGCTTCGGCAGGAGGGCCAGGGCGTGCGCCGTCTCGAGGGCGGGGATGATGCCTTCCGTTCGCGCGAGGAGCTTCACGGCTTCGAGGGCCTCGTCGTCGGTCGCGGAGCGGTACGTCACGCGGCCCGTGTCCTTGAGGTAGGCGTGCTCCGGCCCGACGCCCGGATAGTCGAGCCCGGCGGAGATCGAGTGGGCCAGTTCGACCTGGCCCTCGTCCGTCTGAAGGAGATAGCTCATCGCGCCGTGGAGCACGCCCGGCGCGCCGCGGGTGAGCGTGGCGGCATGGCGCCCGTCGAGACCCTCGCCGGCGGCTTCCACCCCAAAGAGGGGCACGTCGTCGTCGAGGAAAGGGTGGAAAAGTCCCATCGCGTTCGAGCCGCCGCCCACGCAGGCCACGAGCGCATCGGGCGTTTCCCGGCCCTCACGTTCGAGCAGCTGCCGCCGCGTCTCCTCCCCGATGACGCGGTGAAAATCGCGCACCATCATCGGATAGGGATGCGGGCCGACGACGGAGCCGATGATGTAGAACGTGTCGCGCACGTTCGTCACCCAGTCCCGGATGGCCTCGTTCGTGGCATCCTTGAGCGTCCGGCTCCCGCTTCTGACGGGCCGCACCTCCGCGCCGAGCAGCTCCATCCGTCGCACGTTCAGCCGTTGCCGTTCGACGTCCTCCTCGCCCATGTACACCACACAGTCCACGCCGAAGAGGGCGCAGACCGTCGCCGTGGCGACGCCGTGCTGCCCCGCGCCGGTCTCGGCGATGATGCGCCGCTTGCCCATGCGCCGCGCCAGGAGGATCTGCCCGATGGTGTTGTTGATCTTGTGCGCCCCGGTGTGGCACAGGTCCTCGCGCTTGAGATAAATACGCGGCCCTCCGAGGGTTTCCGTGAGGCGTTCGGCGAAGGTGAGCGGCGTCGGCCGCCCCACGTAGTCCCGGAGCAAGGTGTGGAAGGCCCGGTGAAACGCAGGGTCGCGGTGCGCCTCCGCGTACGCAAGCTTGAGCTCTTCGAGGGCGGGCACGAGGATCTCGGGCACGAACGTCCCGCCGTACGGACCGAAGTGACCGGCGGCGTCGGGGGCGGCGTAGGGCGCGGAGGGGGACATGGGCAGACGCGGGAAAGGGCTCAGCCTTCGAGCGCTTCGGCACGGAGCGCATCAAAAGCGGTGAAAAAAGCCGAGAGCCGGTCGAAATCCTTTCGTCCCGGCTCGTATTCGAGGCTGCTCGAAAGATCGACGGCATACGGACGGACGGTGCGGACGGCCTCGGCAACGTTTTCGGCGTCGAGACCGCCGGCGAGGAAGAGGCGGTGCTCGCCGGCGAGCGCGCGCGCGATGCTCCAGTCGAAACGCTCGCCCGTGCCGCCCCACGCGTCGTCGCGCTTCGTGTCGAGGAGGAAGGCTTCGACGTGCGGCGCATAACGGTCCATGAGCCGGCGGAGATCGTCGACCCGCGTCGCGGGCGAGACGTGGAGGGCCTTGACGACGGGCCGCTCGAGGGCGGCACATACCTCCGGCGGCTCGACCCCGTGAAGCTGCACGAGGTCGAACCCGGCTTCCTCCGCCGTCCGGTTCACCTCTTCGACGGAAGCGTTCACGTAGACGCCGACGGCCTTCGGGCCGTACATCCACGCGATGATCTCCGACGCGTCGCCGGGGGCGATGTGCCGGGGGCTGCCTTCGTACTGAACGAAGCCGAGATAGTCCGCGCCCGCCGCCGCACAGAACCGCGCGTCGGCCAGGTTGGTGATGCCGCAAACCTTGAGTTTGATATCCATGACGTGGGCCTTGATCGGAAGAACAGAGGCACAGAGAACCCGTTTTCCGGAGGGGTGTTTCGCGGAAGGTCCGGGGAGCGTCAGACGACCTTCCGGAGCGGGACCTTCGTCCGCGCCAGCTTTGCCGCGACCTCACGTTGCATCGCGCGGAGCTTCTCGCCGGGCGCTGCCGCCCGCATGAAGGTCTCGCCGATGAGGACCGCGT
Source organism: Rhodocaloribacter sp. (assembly GCF_056451265.1). Taxonomy (NCBI): domain Bacteria; kingdom Pseudomonadati; phylum Rhodothermota; class Rhodothermia; order Rhodothermales; family Rhodothermaceae; genus Rhodocaloribacter; species Rhodocaloribacter sp. The sequence goes on along the minus strand of NZ_JBWOPL010000035.1, from coordinate 218,935 downwards.
CCACCCCGCGCGCGCGGAGGTAGGCCAGCTCGTCGGCGCTCCGAAGGCCGCTCTCCGCCACGCGCACGATCCCTTCGGGGACTCGGGTGAACACCCGAAGCGCGTGATCCACGTCTACCTCGAACGTCCGGAGGTTGCGATTGTTGACGCCGAGGATCTTCACCTGATCGAAGTCGATGCGGTCGAGCTCCTCGGCCTCGTGCACTTCGACGAGGCATGAGAGTCCGAGTGCGTCGGCGGCCTGGTGGAGGTCGCGGAGGTGCGTCCGGTCGAGCACGGCGGCGATGAGGAGCACGGCGTCCGCGCCGTAGGCCCTCGCTTCGACGAGCTGATACGGGTCGATGATGAAATCCTTCCGGAGCAGCGGGAGGTCCACCGTGCACCGGACGCGGGCGAGATAGTCGAGCGAGCCCTGAAAATGTGCGGGTTCGGTGAGGACGGAGACCGCGTCGGCCCCGGCGGACTTGTACTGCCGGGCGAGGTCCGTCACGTCGAAGTCGGGGCGAATGACGCCTTTCGAGGGAGAAGCTTTCTTGATCTCGGCGATGACGGCGAGGCGGTCGCGGCGGAGGGCTTTGGCGAGCGGAAGGGTTGGCCCGTGGAAGAAGGGTTTCTCTTCGAGCCTCTGGAGCGGGACGTGAGCCTTTCGGCGGGAGACGAGTTCGCGGGTGTCGTGTATGATCTGATCGAGGATGGTCTTCATAATCGGCTTTCCTGAGGTCGAGGTCTTCGGGGAACGGAGGAGGGGCGTGCGCACGGTGCGAAGCGCCAATATCGCGTCGGAAAGCCCGTAAATCGTTCGTTGAAGTGGTTTCTGAAGTCACGCATCGGGGTGTCCTCCGTGGTTAGTTATGGTTATGGTCTGGGATGGCGCAGGGGATAAGAGGGGGCGAGCCGGGGCGCGCTCATGTGGGGTGAGGCGCCTGGTTCGAGACGTCGATGAGGGCGTCGAGGCGGGCCTGGGCCGCGCCCGTGTCGATGCTTGCGCGCGCGGCCTCGAAGCAGGCGTCGAGGTCCTCGAAGCGGCCGCTCGCGAGGAGGCCGTACGCCGCGTTCAGGAGCACGACGTCGCGGCGCGGACCGGGACGACCGGCGAGCACGTCGCGGATGAGGGCGGCGTTCTCGCGGGCGTCGCCGCCGGCGAGGGTGGCGAGGGGCGCGCGCGTCAAGCCGTGCGCCTCGGGCGTGACGCTCCGCCGGGTGATTCCGGCGGCCTCGCCCGCCTCCGGCGCGCGGTGCTCGAAGAGGGTCGTCGGCGCGGCGATCGAAAGTTCGTCGAGGCCGTCCTCCGCATGCACGGTCAGGGCGTGCTTCGCGCCGAGCCGCCCGAGGATGCCCGCCATCATGCGGGCCACGTCCTCGTGGAACGCGCCCACGAGATAGCGGCGCACTCCGGCGGGATTGCACAGCGGGCCGAGGATGTTGAAGAACGTTCGGACGCCGAGCGCGCGCCGCACGGGCATCACGTGACGCAGGGCGGGGTGGAAATACGGGGCGAAGAGGAACGCGAGACCCGCTTCCCGAAGGCAATATTCGACGCCCTCCTTGCCGAGTTCGGCGCGCACGCCGAGTTCGGCGAGCACGTCGGCCGAGCCGCACTTCGACGACACCGAGCGGTTGCCGTGCTTGGCGACGGTCACACCCGCGCCCGCGCACACGAAAGCGGCCGCCGTCGAGATGTTGAACGTCCCGCTGCCGTCGCCTCCGGTGCCGACGATGTCGAGCGCGTCGGGATCGTCCACGGCGACGGGCACGGCGTAGGCGCGCATGACGCGGGTGAAGCCGGTGAGTTCGTCGAGCGTCTCGCCGCGTGCGCGCAGGCCCATGAGCAGTCCCGCCGTCTCTTCCGGCGAGGCGTCGCCGCGCATCATCGCGTGCATGGCTTCTTCGGCCTGCGCCTGCGTGAGCGACTGCCGGGCTGCGATGATCTTGAGGAAGGCTTTCATCGGAAGGCAAACGGGGTGGGGGAAAGACGACGGCGCGCCGGAGGCTTATCCGGGCACGTTCTCGTGAAAGGCCGCGACGCGGGCGAGCCAGTTCGCGATCAACTTCGGTCCTTCTCGGGTGAGGACGCTCTCCGGATGAAACTGTATGCCTTCGACGGGGAGGCTGCGGTGCCGAAGGCCCATGATGACGCCGTCGCCGGTCTCGGCGGAGACTTCGAGCGGCTCCGGGAGCGAGGCCCGGTCGATGACGAGCGAGTGGTACCGCGTGGCGATGAAGTCCTGCGCGACGCCTTCGAAGATGGTGCGTCCGTCGTGGCGGACGGGGCTCGTCTTGCCGTGCATGAGCGTCGGCGCATGCGTCACCGCACCGCCGAAGACCTCTCCGATGGCCTGATGCCCGAGGCACACGCCGAGGATGGGCACGTGCGGGGCGAGCGCGCGGATGAGTGCTTCCATGATGCCCGCTTCCGAGGGGCGTCCGGGGCCGGGCGAGAGGAGGATGCCCTCGGGCGCCATCGCCCGCACGTCGTCGACGGTCACTTCATCGTTGCGGACCACCTCGACGCCCGTCGCCCCGCGCGCGAGCAGATGCACGAGGTTGTATGTGAAGGAGTCGTAATTGTCGAGAACGAGGATCATCGGTGGAGAGGGTGCTACGGTGAAAAATACTTCAGAGGGTGCGGAGGAGGCCCACACATTCGCGCGCGCGCTCCATGTACGCTTCCGCCTTCTCACGGCCCTTGCGTCCGCCCTCGCGGAGGACGTCCATGACGTAATCCGGGTGGCTTTCGAGTTCGCGTCGTCGTTCCCGCGCCTCGGCAAAGTAGTCGGAGATCAGACGAAAAAGTTCCTTTTTGGCATGTCCGTACCCATAGCCGCCCGCCCGGTAGGCCGCCGCGATGCGCGCGCGCGTCTCGTCGTCGGCGAAGAGTTTGATGAGGGCAAAGACGGTGCACTTCTCCGGGTCTTTCGGCGCTTCGAGCGGCGTCGAGTCGGTGACGATGCTCATCACCTTTTTTTTGAGCGTCTTGCCTTCGTCGAAGATGCCGATGGTGTTGCCGTAGCTCTTCGACATTTTCCGCCCGTCGAGGCCGGGCACGACGGCCACGTCTTCGAGGATGTACGGTTCGGGGATGGGGAAGAGGGGGGCGTCGGGGCAATAGGTCAGGTTGAAGCGCTGGGCGAGGTCCCGTGTGATCTCGATGTGCTGTTTCTGATCCGCCCCGACGGGCACGAGCGTCCCGCCGTAGATGAGGATGTCGGCCGCCTGCAGGACGGGGTAGTTGAACAGCCCCGCGTTGGCCGGGAGCCCCTGCGCCACCTTGTCCTTGTACGAGACGGCCTTCTCGAGCTGCGACACGGGGGTGATGTTATAGAAGAGCCACGCGAGTTCGGTGACCTGCGGGACGTCGCTCTGAAGGAAGAGGTTGGCCCGCGTCGGATCGAAGCCGAGCGCGAGGTAGTCGAGGGCCACGTCGAGGGTGTACTTTCGGAGGGCCTCGGCGTCCTTGAGCGAGGTCAGCGCGTGGTAGTTGACGATGAAGTAGTAGGCCTCGTATCGCTTGTGGAGGGCGATGTGCTGCCGGAGCGCGCCGAAATAGTTGCCGAGGTGGAGCGTCCCCGACGGCTGTATGCCGGAGACGACGACGGTCCGTTGCGGCTGATCGGCACTGGTTTTCGGCGCCACGGCAGACTCGGGGAGCGGCGGGGTGGAGGCGGGCGTTTTCATGAGGCGTTCGTCGTTCCGGTCTTCGCTGTACGGCGGCGACGGCTCGTATGCGTGCGGAGCAGCTCGAGGCGGTCGCGACTGTTTTGTTTTACGACGCCGAGGATCGCGCGCGTGCGCATCTGATGCTCGACTTCTTGCTCGGCCTCGACCCGCTCGTGAAACGCCTCTTCGGCATCGAGCAGGTTGAACAGTATCTCGTCGTCGTTCGAGCCGGGAGCGAATGCGGCGGGATCGAGATCGACTCCGCTGTAGGCGATGCCGCCGTTGCTGAGCACCGTCTCGCTCAGCTTCCCGATGTCGGCGCGGAGCGTCTTCATCGTCGCGTCCAGTTCGGCGGCGATGGCGCGGTCGGCGAGGTGATCGACGGCGTGCCGGTAGGCGTACATGAGCACGGTCAACTGCCGGATGAGCGGATTGAGCCGTTCGACGGTCTCCTCCCGGCTGATCGTGCGCCCGGCCCAGCCTTTTTTGAGCAATGCTTCCTTCAGTCCCATGTTCGTGTTGGTTGGGTTTCGAGATCGTTTCTGGTAAGGTATGAAAGCGAAGCGGTATCGGTGTATGGATGTATGCCGAAAACGGTGTGCGGTTCGGCGGCGCGTCAGAGCAGCCCCTCCGCGGCCACGTGCATCGCGCGGTAGAGCGCCCGCGCCTTGTTCACGGTCTCCTCGAACTCGAAGGCCGGATCGCTGTCGGCCACGATGCCCGCCCCCGCCTGAATGTAGATGGTCCGGTCCCTGACGAGCATGGTCCGTATGGTGATGCACGTGTCCAGATTGCCGGAGAAGTCCACGTAGCCCACGGCGCCGGCGTAGATGCCGCGCCGCGTGGGTTCGAGGGTGTCGATGAGCTCCATGGCGCGGACCTTCGGCGCGCCGCTGACCGTTCCGGCGGGGAAGCACGCCGCCAGCACCTCCATCGCCCCCCGGCGCTCGGCCAGCAGGCCGGAAACGGAGGAGACGATGTGCATCACGTGCGAATACCGCTCGACGTAGGCATACCGGTCGACGGAGACCGATCCGTACCGGCAGACGCGCCCGAGGTCGTTCCGGCCGAGGTCCACGAGCATGAGGTGCTCGGCACGCTCCTTCGGGTCGGCGAGGAGCTCGGCTTCGAGGCGGGCGTCCTCGTCCGGGGTCTCGCCGCGCTTGCGGGTCCCGGCGATGGGGAGCACCTCGGCGCGTTCGTCCTCCACACGCACGAGCACCTCCGGCGACGAACCGATGAGCGAGAACCCGTCGAAGTCGAGGTAAAAGAGGTACGGCGAGGGATTGACTTGCCGGAGGGCGCGGTACAGGTTGAACCGGTCGCCGGTGAAGGTCATCGAGAAGCGCTGGGAGAGGACCACCTGAAAGATGTCGCCCTCATAAATATGCCGGCGCGCCCGTTCGACGGCCGCCTCGAAGTCTTCCCGGGCGAAGTTCGAGCGCACGTTTTCGCTCGTGAGCGTGACGGGCTCCGGGCTCTCGAACGACGCTCCGAGTTCGGCTTCGAGGCGGGAGAGACGCGCCCGCGCGTCGGCATACGCTGCGTCCAGATCCGTCTCGGGTTCGACGAATGCGCTCGCCATGAGGACGAGTTGGTGCTTGACGTGGTCGAAGGCGACGAGGGTGTCGTAGAAGCACCACACCGCATCGGGCAGGTCCTGGTCGTCGGGCGGGGGATGGGGAAGCCGTTCGATCAGCCGGACGACGTCGTAGCCGAGGTAGCCCACCGCCCCGCACGTCAGGCGCGGCAGGCCGGGCACCTTGAGCTCCGTATACCGGTCGAGCATTCTTTGGAGCACCGAGAAGATGTCGCCCGCTTCGGGGGTCTCCCGCCCGTCCGTCTCCACGGTCACGGCTGCGCCGCGCGCGCGCACGATGCGGTAGGGATCCTTGCCGAGGAACGAGTAGCGCGCCAGCTTCTCCCCGCCCTCGACGCTCTCGAGGAGAAAGCCGTGCCGGCCCGAGCGCCGCAGCGCCAGGAACGCCGAGACCGGCGTCAGCAGATCGGCGCTGAGGCGCTTGTGGACCGGGACGACGAAGCGCGGGACGCCCTCGGCCCGATGGGCCTCCGCCAGCGTGCGGAACTCGTCGCGTGTCATCATGGCTTCGGAAAGACGTTGGCCTGCATAAAAAAACCCACTGCCGTTCGAGCAGTGGGCCGTCAACGCTGGAAGGAACCGCCGGCTCAGGCGCGCGCCGTCGCGCGACCCACTGCAAGATGTGCGGGCCGCCACCAAAAGCGATGGGGAAACGTTGCGGATGCCGGTGCGCGGTTCATGGCGGGAAAATACGACGGCGGTTCCTGAGAATCAAACGCTCGCGCGCTTCTCTGAGGGCGGCTCATGAGGAGGTCTCCGGTCGGGGCACGGGGCCGAACTGCGGCGTGTCCGGCATCGAGACGCCGACCATCGGATACGCCAGCTCGATGCCGCCGTGTTTCTTGAACTCGTCGAGGATCGAGAGCGTCAGCGCGTGCTCGGTCCCCCGGCGCTTGCGGGCCTCGCAGAGGTATCGGAGCGTCAGCCGCACCCCGTTCTCGGCGATGCGAACGTAGACGAACGGCGAGAGGATGCTGAAGTGCACGAGGTATTCGCTCGTCATCTCGCGGATCTCCCGGGCCGCCTGCTGTTCGACGATCTCGGCGGAGATGGCGGCGAGTTGAAGCATGATGTCGTGCGCCGCCTGCCAGTCGCTACGGAAGGTGACGGTCACCGGAAGTTCGTTCCAGATGAACCGGAACCCGCGCGTATAATTGAAGGCGGCGTGCATGAACACCCAGCTGTTGGGCACGTGCACGATGCGCCCCGTGCTCTGGTCGGCGTCGACCCAGTTGCCGATCTCCATGAGCGTCGTCCGCAGCACACGGATGTCGATAACGTCTCCCCGGATGCCGTTGATCTCGATGCGGTCTCCGATCTTGTACGGTGCGATGAGCCCGATCCGGATCCACCCGACGAAGCTCAGGAGCGCCTCCCGCAGCGCAATGGCAAGCCCGGCGCCGATGAGCGTGAGCACCGTCAGCAGCCCGCGCACGTCCGGCGAGAGCAGCACGAAAATCGCCGTGATCGCCAGCGCCCCCCCGATGCGACGGATGATCTTGACGGCGTTGTACAGGCGGACGGGATCGGTGAAAAACCGCCTGGCCAGCCGCTGCGCCAGCCGTACGAACACGTAGAGGACGATCAGCGTGGCGGCAATGTAGAAGAGCCTCGACAGAATCTCGTTCTCGATCTGGAAAGAGAAATTCACAATGTCCTTGAAGCGGCTCATAGGGCATGTGTCAAGCGGCCTGATCTTCCCGCTTCATGCGGAGGAAGGCCCGATAATATTCGCTGATCAGATCTCCCTGGCGGATGAATCCGACGATCTCTCCCTCCGGATTCACGACCGGCAATTCGGGATACCCCGTGCGCTCGAAGGTATCCATCACCGTCTCCAGGGTGTCGTCGAGCCGGACCGAGGCGAAGGGCTGCTCGATGTCCTCGGCGATGACGAGCTTACGGAGCAGGTCCTCGGATTGCAAGAGCGACTGCACGTCGTCGAGCAGCACCAGCCCCGAGTACTTGCGTCCCTCTTCGGGTTTAGAGGCGAGCACCGGAAGCACCACCTCCTGCGTGCGCGTGAAGACGCTCAGGATCTCGTCGAGCGTATTCGAGGGTTCGAGCACGTGGAAGTGCACGGGATACTTGATGACGTTCCGGACCAGGATGCCGCTGAGCAGGTCGGGCAGCAGCGCATCCCGGTGGGCGGGCGAGTCGGTGTACGACTTGACCTGCTGCGTGTAGAGGCTCCATCGCTGGATCATCAGGTGGATCAGTGTGCCGCCGAAGATGAGCGGGACCAGCAGGTTGTAGCTCCCGGTCATCTCCGAGATCATGATGGTGGTGGTGATCGGCACGTTGGCCACGCCGGCGAAGAACGTCGCCATGCCGATCATGACGTAGGCTTCGGGTTGATGGATGAAGGTGGGAAAGAGCGCGTGCAGCCCTTCGCCGAAGAGCCCGCCGAGCATGCCGCCGATGACGAGCGAGGGGGCAAAGACGCCGCCCGAACCACCGGAGCCGATGGTGAATGAAGTGGCGAAGATCTTCGTAAAGGCGAGCAAGGCCATGAACAGGAGCGGGAGGTTGCCATACATCGCCTGTTGCAGCCACCCGTAACTCGAGCCGAGCACGGCGGGGAACCAGAAGGCGATGACGCCGACGAAAAGGCCGCCGATGGCCGGTTTCACGTGCGGCGGCAGCTTGATGCGGTCGAAGAACGCGCTTTTCGAACCGTAGAAAATATCGACGTACAGGATGCCGATGGCGGCGCAGAGCATCGCAAAGAGGATGACCGGGAGCAGTTCGAGCGGGTTCACGAAGTGAAACTCCGGGACGGTGAAGACCGTGCCCGACCCCTCGACGGTGCTGAAAATGGAATATCCGGTGATCCCCGCGATGACGGCGGGCATGAGCCCCTCGCTCTCCAGGTCTTGCCGGTACAGCACCTCCACCGCGAAGAAGGCGCCGCCCAGGGGCGAGCGGAAGATGCTCCCGACGCCCGCCGCGATGCCGGCGATGAGCAGGATCCGGCGCTCCTGTTCGGAGAGGCCGAGCTTCTGCGCCATGACCGACGCCAGCGACGCGCCGATCTGCGCGATGGGACCCTCCCGACCCGCACTGCCGCCGGTGCCGAGCGTGACGGCGGAGGCAAGGGTTTTGATCAGCGGTACACGCGGGGCGATGATGCCTTTTTCATGATGGAAGGCGCGGATCACGGCGTCCGTGCCGTGTCCCTCGGCCTCGGGCGCGAACGTGAAGACGAGCCAGCCGGAGACCAGACCGCCGAGGGTGGGGACGAAGAAGAGCAGCCAGCGCCGCGCGGGATGAAGCGCCAGGCCGAGGTCGAACGGCTCACTTCCGGCGCCCTCACCCCCGGGCAACGGCGCGTGATACCCCACCAGGTCGACCAGAAAGAAGCCGGTCATGTGCTCGACGAGATAGGCGAAAACCAGCGCGCCGACCGCTCCGATGATCCCGACGAGCGAGGAGTAGATCATCCACCGGCCGGTGATCCGCCACTCGAAGTGAAGCTCGAAAAGGTGCCGGGTGTGTGGATACAACCCTTTCGCAAAATCAAACGTGCGTTTCGGGTTAAACCTATCCTTTAAGCCCATGGCTGTCGGCTCGGTTCACTGCGGAGGGGAGGTCGTGGGGGACGGACGCATGCGCCCGCCGCTTCGCAAGCGCTCACGCGTGGAAACAAACAAGGTAGGCATCCCGGAAGAAAAAACGAGGTCTCGCTTTCCCATGCCCCCTCATCTTGACGGAAGATTCCATAAACGGAAGGTCTACCGTTCCTCCGGCGCAAGGAGACGGCCCTTTTGGGGGGCGTTGTTCATACCGCCTTTCGGCCCGAGACGACCTCCGAGGGGAAGCCGCACTGGCTCACGAACGAGCGGCTCACCTCCACGAACCCGGCCTCCTCTGCGTAGGAGGAGAGATGGATGCTCCGGCACCCGCCCAGAAAGATGGGGTGAAGCCGGTACAGGCGCTCCCAGAGACGCTGTCGCCGGTTCCGCCCGGCGGTCATGTGGAACGAGACCAGACGTCCGCCCGGGCGCAGGACCCGGTGAAACTCGCGCAGCACACGCGTGAAATCCGGACGGGGGAGAAGGTCGATCATGTATCCCGTGAGAACAAGGTCGAACGCACCGTCGGGGAAGTCGAGTGCGTATGCGTCCCCGAGGCGCAGGTCGCAGCAGGGGTGAGCGGCGCGGGCGGCGCGTCGCCGGGCGCGGCGGAGCATGGCGGGGGTGAGATCCACGCCGGCGAGGCGTCCGTCCGGGTTCAGGCGGAGGAGCTCGCGGAACGAGAGGCCCGTGCCGACTCCCACTTCGAGGACCGCTTCACCGCTGCGCACGCGGGCGACGTCGAGGGCGCGGCGGCGGGCGCGCGAGGCGACGAGGGCGGCCAGGAGGTCGTGCCCCGGAGCAATCCACGTATACAGACGGGGAACCTCCGCCTTCGCGAGGAGCGCGGGGGCACAGGGCGCGGACGGGGCGAGAGCAACGGACATGGCGTCTGTGGGTTGCGGCGTCAACGGAGCGTCAGGGGACGGGAAACATCGCTTTCGGCCGGGGATTTGTTTCTTTATCTTAACGAACTCACACGAATTCAACCGGGCGTCCGACCGATCCCGCCCCGGAGGGACGACGGAACGCCTGCACCAGCCCCGAAACCCCATGGTCGCAAAAAAGAAAGACACCGCTTCCCCGGACGCCTTCGGCAGCCGGCCGTTCGCGGATCGGTTCGTCGCGTACCAGCCCGCGCTCGACCGCCTGCTCTTCGTGCTCGGGCTGCTCGGCATCCTCGTCGTCGTGCACCTCTGGCTTCAGACGGGACGTGGCTTCGACCGGGGGTGCCTGGGCTTTTCGGAGCCCTCGCCCACCTTCGATTGCGAAGCCGTGGTCGGGAGTGAGGCCGGAAAACTCTTCGGGGTCTCGAACATCGTGTGGGGATTGCTCTATTACCTGTTCGTCGCGTGGATGGGAGCTGCCGTCCTGCTCGTCGAAGATGCGCTTCGGGTCAAGATCAAACAGGCCCGGGCGGTGCTCATCACGTTCGGCTTCCTCTATTCCGCCTATCTCTTTTTCGTGCAATACGTGCAGATTGGTGAGTTTTGTCTCCTTTGCATGATCTCGGCGCTGATTGCCGCCACGCTCTTCGGCGTGCAGGTTTTCGCCCTCGTGAAGCGTCCGCCCGGTCTCACCGGCGACGTGCGCGCCCGGCTGAAGGGAGAGTCCCGGCTGTATTCCGGTCTCGCGATGGCGTTCGTGCTCCTGATCGTCGCCGACGTGGCGTATTTCAAGAGCCTGCCGCCGCCTGCAACGGCGAGCGCCGCACCCGTGGCGGCGGTGGAGACCCCCGGCGTTCGGGCGACCACGGAGACGCCCGCGCCGGGTGCGTGCCGGTACAAGCCGGACGCGCCCGTCGTGGAGGATTATGAACGCTTCATCAGTATCGCCGACCCCTTTCAGGGCCGGAGGGATGCGCCGGTCACGGTCATCGAGTTCTTCGATCCGAGTTGCCCGCATTGCAAGGCGTTGCACCCGATCATGAAGCGGGTCGTCGAGGAGAACAAGGATCGGGCGAAGTTCTATTTCGTGCCGTATCTCGTCTTTCCCTATTCGATGCTTCAGGTCGAGGGGTTGTACGTGGCGGCGCAGGAGGGGAAGTATTTCGAGATGATCGACGCGCAGTTCGCCCGTCAGCGCAAGGGCGGGCTTGACATGCGGGCGCTTCGCGAGATTGCCGCCGAACTCGGGCTCGACCCGGACCGTTTTCAGGCGAGCGTCGAGCAAGGGGCGCACCTCGACCAGGTACGGAGCATCCGCGAGGACCTCCGCGCCCTCGGCATTCGCGGCGTGCCCACGGTGCTGATCAACGGACGCGTGGTTGACGCCGCTTCACGATCGGAGCGTTGCCTCTCTGAACTGATCCGCGAAGCCGCCGAAGCCGACGCCGGCCCGTGAGAACGGTGTGCCGCGTGCGGTCGTGCCCCCGGAGGGCGAGCCTCTTTTCCCAAAAATTTATCACCCGCCGCCGGGCAACCCTCGCGCCGTCGTTTGTATGTTGGGCGTCGTCATGCCGGCGCACGGTATGGCCCGAGAGTCTCCTTCCCGACAGCCCGATTTGCCATGTCCTCCGACGTTTCCACTGTTCCCGAAGCTTCAACGACTAATCTCGACCAACGCTGCATCAACACCATTCGTTTTCTCGCCGTCGATGCGGTGGAGAAGGCTCACAGCGGGCACCCCGGCATGCCGATGGGGGCTGCGCCGATGGCATACGTGCTCTGGGATCGCTTCCTCAAGCACAATCCCCACGATCCCGGATGGCCGGACCGGGACCGCTTCGTCCTCTCGGCCGGGCACGGCTCGATGCTCCTCTACGCGCTGCTGCACCTGACGGGCTACGACCTGCCGATGGAGGAACTCATGCGCTTTCGTCAGTGGGGATCGAGGACGCCCGGCCATCCGGAATACGGGCATACGCCCGGCGTGGAGACGACCACCGGGCCGCTCGGGCAGGGCTTCGCCAACGGCGTCGGGATGGCCATCGCCGAACGATACCTCGCCGCGCATTTCAACCGTGACGGCTTCCCGGTCGTCGATCATCATACGTACGGCATCGTGTCCGACGGCGACCTCATGGAGGGCCTCTCGCACGAAGCCGCCTCGCTCGCCGGACACCTCGGCCTCGGCAAGCTGATCTATCTGTACGACGACAACCACATCTCCATCGACGGAGACACGTCGCTCGCCTTTTCCGAGGATGTGCCGGGGCGCTTCGAGGCATACGGCTGGCACGTGCTGACGGTGGCCGACGGCAACGATCTCGAGGCGATCACGGCGGCGCTCGAAGCGGCGCGGGCAGAGACGGAGCGGCCCTCGCTCATCGCGGTGCGGACGCACATCGGCTACGGCAGTCCGCACAAACAGGACACCGCTGCCGCGCACGGCGCTCCGCTCGGCGAAGAGGAGGTCCGCCTCACGAAGCGGCGGCTCGGGTGGCCCGAAGACCAGACGTTCTATGTGCCCGAAGACGTCCACATCCACATGCGGCGGGCCGTCGTGCGAGGCGGGGACGCGCAGGCGCAGTGGGAGGTGATGATGGAACGGTACGAAGCGGCGCACCCCGACCTGGCGAAACGGTTCAACGACTGGCTTGAAGGGACGCTTCCCGAAGGATGGGACGCCGACTTCCCCGTGTTTCTCCCCGGCGAGGAAGTGGCGACCCGGAAGGCGAGCGGGGCGGTGCTCAACGCCATCGGGCGGAAGATGGAGAACCTCGTCGGCGGCTCGGCGGACCTGACCCCCTCGAACAATACGTTTATCGAGGGGCGGGTCTCGCAGTCGCGCGTACGGCCCGGCGGTGGGTACTTCCACTTCGGCGTGCGCGAACACGCGATGGCGGCGATCTGCAACGGCATGACCCTTCACGGAGGGCTTCGCACGTATTGCGCCACGTTCCTCGTCTTCAGCGACTACATGCGCCCCGCCGTTCGGCTGAGCGCGCTCATGGGGCTGCCGGTGATCTACGTCTATACGCACGACTCCATCGGCCTCGGCGAGGACGGGCCGACGCATCAGCCCGTCGAGCATTACCTCGCGCTCCGGGCCATTCCGAAGATGACGTTCATCCGTCCCGCCGACGCCGCCGAAACCGCCGAAGCGTGGCGCGCGGCGATGCTCCGCACGGACGGTCCGACGGCCCTCGCGCTCACGCGGCAGAAGGCGCCCGTGCTCGATCGCTCGCAGCTCGCGCCCGCCGCCGGCCTCCACCGAGGCGCATACGTGCTCTCGGACGACGACGGCGTCCCCGACGCCATCCTCATGGCCACCGGAAGCGAGGTGTCTCTGGCGCTCGGTGCGGCGGAACGTCTGCGCCCGCTCGGGAAGAAGATCCGCGTCGTGAGCATGCCGTCGTGGGAACTGTTCGAACGCGAGCCTCGCGATTACCGGGAGGCGATCTTTCCGCCCGAAGTGGAAGCGCGCGTGGCCGTGGAGGCGGGCGTCACGCTCGGATGGGACCGGTACGTCGGGCCGAAGGGGCGTGTCATCGGGGTGAACCGCTTCGGGGCTTCCGCGCCTTACAGAGAGATTTTCGAGCACTACGGGCTCACTGTGGAACGGGTGGTGGAGGAGACCCTCGAACTGCTTTAGAGGGCCGGAAAAGCACTGCTCGACCGCACCCTTGCGAGCGCCGACGTCGGTGGAGCGGGGGTCCACCGGATGGAAGCTTCGGCCATGGGCGTGAGGGCGCCGGGCGGCACGTGTTTGTTACCCGTATACGCTTCGGAAACGAGTCATCCCCGACTCCGGTCGGAGATCCATTGACGGGCATTGTGATGAACCATCAAATCAAATCGTACGGGTTTGTGGTGGTGCAGTTCGGGTGCATCCTTTTCCTTCTGGCGACGGGGCGGGTCTGGCCGGACGCGTGGGGGCCGCGTCTGGCGCTCGTCGTCGGGGTGGCGCTCGGGCTGTACGCCGTCGCGGTCATGCGCCTCGGGCGCTTCAACGTGCGCCCGGACGTGCGCCCGGACGCCGAGCTTCGCGTGAGCGGGCCGTATCGCTGGGTCCGACATCCCATGTATACCTCTGTGCTTCTGACCACGCTCGCTCTCGTGTGGGGCGACTTCTCTTTCGTCCGTCTTGGCGTCTGGGCGCTCCTGGCGCTCGACCTTATCCTCAAGGTGCGGTACGAGGAACATCTGTTGTCCGAGCAGTTTGAGGCATATGCCGCGTATCGCCGCCGGACGAAGCGCCTGATCCCGTGGGTTTACTGAATCCGTTTCCCGCCACGCCGCCTGTCTCCGAAGCCCCTTGAACGCAAGATCTCGAACGCCGGAACCGCCCGCAAGCGCACGCGCCCTCGCCGTGCGTCAACTCGACCGCATCGAGGTGGGAGGGGCGTATGTGGGGGTGTCGGGCGTCGTCGATGCCGGGAGCGATCCCCGCACCGAGCGGCAGGCTACCGAGTACGTCTTCGGCGTGACGCGGTGGCGACGATGGCTCGACTTCCTCATCGCGCATTTCTACCGGGGGGATTATGAGAAGATGGAGCCTACCCTTCGGCAAATCCTCCGCATCGCCGCCTACGACCTCCTTTTTCTCCATACGCCGCCCCATGCGTCTCTGAACGAGGCGGTCGAACTGGCGAAAAGGATGGTGCGTCCGGGGGCGGGGCGGCTGGTCAACGGCATCCTCCGTGCGATGGTGCGGCGCATGGATCGGCTGCCCGAGCCGGAGACCGGCGATCCCGTCGAGGACCTCGCCCTCCGGCATTCGCACCCGACGTGGATGGTCCGCCGGTGGGTGGCCCGATACGGAGAGACGGAGACCGTCGCGCTCCTGACGTGGAACAACGCGCGGCCCCTCTTCGGCCTGCGGATCACCGCGCGGGCCGACCGTTCGGCGGTGCTTGCCGAGCTCGATGCGCGCGGGGTGGCGTGGGAGCCCTCCCCGTACCTCGACGATTTCGTGCGGGTGCGCGCTCTTCAGCCCGTGCTCCGCGCGGGTCTCCTCGCCGACGGGCGTGTGGCGGTGCAGGACGAGAGCGCCGGGCTCGTCGTCCGTCTTCTCGACCCGCATCCCGGCGAGACGGTGCTCGACGTGTGCGCCGCGCCGGGCGGAAAGGCGCGATATGCCGCCGAGCGGATGGCGGGGATGGGTCGGGTGCTGGCCTTCGACGTGAACGAGGCCCGGCTTCGGTTGCTCTCCGACGCCGCCCGAGAGGCCGGTCCGGCGATCCTTCACACCGAAGTGGCCGACCTCCGCACGCTGGCCGCCCGCGCCGACGCGCCCACCGGCCACCGCATCCTCCTCGACGCGCCGTGCTCCGGCCTCGGCGTCCTCGCCAAGCGCGCCGACCTCCGCTGGCGAAGAACCCCCGAAGAGATCGCCGAACTGACGGCCCTTCAGGATGAACTCCTCGACGCTGCCGCTCGTCTCGTGCGCCGCGGAGGGCTGCTCGTCTATGGCACGTGCACCATCGAGCCGGAGGAGAACGAGGACCGCATCACCGCGTTTCTTGCCCGCCGTCCCGATTTCGCCCTCGAATCCGCGCAGGGCTATGTGCCGGACGAGATGGTGACCCCCGAAGGGTTTTTCGCCACATTCCCCCCGCGTCACGGCATCGACGGCGCCTTCGGGGCGCGCCTGCGGAGAAAGAGCCGGCAGCGGGAGGGGTGACGCCGGCGGCGCGGGTAGGAACATGTGCTTCCGAAGGTCATATGGTTTCGCTCCACGGCGCGAGGCGCTGCCGAAAGGCATTGCCCTTTTCCGGGCTATCTCCGATAATGCGGATGCCTCATGGGTTGCCGGGCCCCGCGCGGTGTACTATCATCATCCCCGCTCGCCTTTCCCTTCACCCGAATGTTTTGCCCTTGACCCGAACCGGTACGAACCGATACGTAAATTAACGGATCACGCAAACCCGTCCGGGGCTGTCCGGAGGGGTTCGCGCGTCAAGCTGAAACCAGGGGCAATGGCCATGAACGCCGATCAACCTCGTCGCATTTCGGGAAGAACCGTGTGCATGGCGCTCGCGGGGGCGCTTTTCCTCTCCACATTCGCGATCTCCGGAGCCCACGGGCAGAAGGTGGCCAAATACGGTGCGGACTTCCTCGCGGGCGGCGTCGGCGCGCGCGCGCTCGGCATGGGCGGGGCTTACGTGGCCGTGGCGAACGACGTCACGGCGGGTTACTGGAACCCGGCGGGGCTGAGCCGGATGCTCGCGCCCGAGATCGCGTACATGCACGCCGAGCGCTTCGCGGGCGTCGTCTCGTTCGATTACGGAAGCGCCGCCTTTCCCATCAACGCGCGCTCGACCATCGGCTTCTCGTTCTTCCGCAGCGGCGTCAACGACATCAAGAATACGCTCGACGCCTGGGATCCGGAGCGCAACCAGCCGCGCCCCAACCCCGATCAGTTCTTCCGCACCTTTTCCGCCGCCGACTTCGCGTTCTACATGAGCTATGCGCGGGCCCTGAACGAGCGCTTCTCGTTCGGCGTCACCGGCAAGGTGATCCGGAGAAACATCGGCGACTTCGCGAACGCCTGGGGCTACAGCTTCGACGTCGGCGTGCAGTATCGCGGCGATCACGTCGTGCTCGGGCTCAACGTGCAGGACGTCTCGACGATGCTTCAGAGCTGGAGCATCAATGCGGGGGAATTGAGCAACATCGAGGAGGTCTTCGGCGATGCGCTGCCCGAAGGGGGAACCGAGCTCGTGCTCCCCGTGGCGCGCTTCGGCTCGGGGCTCATCCTCCCCGTGGGCCTCGACAATACGCTCACGCTCGGCTTCGACGTGGACCTCGCCTTCGACGGGCAGAACGCCTTCGTCCTCAATGCCGGCGACGTCTCGTTTCACCCGCGCTTCGGGGCGGAGTTCAGTTATAAGGGCGTGCTCGCGTTCCGGGGCGGGGTCAACCGCGTCCTCTCGAACAACGGAATCAGCCTCACCCCGTCGGTGGGCACGGGACTGAACCTGAAGCAACTCAGCATCGACTACGGCTTCGGGGACTTCGCCGGGCTGAGCTCCGACCTCGGCTTCTCGCACCGTATCTCCCTCCGCCTCCGCCTCGAACGCCCGGATTCCGGGGAAGCGTCGGAGTGATTTTTTGTATCTTGTTGGGTGCGGGGCTTGAGATAGGCGCCCGGGGTATCTGTCACCCACCCTGGGCTAAGACAGGTTTCAAGGGGTTGGTCGCACCCACGAGCGAATGTAACTGTCTGGGCGTATCTTTCTCGCATGAAGCAGACGGAATACTTCAAGCGGCGTGTGCTCTCGGGGCGTCCTTACATTCGGCTTGATTGGTGCGAACAGACGGTCCAGGAGCCGGAGGCGACCGAAGTGCAGCCGGATGGCCGTATCCGTTACTGGCGCTTCTTCCCCGAACACGGCAAGCACTTACGCGTCGTAACCCTGTCCGACGGTGAGACGCTGCACAATGCCTTCCCGGATCGATCATTCAAACCGGAAGAGTCATGACGTTTGAGTATTTCCCCGATACAGATACCCTCTACATTGCGCTTCGCCCGGGTCCGAGCGTGGATGCCGCGGAAGTGGCGCCCGACGTTGTTTTTGACTTCGACGCCGAAGGCCATGTGATCGGCATGACCATCGAACGCGCGAGCGAACGAGCGGACCTGAGTTCATTTTCGGTGACGAAGATTCCTGCTCTGGCGGCATAAGTTGGGATCAAACGTGCGAATCGGCTTCTCGCACCGTATCTCCCTCCGCCTCCGCCTCGAACGCCCGGATTCCGGGGAAGCTTCCGAATAATGCCCGCACCGGATGACCCGGCGCCGGGAAGGTATCTCAGGCGCAGGGCCGTGTGCTCTTCGACACATACCGCATCTCAGATAAAAGGATGGAAGACCCTGTGAAATTTGGTATGCAAGCGGTTCTAACTTCTGTGCCGGGGAAAGGAGCCGAGTTGGCTGACCTCATGTTGCAGGCGTCTCACATCGTCGCATCGATGAAAGGGTGTGAACTATACCTGGTTCAGCAGTCCCTTTCCGATGAACACGAGATCCTGATCACGGAACTCTGGACCCGTAAGGAAGACCACCAGGCATCTCTGGCCCATACGGCGGTAAGAGCTCTTATCAACAGGGCGAGGCCGATAATTGCAAGCATGGACGGGAAACCGGCCCGGCTGATCGGCGGGCATGGGGTCGCCGGGGATGCCTGACAGGTATTTCCGACGCCGCCTTTCTCGCGCCGCGATGGTATATTGTCTGGCCGTCCACCGAACACCGTCGCGGAAACCAACGCACGAGCGCCATGCGACCCGAGGAAACGAAACAGAAGCGGGAGGCGGTCGCTTTCGTCATCCCGCTCTACAATGAGGAGGAAGTTTTCCCGATGCTCTTTCGGGAGATCGAGGCGTTCCGGCGGACGCACCCGGAAGTCACGGAGGTGGTCTTCATCGACGACGGGAGCACGGACGGCACGGCGGAGCGCGTCCGGGCGCTGACCGAGGGGCGGCCCGGCTATCTCTTGCTTCGCTTCTCGCGCAACTTCGGGCATCAACTCGCGATCACGGCGGGGATGAACTTCGTCACCGCGGACGCCGCCGTGATCCTCGACGGCGACCTTCAGGACCCCCTCTCGGTGGTCGAGGAGATGATCGCGCGATGGCGCGAGGGGTACGACGTGGTGTACGGCGTCCGCCGCGAACGGGAAGGCGACGACTTCCTCAAACGCACCACGGCGCGCCTCTTCTACCGCTTCTTTCAGCGCATCACGGACATCGACGCGCCCCTCGACGCGGGCGACTTCCGGCTCGTCTCACGCCCGGTGCTCGACGCTTATCGGCAGATGGAAGAACAACAGCCGTACGTGCGGGGCCTCATTGCGTGGCTCGGCTTCAACCAGATCGGGGTCGAATACGTCCGGCCCGCGCGCGCGGCGGGAACGAGCAAGTATCCCATCCGAAAGGCCATGCAACTCGCACTCGACGGCATCGCCTCCTTCTCGAGCCGCCCGCTCCGCTATGCCGTCCGGATCGGCGTCGGCGTGGCGATGCTCTCGGTCGTGGGCCTGGTATGGGTGCTCCTGGCAAAGTACGTTTTTCACAACACCATCCCCGGCTGGACCTCGATCATCTTCGTGGCCTTCTTCTTCGGGGGGCTTCAGCTTTTTTTCCTCGGCGTGGTGGGTTCGTACCTGGCCCGCGTTTATGACGAGGTGAAGGCGCGCCCCCGGTACGTCATCCGGGAGCGATGGACCTCGAACGCTCCAGGCCCCGGACGGGAACGCGAAGCCGACTCGACCGTCGTGAGGATCCGGGAACGCTAGCCTCTCCCGGCGGCGCGATGGCCCGATGCCCCACCAACGATCTCCACCAGCAGCCCTCAACGCCCCATGATGATTCCCCCGCTCCACTGGAACGACGACGCCGGACGCGTCGATCTCCTCGACCAGACGCTTTTGCCCGTCGAGGAGGTCTGGCTCCCCATCGAGACGCCGCAGGCGATGGCCGAGGCGATTCGGATGCTGCGGGTGCGGGGGGCGCCGGCCATCGGGGTGGCCGCGGCGTACGGGGTCGTGCTCGCGCTCTGTGAAGGCGACTATGCGCCGCCGCATCCGGTGGCGCTCGAGGCCGCCGACTTGCTGGCCGGGACGCGGCCCACGGCGGTGAACCTGTTCTGGGCGCTCGACCGGATGCGGGCCGTCGTGGCGGATGCGCCGAAGGCGTCGCAGGCGGAGCTGCGGGCGCGGCTGCTCGAAGAGGCGCGCGCCATCGAGCGGGAGGATCGCGAGGCCGGGCGGAAGCTCGGCGCCTACGGGCTCTCGCTCTTCGAAGACGGGATGACGGTGCTCACCCATTGCCACGCCGGAGGGGTGGCCACGTCCGGCTATGGGACGGCGCTCGCGCCGCTGCTCCTCGCGCGAGAGCATGGACGGCGGCTGCGCGCCTACGTGGACGAGACGAGGCCGCTCTTGCAGGGAAGCCGCATCACCGCGTGGGAGCTGATGCGCGCCGGCGTGCCCGCCACCGTCATCACCGACTCCATGGCCGGGCACGTCATGCGCGAGGGCCGGGTGGACGCCGTGATCGTCGGGGCCGACCGTATCGCCGCCAACGGCGATGTGGCGAACAAGATCGGGACGTACGCGCTCGCCGTCCTCGCCCGGGCCCACGGACTTCCGTTCTACGTCTCCGCGCCCCTCTCGACCATCGACCGCCGGACCCCCTCGGGCGCGGACATCGTGATCGAGGAGCGCGACCCCCGAGAGGTCACCCATGGCTTCGGACGACAGACCGCTCCGTCAGGCGTCGCCGTCTACAATCCCGCCTTCGACGTCACGCCCGCGGAGCTCGTCACAGCCATCGTGACCGAGCGCGGCGTCCTCCGCCCCCCCTATGAGGAGAGCATCTCGGCAGCGTTCCGGTCGGCACGGACGGCGCTTTCTGAGGGTTGACGAGGGAGGCGGGAGGATTCGAAACAGGGCCGCGGCTTCCCGGCGAAGGACGCCCGCGTTTCGGATCTGAAAAGCGACGGTTGCGGAGGGCAATGGGAGCAAACGCGCGGGAGACGGGTATGCCCCCGGAGAGATTCTTGCAGGTTTTCCGGAGGAAGGCGATTCCTTCTTTTATCCCACGTAAGGGAGACTGCGACGGCATTCGGGAGCGAGACGGCTCATGAAGTCAAAATCGGCCATGAAGAAGAACGACTGGGTAGCGCTGGGGGTCAGCCTCGGCGTGCACGCGCTTCTCGTGCTGGCCTTATCGGTCATCACGGTGGCGGCAGCCGACGAACAACCGATCGGTTTCATCGAAGTGGACTTCGGTCCGCTCGCGCAGGGGCGTCCGGTCGAGCGCGCCGTAGAGACGCGCCCGGCGCCGGCGGAGGAGCCGGAAGCGCCGGAGCCGGAGGCCGAAGAGCCGCCCGCCGCCGCTCCCCCCGAGGACGTCAAGCCGGTGGATCTCCCGGATCAGCCGGAGCCCATCGTCGATGAGGAGGTCGTGGACACCCCCGAGGCGGAGACCATCGCGCCCGAGGCGCAGAACAACCCGGAGGAGGTCGCCGAGCCGGAGCCCGAGCCGGAGCCCGAGCCGGTGAAGCCCCTGGGCGGAGGCGCCGAGGACGGCTCGACGGGTGCGGAGGACGGCGACCCGGGTGAGGCGGCCGACGAGACGAAGACCGCGCCGTTTCAGATCGAAGGGCTGAACCGCGTCCCGGTGAGCACGGCGCTCCCGGTGTACGCCGAACAGCGGAACGCCGTCATCAGCGTGCGCATCACCGTGGATCCGCAGGGGCGCATCGTGCGGCGGATCCCGCTCCTCAAGGGCAGCCCCGCGCTCGAACGCGCCGTCATGGACGCACTCCTCCGCTGGCGCTTCAACCCGCTCCCGCCGAACGCGCCTCAGGAGCCTCAGACGGGCGTCATCACGTTCCGCTTCCGCCTCCAGTAGCCGGTCCCGGCTTTCGGTGCACGCCCGCCCACGTCTTCGGGAAGAGGCTCTCCATACGCCCGCCCGCACCCTCGGGACGAAACAGCCCGACGCCGTACGTGTGGCCGCGATGCCGGACGAGCACGTATCCGAACCCTTCGCACCGCGCCGCTTCCGTGGCCGTGAGCCGCACCTCCCGCCGGTCGAGATAGGCCCCGAGTTGCTCCGCGCCGAGCATGACGACGTTTCGTGTGGCGGCGTGGCCGAAATGCATCGCCGCCTGCGTGGTCAGCTTCGGATGCCGGAGCGCCGTCTTGAGGAAATACATCCCCGTCATGTCCGGCGAAGGTTTTGCGGGGGGGCGGTGAGCCCGCGCGACGACGGAAATGTATTTGTCGTTGGGGCGGAAGAAGGCGCACTCCTCGAAGACCGCGCGGGGAAAGCCGAAACGCGCTTCGAGCGAGGCGAGGACTTCGCCGGGAGCGATCGCGCCGGGGAGCGTAGGCGGCGGGTCGGGAGCCGGGACGTCGGCGTCGGGAGCTTTTTCGAGGACGGCCACGAAAAAGCCCCCGGTGTCGTTGTGATGCGGCCAGATGCGAAGGGCGTGGCGGAGGTCGTCGGGGAACGTCTCGCCTTCCCATGCGGTGAGGCCCGGCGTGGTGTGAAAGCCGGGAACGGAGGCGGGGAGCAGCCGGACGGCGTCGCCGAAGGTCCGGAGCGTCTCGGTGACGACGCGCTCGTTCTCCTCCGGGGCGAAGGTGCACGTGGCATACACGAGGCGTCCGCCGGGGCGGCACCGCCGGAGGGCGCGGGCGAGCATCCGCGTCTGTATCCGGCTCATACGGAGGCTGTTCGCCCGGCTCGACTGCGCGACGACGCGGGGATGTTTGCGCGCCGTCCCCTCGCACGAGCACGGAGCGTCGAGGAGCACCCGGTCGAAGCCGCCGCTTGCCTCGGGGAAGGCGGCGGCGTCGTGACGCGTGACGCTGACGTTGAGCAACCCGAGACGGTCGACCGTCGTGCGAAGGACGTTCAGGCGGCCCCGGCTCAGGTCATTCGCGACGACGGTTCCCGCATTCCGCATCGCCACGGCGAGTTCGGCGGTCTTGTTTCCGGGCGCGGCGCACAGGTCGAGCACGCGCGCGCCGGGACGCGGGGCGAGGAGCATCGCCGGGAGCATGGAGACCTCTTCCTGGATGTGGAAAAGTCCGGCAAGGTACGATGGGAGATGGGCCGCTGTCGCTCCCTGCTGAAGGCGGAATGCGCCGGGATGCCATGCGATCGGCTCGGGGACGCATCCCGCGGCCCGCAGCATCTCGACCAGCGTCCCGGGGGTCGTCCGGAGCGTGTTCGTCCATACGCATACCGGCAACGGACGGGCGAGCGCTTCCGTGAAAGCCTCCCAGTCGTCGATGATCGGGCGGTACCGCTCGAAGGGTTCAAACATGTCTGAGGGTTGGGTCTTTCGTCATCACGCCCCGGTCATCTCCCCCCGAATCGCGCTTCGAGGTGGAAATACACGGTCAGGTTCGTGACGGCTCCGGCGGGATGGGGACGATACGCGCCGTTCGTGAGATTGTGGAACGAGAGGGCGGCGCGGAGGTGATCGCGCCAGAGGCGTTTTTGCACGGAGAGGTCGATCATCAGGTAGGCGGGCCGCTCGGAAGGGAAGCGCCCGCCGCTCTCGAAGTCGGCAGGGCGAAAGCCGGGCCACAGGGTCTCCGACTCGAAGCGGACGCGCGCGTACAGGCTCAGTCGGGCCACAGGCTCGAAGCGGACCGTATAGCTCGCCCGATGTCTCGGGACGCCGGCCCAGGCCTCCCGGAACGCCGCGTCAGCGCCGGAGACGGGACGGAGGAAGGCATAGGAGAATCGCTGGTCGAAAGGGGCCCACGGGCGCCATCGCACGCGGGCGGCGGCTCCGAGAACCTGACCGGCGACACCGATGTGGACGACGGTGCGCGGGGCAAATCCGGGACCGTCCGGATCGAGGTGGAAGGCGGTCGTGGCAAGCGTCAGCCCGCGAAAGAGGCGGTATGCGCCCGTGACATGCACTTCGAGCGCGGGGGAGCGGCGCCATCGCCAGGAGAGATCGCCGGTAAGCGTTCGGCTCGAAAGGAGGAAAGGGGGGAGGCCGAGATCGGCTCCGCTTCGCTCGAAGAAACGGAAGCCTCGAAGGGTCCACAACCACGGCGTGTCCTCCTCGTTGGGCGTCCGGACGGCATAGGCCAGGGTGAAGGTGAACGTGTGTGCGGGCGCGGGGCGGAGGACGCTCGTGGCGAGGCCCTCGAAACCGAGGCGGCCCGAAGCGAAGGCGTCGCGCGGGGCGCGGGTGAGGTGGAGGGCGACTCGGTGCGTCCAGGCGGGGGCGGGACGAACGGCGAGACGAACGAAGACGCCGGGGAGCGTGATCGAGCGCCGCGTCAGACGGTCGGTCGTCAGGACCCGCCGCGCATCGAGCGAAGCGCCGAGGGCGAGGCGCGCGCGGCCCGGAGCGAAGCGCATCTCGACGTTCCCGCGCAGGCGGTCCTGCCGCCAGTCCAACACGAAGCCCCGTTGATTGGGGCGCGGGTCGTGGTCCGTCGAGGAGAACCGGAGGCGGTACCGGAGTCCGGACGCTTTGCCCGGGGAGAAGTCGCCGTAGAGACCGGCGAAGCGGAAATGCTCATCCGTCGGGACTTCGATGCCGAGGGGGTCGAAAAAGCGGAGGTCCTGAAACCGGGTTGTCCCGGCGAAGAGCCGGTGGCTTCCGCGGCGACCGTTCAGCCCGAGCATGATCGACGGGGCAAAGACGAACAGGCGCGCTTTCTTGAGGCCGACGTACACCGACCGAACCCTCGGGTCGATGACCGCATCGGTGGCGTGGTGTTCGTCCGCCTTCCATCCGGCGCGCGCGAACCAGCCTTCCCCGGCATACGAAACCTCCGCGAGGTACGTCGGCCCGATCCGGTCGATGTTCGGGGAGGCGAAGGCGGTGTATCGGAACGGTCCGGGGTCGCCGACTTCGTTTCCGGCGGAGACGTGCCCGCGCACGGACCATCCCTGCTCCGGCTGTCGCGTGTGCAGCAGAAGCGCGCCCGCCGGCGCAAACGTCCCGGCGATCTCGACCGGGCGGCTGATCACCGTGACGCTGTCGATCTGAAGGGCGTGGAGCGGCAGCGTGTTCAGGTTCTTCGCCCCGAACGAGGACAGGTCCACGGGCAGTCCGTCGACGAAGAGCGTCCATGCGGGGGACCGGCGCGGGGCGAGGCCGAAGGCCGAGGCCGCCGTGGCATAGCCGTCGACGGAGACGGCGCTCCACGTGTCGATCATGGAGAAGAGATCGCTCAGGCGCGTCGCCCCCGAGGCTTCGATCTCGGCGGCGTGGATCACGAAGGCGTCCGTCTGCGCGCGGGCGGGCGTCGCGGCGAAGACGAGCGCCGCGATGAAGAAGGCGCACCGGCGTTTCATCGCAAAAACTCCCGCAGCCACTCCGGCGTGCGCATCCGATACGTCACGCCCGCCGAGACGTGGAAAAGCTTGAGGCGAATGAACGTGAAGACTTTCGTATAACTCCCCGAGACACGCACGGCCATTCGCCCGGAGAGGCGCAGGCTCAGACTCGAATGGAGCGCGAGGGCCAACTCGCTCTCGTTCCGCACGCCGGCGAACGTGTCGTCGTCGAACATCATCCGGTAGTTGCCGACGCGGAAGCCGTTCTGCCAGGTGAGGCGCGGGGCGAGTCTGAGCCGAAGCCCCCATCCCGCATAAACGAGGAGCGCATCGAAGCGAGGCACGGCGCCGGTTTGAACTCCGTATCGGTGGAGAAGACCGCCTGCCTCGGCGAAGCCGAGGTAAAAAGGCGTCGTCACATTGAGGCCCCCGCCGGGTTCGGCGCGCCAGAATTCGTGAAGGAAATTGCGGTTCACGTTCACCGTGCCCGTCACGGAGAGTTCGAGGGTCTCGAAGGGTTGCGCCTGAAGCGGGAGCGCGCATGCGCAGAGACAGAGCGCCGCCGCCGCATGGAGCGCGCGCAGGGGGGGCCTCGGAGCGATGAAGGACGGGTGCGGCATCAAAAGCGGAGCCTGAAGTTCTGGTCGAACGTGAGGCGGACGCCGAAAGCGGCCAGCCCCACGAAGCGCGTCTCGTCCGCCCCCTCCACCGCTCCCTTGTTCTTCGTCACGTTGACCCCGAGGTCGAGGCGGATCCACCATCGGGGGTCGCGCTGAAAGAAGAGCCGCGCGCTCGTCCGGACGGTCCGCTCGACGACGCCGTCGAGGATCGTCGGGACGTCGGAGTCTTTGGCGGGGAACGGCTGCCGGATGTCGCGTTCCCCCTGTGCAAGCACGTCGAGGCGGGGGGTGAGCATGAGGCCGGGGACGAGGTACAGATCGGCGAAGGCGTGCGCGTGGACGTAGTCGCTGAACTGGGTGGCGAGGCCGCGAAGGAGGTAGAGGAAGCGGCCTTCGGGCTGGATCGTGTTGTACGTCCGCGCGGCGACGACGTCGAGGCCGCCGCCGAGGTCCAGGTTTTCTCGGGCGGCATAGACGAGCCGCCCGGTCATCGCGAAAGAGGCCGGCTCCTGCCCGTTGAGCACGTCGAAGTCGTCGAACATGAGCTGTCCGTGGAGGGTGAGCCGTCCCGCGTGCAGCCAGATCAGCCCGGCTACGGCGCCGTTGTTTTCGTCGTTCTTCGGGCGGTTGTCCACGACGAAAAAGAAGGGGTTGGCGGGGTTTAGATATTTGAGCGAGACCCCCGAGTTGCCGCCCGAATAGATCGCCGACTCCATGAGGCTGAGGACGAGGTTCGGGGTGGGCCGCCAGTCGAAGCGGTGGGCGGCGAAGAACCGCCGCTCGCTCGCGCGCACCGAGTCGTCCCCGGCGATGCCGGTGTATCGCCCGTCGGCGGTGATGCTGTCGAGTTCGCCGAGGAGGCTGCGCAGGGAGAGGCGGGGGCCGCCGAGCCGGAGGTTGAGTTGGTCGTACGAGCGGGGGTTGTCGCTCAGGACGACGCCGGGGCCGCCCGGCAGTCCCCAGTGGTTGGCGAAGCGTCCGAGGTAGAGGGAGGCGAAGGGCGTGTGTGCGCCGGCATAGCTCTCCTCGCTCCGTGCCGTGAGCCGCCGGACCGCGTCGAGCCCGTCGGGGTCGCGGTCGTAGTACAGGTCGTGACGCGCCCCGAGCTGGGCGACGAACGGCCCTTTCTCGACGAAAACCTGTGCGAAGACGTTCTCGAAGGCATGCGCCTCTTTGCCGAGGGGACGGAGGCCGTCGAGGCGCCGGGTGTTGGCCGCCGAGCCGCCGCCGCCGAGCTGAACGCCGAGCACGGCCTCGTCGGGCGAGAGCGGGCGCTCGCGGAAGCGCGCGTCGAGCTGCGCCACCCACGCCGCCTCGACCGACGAGAGGGCGCGGCGGTCCACGGAGCGAAGCGCTGCCGCCACCTCGCCGTAGCGGTACGGGAGCGCCGTCGGGTGAAGATCGAGCAGCCGTCCGCGTCGCTGCAGCCGCTCGATGTATCGATACGCGGGGTCGTCGAGCGGGATGAGTCGGTTCGATTGCGCCCGCGCTGCGCCGGAGAGGGCGAAGGCGGCCATCAAGAGCAGGAGGAGGGCGCGGGAGCGACGGAGCATGGCAAGCGTTTCGGAACGTGAGCGCGCAAATTAGGGGCGAGGCGCGCGGAAATCAAAAGCGGGTTGGGTGAATAAAGGGGCCTCCTTGTATCGCAGAGGATGAATAAATATGTTGGTCCCGAAGCCGGAGTACGGCCCGTCCGAAGAAACCTCCACACGCGCTCGTCATATAGGCGATGCCGTTCCCTTCCTCCATCGCTCGCGCCAGGGGAAACCGACCGTGTCGCGCAAGATCGAACTCACAGCATTGCTCCTCTCGGACGCGCTCGCCTTCACGGCGGCCGACGTGTTTTATTATCTCGCCCGGTTTCGGTGGATGTGGTTCGGTGAGCCGGAGATCTTCCCGGATACGCAACCGCTCTTTTTTGTTCTCTGGAACGTCGTCCTCGCGGGTTTCTGGATCCTGCTCTTCTTCTTCTTCGGGATGTACCGCGAGCGATATGCGGCGAGCCGTTTCGACGAGCTCGTCTCGCTCATCAAGGTCGTCACGGTGGGGGTGCTCGTGCTCATCTTCGCCGTATACATCGATGCCCTGCAACCGGGGGCGAGCCGTCAGGCGATCTTTTTCTACTGGTTCGCAGCCGTCACGCTCGTCTCGCTCGGGCGCATCGGCGTGCGGTCCGTCGAGAAAGCCCTGATTTTACGGGGATACGGCACGCACAAAGCGCTCATCGTCGGGTGGAGCGATCAGGTGGAGAAGCTCTACGACGAGGTGGCGCGGTATCCCGAGGCCGGTCTCGTGGTCGTGGGCGCGATCCGGCTCCGGCGTGACGCGTCCGAGCCCGAGCCGCTTCCCGCCGCCGGCGAACGGTACCACTCGGCGGGCGACGGCGCGGGCGCACAGGCGGTGGCCGCCGTCGCCGCCGAAGGATCGAGCATCGAAGCGCTGCCGGACCTCATCGACGCGCTCGAAGTGCAGGACGTGCTCATCGCGCTCGGCTCGGACGATCACGAGCCGCTCATGAAGGTGCTTCACCTCTGCGACGGCAAGCCGGTGACGATCAAACTCGTGCCCGATTTTTACACCATCATCGGCGGCATGGCGCGGACGGAGCACATGTACGGCCTCCCGCTCATCGAGGTGCTCCCGGAGCCGATCCAGGCGTGGGAACAGAGCACGAAACGCCTGATCGACATCTTCGTCTCGCTCGTCGTCCTCACCGTCGGGATGCCGCTGTGGATCGTGCTCGGCGCACTCATCCGGCTGACGTCGCCCGGCCCGGCCATCTACCGGCAAAAGCGTGTGGGCCGGCACGGACGCGTCTTCACGATGTACAAGTTTCGCACGATGCGGCAGGACGCCGAAGCCGAGACCGGCCCGGTGTGGGCCCGGGAGAATGATCCCCGCTATACGCCCATCGGCCGGTGGCTCCGGAAGACCCGCCTCGACGAAGCGCCGCAGTTCTGGAACGTGCTCAAAGGGGACATGAGCCTCGTCGGCCCCCGGCCGGAACGTCCGTATTTCGTGGAGAAACTCGCGCGGGAAATCCCGCTCTATCGACGGCGGCATCGCGTCAAGCCCGGCATCACGGGATGGGCTCAGGTGAAGTGGAAATACGACCAGAGTCTCGACGACGTGCGGCAGAAAGTGAAATACGACCTTTTCTATATCGAGAACATGAGCCTCCGCATGGATTTCAAGATTCTCTTCCGGACCCTCCGCACGGCGATGCTCGGCAAGGGGCAGTGACCCCGTGTGAAATCTCTGTGCTCTTCCCGTGGCCGCGCCTTTGCTTCATGGGCGCGGTGTAATTTCCCCTTTTAGAATTCATCCCGAAGCCCTCGTATGTCGAAGACCGAAGCCGCGGCGGAAGTCGATCTCAAGGCGCTCTTTCGCGCCCTCCTTCTGCCGCGTACGATCGAAGAGAAAAAGCTCCGGCTCATTCGTCAGGGGCGGCTCTCGAAGTGGTTCAGCGGATATGGACAGGAAGCCATTGCCGTGGGTTGTGCCTGGGCGCTCGAACCGAACGACTACGTGCTCCCGATGCACCGCAACCTCGGGGTCTGGACGACGCGCGGCGTGCCGCTCCGCCCCCTCTTCTGCCAGCTCATGGGGAAGGAGGGCGGCTTCACGAAAGGGCGCGACCGGACGTTCCACTTCGGCCTGCCCGAGAAACGCATCGTCGGCATGATCTCGCATCTGGCGGCCATGCTCCCGGTCGCCTGCGGGCTCGGGCTCTCGGAACGGCTCAAGCAGGAGAAGAGCGTCGCGCTCGCTTTCGTCGGAGACGGCGCCACGCGCGAGGGCGACTTCCACGAGGCGCTCAGCCTCGCCGCCGTCTGGAAGCTCCCGGTGCTTTTCGTGGTCGAGAACAACGGGTACGGGCTTTCCACCCCGACGTCGGAGGCCGTTCCGGTGGAGGATATCGCGGATGCGGCCGTGGGCTACGGCATGCCCGGCGTGGTGGTGGACGGCAACGACGTGCTCGCCGTGATCGAGGCGGTGCGGAAAGCCGCCGACCGGGCGCGGGCCGGAGAAGGGCCGACGCTGCTCGAAATGAAGACCTTCCGCATGCGCGGCCACGAGGAGGCCTCCGGCACGAAGTACGTCCCCGGCCACCTCTTCGCCGCCTGGGCCGACCGCGATCCCCTCGAGAGGTTCGCCGAAAAGCTCGTGAGCGACGGCGTGATGACGGCCGGGGAGATCGAGGCGCTCCGGGCCGAACTGACGAAAGAGATCGACGAGATCGCCGAGTGGGCGCTCACGCAGCCGCCCGTGCACAGCACCCCCGAAGCCGAGCGCGCGGACGTCTTCGCGCCCTCCGATGCCGCTCTCATCCCGCCCACGGGACCCCGGAGCGAGCGCCGCTTCATCGATGCGATCTCGGACGGGCTCCGGCAGGCGATGGCGCGCGACGAACGCATCGTGCTCATGGGGCAGGACATCGCCGAGTACGGCGGCGTCTTCAAGGTCACCGCCGGCTTTCTCGAGCAGTTCGGGCGTGAACGCGTGCGGAATACGCCGATCATCGAGAGCGGGGCCGTCGGTGCGGCGATGGGGCTGGCGCTCGGCGGCTTCAAGCCGGTGCTCGAAATGCAGTACGCCGACTTCATCACGTGCGGCTTCAACCAGATCGTGAACAACCTCGGGACGACGCATTATCGGTGGGGCGCCCCGGTCAACGTGACCATCCGCGCGCCCTACGGCGGATACATCGGCGCGGGGCCGTTCCACTCACAGGCGATGGAAGCATGGTTCGCGCACGCGCCGGGTCTCAAGGTGGTCATCCCGTCCACGCCGGAAGATGCGAAGGGGCTGCTCATGACGGCCATCGAGGACCCGAACCCGGTGCTCTTTTTCGAGCACAAGCATCTCTACCGTTCGCTCCGGGGCGACGTGACGGAGGCGCCGTTCCATCTGCCCTTCGGACAGGCGCGCCTCGCCCGAGAGGGGACGGACGCGACGGTGGTGACGTACGGCCTGGGGGTGCACTGGGCGCTCGAGGAGGCCGAGCATCAGGCCGGACGGGGCTTCTCCATCGAGGTCGTCGACCTGCGGACGCTCGTCCCGTGGGACGTCGAAACGGTGCTCCGTTCCCTGGCGAAGACGAACCGTCTCCTCGTGCTTCACGAGGCTCCGATGACGGCGGGCTTCGGCGCGGAGGTGGCGGCCCGAATCACCGAGGCCGGCTTCGAATACCTCGACGCTCCACCCGTGCGCGTGGCCGCCGAAGATCTGCCGATCCCTTTCTCTCCGACGCTCGAAAAGGAGATCTATGCCGCGAAAGTCCGCCTCCGCCCGGCGCTCGAACGGCTGCTCGCCTATTGAGACGTAACGCCTCGGGCGTTCGGGCAAACGTACGGGGAGCCTGCTCGCCACCTCCGCGCCCGACCCCTCATGAACACCCTCCGGGAATCCGCCGCCTTCGACCACCGTCGCTTCGATGCGGCGCTCGACGCCTTCGTCGACGCGCGCGGGCAGGTCGATTATGCGGGGCTGAAGCGGAGCGGCGCGCTCGAGCCGTACCTCGCCTCGCTCGACGCCGCCACGCCCGAGGCCATGCCCCCCCCCGCGCGGCTCGCCTTCTGGATCAACGTCTATAACGCCTGGACCCTGCGTCTCATTCTCGACCATTATCCCGTCCGGAGCATCAAACACATCACGCCGGTGCGGCTGCCGGGCCTCAGCCTGTACGTGCCGAAGCTGAACAGCCCGTGGGAGTATCGGATCGTGCGCGTCGGCGGGCGAAGGCTCACGCTCAACGAGGTCGAGCACGGGATCCTCCGGAAGGCGTTCGACGAACCGCGCATCCACTTCGCGCTCGTGTGCGCCGCCCGAAGCTGTCCGAAGCTCCGCCGCGAAGCCTACCTCGGTCCCCGCCTCGACGTTCAACTCGACGATCAGGCCCGCGACTTCCTCCACGATCCCGACAAGAACCGCATCCCCGATGCGTCCGGCCTCCTCCGGCTCTCGCCCATCTTTCGGTGGTTTCGCCGCGACTTCGCCCGCGATGAACGGGGGCTTCAGGCCTTTCTCGCCCCGTATTTTGAGGGAGACGTCCGGGATCGGCTTCTGCGCGGAACCTACCGGGTGCGATACCTCCGGTACGACTGGCGGCTGAACGAAGGGTGATCGCCCGGCCGCCGGACGCACCGGCATCGGGTGACCGCGTCACTGCTTCGGCGTGACGAGGACCACGCCCTTCATCTTCGCCCCTTCGTGTGGAATGCAGAAGTAGCCGTAGCTGCCGGGCACGGTAAACGTGTGGCGGAACACGGCTTCCGGCTCCAGATTCCCGGAGTCGAAAGGCTCGGCCCCTCTGGGGAGCCGGGCGCTTCCTTCGAGGGTGGCTTTCGCCGGGTCGGCCGTGACGGTGTGTACGAGGAGCGACGTGTTTCGCCACTCCACCGTGCCGCCCACGGGCACCCGCACCGTGTCCGGTTCGAAACGCAGCGTGTTCGTCATGCGCACGACGGCGTCGGCCTTGTCCTCGGAGTGGTCTTTCGCGGGCGGCGTCTGTGCCGACGAGCAGGACGCTCCGTAAACGGAGAGTGCGAACAGGCCCGCGAGCAAGAACGTGATTCGGAACGTCATCATTGGCCACGCTCCGCCCTGGTTTCAAGGTTCTCAAACATGACGTGCCAGAAGGGGAGCTCCATGCCGTTGGGCAGGGTCAATCCCGTCTTTACGGGTTTGGGCGTGAACGAGAGGTTCTCCGGATCCGGCATGAACGGCGGGATCATCAGATGGAACTGCATCCGGGTGGGCGTCACTTCATCGTCAAAGGCGAGTTTGTAGCCCTCACCTCGCACATATTCGGTGAGCATCCCATGGATCAGGCGCGGCTTGTCGAGCACCTTGCCGTTCTTGCGCACTTCACCCATGCCCCAGAAGGCCACATAGACGAACTCCGTCGGCATGAGAGCCGTGCCGAGCCGGGTGACGCCGTGGAGAATGTGGTTGGTTACGACGCCGCCAAAGGTGGGGAACTCCATGCCGTGGGCGGCCAGCATACCGCAACACCGCACCTCATACGTGTTGCCCTTTTTGTCTTTCCAGGAGGCTTTGAAGCGGACCTGATCTTCCGTCGTGGCGCCGTCCACGGCCGTCGCATCGACGGCGTGCAGCTCCATGTTCCCGTCCGCCATCACCAGGTACTTGTCGCCGAAGGGGGAGGGCATCTTCATGCGGGTGTAGTGGTCGTCTTCGGCCTCTCGCGCCGGCGGAGGGACGCCGTTGATGCCGGGCGTCCCCGCAAAAGCACGCGGCATCGAGGGCGTGCCGAAAACGTACGTGTCGAGGCGGCGACGGTCCGGAAGGGCCACGAAAACGCCGCCGCTCGACTGCGTGACGGTGACCGAAAGCGGACCGCCAAAGAGCTTCGGCGGGTTCTTTACGTCTTTGTGCGCGATGACGTAGCCGCGCGCCGGGGCGAGGGCTTTGAGTTTCTGGAGCTGTTTCGCCATGGGCTGCCCGAAGGCAGAAGACGCAGCGAGGGTTGAAACGAAAAACAACAGCGCCGCAGCGGCGAGTGAACGTAGAGGCGTGCGCGCCGTCGGTGACGACAGGGTAACGTGCAGGCAAATCATAAGGCTTCCTTGATTCGGTGAAAAAGATGGTCACTCGTGCGTTCATTCTCTGTTGGGGGCGTTACAAGACTTCCGTAAAGACATCGTGAAGGGCCTGTTCGGGCGAGACGCGCGGGCAGGCATTGTGTATCTTCCATGGCTGATCGTGAACGAACCCTCTGCGCGCCATGTCAAAAACAACAGCATCCTCCATGCCCGAAGTGGGAACGCCCGCCCCGGATTTCGAAGGAGTGACGCAGACCGGGGAGACGGTCCGCCTGTCCGATTTCCGAGGCCGGAAGGTCGCGCTGTATTTTTATCCGAAGGACGACACTCCCGGATGCACGAAGCAGGCCTGCAACCTCCGGGATCATCTCCAGGTCCTTCGGGACGCCGGGATCGTGGTGCTCGGCGTCTCCGGGGACGACGTGGACTCACATAAAAAATTCGCCGGGAAATACGGCCTCTCCTTTCCCCTGATCGCCGACCCGGAGCATGCGATTCTCGAGAAATACGGGGTGTGGGGCGAGCGGAACCTCTACGGAAGGAAGTTCATGGGCATCAAACGCACCACTTTTCTGATCGATGAAGACGGGCTCATACGGCACGTGTTCAAACGCCCGAAAGTCTCGGAACACGCCGAGGAGATCCTCGAAAAATTTGGCCTTTCCGGCTGACGGGAAACACGGCCACACGGACGGACAGGGGCATGTCGGAAGCAGCATACGAGGCGGTGATCGGGCTGGAGGTGCATTGCCAGCTCTCGACCGCGACGAAGGCGTTCAGTCCGGAGCCCGCCGCATACGGGGCGGAGCCGAACGCGCACGTCGATCCGATCAGCCTCGGTCATCCCGGGACGCTTCCCGTACTCAACGAACGCATGGTGGAATATGCGCTGCGGATGGGGCTCGTCACGCACAGCCGCATTGCGCCGCGTTCGGTCTTCGCCCGGAAACACTATTTCTATCCGGACCTCCCGAAGGGGTATCAGATCTCGCAGTTCGAGACGCCCCTCTGCGAGGGCGGCTTCATCGAGGTCGAAGGCGAGGACGGGGCGCCCGGACGGAAGATTCGGCTCACGCGCATTCACATGGAGGAGGACGCGGGGAAGTCGATCCACGATCAGGACCCGTACGGCACGCTCCTCGACCACAACCGGTGCGGGGTCCCGCTCATCGAGATCGTGTCCGAGCCGGACATCCGCACGCCCGGCGAAGCCGCGCGCTACGTTCAGCGCATCCGGCAGATCGTCCGCTATCTCGGCATCTGCGACGGCAACATGGAGGAAGGGTCGCTCCGGTGCGATGCCAACGTCTCCATCCGCCGATGCGGGGAGACGACCCTCGGGACGAAGACCGAGGTCAAGAACATGAACTCGTTCCGGCACATCGAGCGGGCGCTTGCCTACGAGATCCGGCGGCAGATCGAGCTCGTGGCGCGGGGCGGGACGGTGACGCAGGAGACGCGTCTCTGGGACGCCGACCGTATGGAAACCCGACCGATGCGCTCGAAGGAAGAGGCTCACGACTACCGCTATTTCCCCGACCCGGACCTCGTGCCGGTGGTGGTGACCGAGGCGTGGCTCGACGCGATCCGCGCGACGCTGCCGGAGATGCCCGAGGCCCGGCGTCGTCGGTACGTGGAGGCGCTCGGGTTGCCGCCCTACGACGCGGCCTTGCTCTCCGAAGAGCGCGCCGTCGCCGACTACTTCGAGGCGACCGTGGCGGCCCTCGCCGCGCGCGCCCTCGCCGAGCCGTCCGCCGTCGCCAAGGCCGTCTCGAACGTGATCATGACCGACGTGCTCCGCGTGCTCAAAGACGAAGGGCTCGAAGCCGGGGCGTTCCCCATCTCTCCCGACCGCCTCGCGGCCCTCATCCACCTCCGTCTCGACGACCGCCTCAGCTCTTCCGCGGCGACGGAGCTCTTCGAACTCATGTTGCACGAGGAGGGACCGCCCGAAGCGCTGGCCCGGGAACGCAACCTCCTTCAGGTCTCCGATACCGGGGCGCTCGCGCCCATCGTCGACGAGGTGCTCGCCCGGCATCCGAAACAGCTCGCGCAGTATCTCGGGGGGAAAGAGGGGCTTATCGGCTTCTTCATCGGTCAGGTGATGCGCGCCTTTCCGGGTTCCCCCGACCCCAAACTCGTGCGAAAGCTTTTGATCGAGCGGATCGAAAAGATGCGTTGAGACGTACATCGACGGCCCTCCGGAAAAGGTTCGTCCGGGCGGCAGGCGTGGGTCCCCCGGCAAGTTTCACACCCCCGAGTCTTCATGCGGAATAAAGCACTGTGCACGGCCATTGCGCCGTTCGTCGTTCTCGTCTTACTCGCCGCGACCGGCTGCGGCCGCGACACCGGCGGCGAGGTGCAGGTTCACGGCCATCTCGAAGGCGTGCTCACGGTGAACCCCGCCGTCGATTCCACCCGGGATTATTCCGGCTTCGAGGTGCTCGTGATCGACAACACGAGCGGGGACGTGGACACGCTCGGCATGGCGGTCACCGACAGCACCGGCGCCTTCGCGCTCGACGTGCGCGCGCCCTATCGCGGCGTCTTCCCGCTCCTGGTCAGCCGGAACGACGTCATGCTCACGCTCAGCGAACTCGTGGTGGCGGACGGCGACAGCGGATTCGTGCGCGCGGAGTTCCCACTGCGCGGGCCGGGGCTCATCGTGCGGGGCTCGCCCGAGAACGGCGCGTGGATGGCCTATCGGAACGCGAAGGATCAGCACAACAAGGTGCTCGTCGACGTCATGAAGAACCGGGATTATGATCAGGAGCTCATCGCCCGGGTCATCCGGCAGACGAGCAACATGATGTGGAGCCTTCGGAAGACGTATCCGAACACGTTCGGCGGCGCCCTCGCAGCGACGGAGGCCGTCGTGATGCTCGACGGCTGGGACGACGCGCTCCTCGTGGCGCGCGCCCGGGAACTTCCGCCCGATCATCCGAACCTCGTCGAGGTGGTGCGTGCGGCGCGGCGTGCAGAAGCGCGGCTCGCCGGACAGGAGGCGGCCCTCGCGCTCGTCCGCGCGTTCCAGGCGAAGGCCCCCGATGAGGAGACCTGGGTGGCGCTGCAGTCCGAGATCGTCCTCGCCCACATCGACAGCCTCGAACAACAGGAGGCGCTGGAGGCGGCGCAGACCCTCGCCGCGCGCGCGCCCGACAGCCGATGGGCCCACTGGAGCGAACGCGCCATCTACGAACTCGAGAACCTGATGCCCGGCATGCCCGCGCCCGGCTTCGCGGCGACCGACGTCGAGGGGCGCACGGTCCGTCTCGACAGTCTGCGCGGACGCGTCGTCCTGCTCGAATTTTATGCGCCGAAGAACCCGATCTTTCAACGCGAACTGGGCCTTCGGAACCAGCTCTTTCGGGCGCTCGAACCGTTTCCCTTCACCGTTCTCTCGATCTCCGTCGAGCCGGACACGCTCGTCAACGAGGCTTTTCTGGAAGGGCGAGACCTCCCCGGCATCCACATTTTTGCGGAGGGAGGGCTTGAAGGACCCCTTCCCCGGCTCTATAATGTAAACCTGCTTCCGACGCGCTTTCTGATCAATCAGAGCGGCCGCATCGTCAGCAAATACGTCGGGAGCGCGATGACGCCGCTCCAGATTCAGATCGCCGAACTGCTGAACCTGAGGCGGACGGCGGGCCCGACCCGTTGACGTCGTTTCCCATTCCTCACACCCGAAAGCCTCCCTCTCTATGTTCGTCGCCGGAAACTGGAAAATGAACACCGACCTGCCCACCGCCACGCGGCTCGCGCGTGAAATCGTGGCGTCCGTAGGAAACGTCGCCGACGTGCAGGTGGCGGTCTGTCCGCCCTTCATCAGCCTCGACGCGGTGTTCAACGTCGTCCATGGCTCGAACGTGCGGCTCGGGGCGCAAAACATGCATTACGCGGACGCGGGTGCTTTCACGGGTGAGATTTCGGCGGGGATGCTTCGCTCGGTCGGCTGTCATTACGTGATCCTCGGGCACTCCGAGCGCCGCCACGTGTTCGGCGAGACCGATGAGGAGGTCAACCGGAAGGTTCGGCAGGCGCGGGCGTACAAACTCGCGCCCATCCTGTGTGTGGGCGAGACGCTGGCGCAACGCGACGCGGGGAAGGAGAACGACGTCGTGCAGGCTCAGGTCGAACGGGGACTGGCCGGCCTCTCGGTGAAAGACGCCGGTGAGATCGTGGTGGCCTACGAGCCGGTGTGGGCCATCGGGACCGGGCGCACGGCTTCGCCGGAGCAGGCGCAGACCATGCATGCGTTCATCCGGGGACTGCTCATCAACTGGTTCGGTGAAGAGATCGGTTTCGGGATCCAGATCCTCTATGGCGGGAGCGTCAAGCCCGGCAACGCGGCAGCGCTCTTCGCCCAGACCGACGTCGACGGCGGGCTGATCGGCGGCGCGAGCCTCAAGGCCGACGACTTCGCCGCCATCGTTCAGGCGGCGCGGGAAGTCGGGTGAGGTCGCGCACGACCTGGTCGCGCACGTCTTAACCCAGCGATTCATCGCGGAGGTCGCCATGAAGCGACATCATGGAAAGCGTCTCGCGCTCGTCGCGGTCGTGACGGCGGCGCTCATGCTCGGCTGCGGACCGCCCCGGAAGATCATCCCGCCCAAGAGCATCGTCCCGGCAAATGCCCGGGAAGTGGACGTTCAGGGCAAGCTCAAGAAACGGCAGATCAGCATCGTCGAAGAACTGCTCATCGGTGAACCCGGCGTATACGTCGACGGGCGCACGGTGCGGATTCGCGGAAGCCGGCGAGGGCCGCTCTGGGTGATCGACGGCTTCTATACGGAAACCCCGGCAGGCCTGAATCCCCGCGACATCGCGCGCATGTGGATCGTGCCCGACGGAAGCGGGTACGGACGACGCGGCGCGAACGGCGTCATCATCATCCAGACAAAGGTCGGGAAGGACGGGCGCGGCGGGTGAGGCGCCCTCACGCCGCCCGCGGGTTGTCCGGTCTTCATCGCCCCACACGGAAAAGCAACCCGCCGGTGAACGCGACGCCCGGACCGTTCTTACGGTCGGCGTCCGGGAAGGCGGCGTGTTCGCCCATCGTATACCGGGCCTGTCCGAACATACGCACGGGGCCTTGCCCGATGACGGCTCCGCCGATGAGGTTGAGCCCGTAGCTCGTCCGCGCCCGGACGAGGAAGCGCCCGATGACGGGAGCATCGACCGTGACGCGAGTGACGCCGAGCCCCGCGCCGAAATACGGAAGGATGCGCGACCGGCGCGGATGACCGAAGGGGATCAGCGCGTTGGCGTCGAACTGCCACGTCTGAAGATTCTTGACGTCGTTGAAGAAGTAGTCGAAGCTCGGGTTGATGATGAGCGGGAGCCCTTCGAGGCCGAAACGGACCTGTCCTCCGAGGAGATAGGCGCCCCGTTCGGGCCCGTCGGAATGAAACGTGTCGGGACTGTATCCCCCTTGAATGCCGATGTGCACCTGCGCATGAGCGGACGCGCCGACCAGGGCGAGGACGAGCAGAAAGGGGAGGGTTCGAAGAAAGGATTTCATGGGGCATACCTCGCGGTTCATTTTACGAACGATGATTCGTGCGTGCCGAACGCCGCTTCCTCGGCCCTGGCGCTCGTGTGCGTTCCGGGAGGATGCGACGGTGCGCAAAGTATTTGGCAAGAAGCGGACCGGGACCGGCGACGGCCGGGGCGGGGCATGACGGGTTCCGCGGAGGTCCGCCTGCGCGCTCATTTTCAAATCGCCGCCTGCAGAGTTATTTTGTGACGCTTCCCATGCACCCATCCCCGAGCGTCATGAAAAATCTCTTCCGGCTGTTCCTCGTCGTCGTCTTCTTTCATTCCCCGATGAACGTTTCGGCACAATCCGGCGTGGTTGCGCTCGTCGGAGGAACCTTGATCGACGGCTACGGGGGCGCGCCGCTTCAGAACAGCGTCATCCTTATCGAAGGCGAACGGATCCGTGCGGTTGGTCAGGTCGGCGCGCTCGAAGTGCCGGAGGGTGCGGAGGTGATCTCCACGGAAGGGATGAGCGTCCTGCCCGGCCTATGGGACATGCATGTGCATCTCATGATCAACGGGCACGCCGACTACGCGCACTGGGATCGGACGTATCCACCGCTCTTTCGGGACGTGATCATGCCCTCGTCCGCACGGCAGCTTCTCATGGCCGGCGTGACGAGCGCCCGCGATCTGGGCGCGCCTCTCGAAGACATCCTCGCGGTTCGGGATGCCGTCAACGCCGGGCAAATCCCCGGCCCGACGCTCTACGTTTCCGGGCCCTTTCTTCAGCACGAACCGTATCCCGGAACGGAGGCCTTTCGGTGGGGCGTCGACGGGGAAGCCGACGCGCGGGCGAAGGTGGGCAGGCTCGCCGAGGCGGGCGTCGACGTCATCAAGCTGATCGACCAGGATCAGATGACGATGGAGGAGGTGCGGGCCGTCGTCGATGAGGCGCATCGGCGCGGGCTGACGGTGGTGGCGCACGCGCATCGCCCCGAGGAGATCCGGCGCGGTCTCGCCGCGGGCGTCGATTGCTTCGAGCACACCGGTCTGGCCACCGCGCCCGCCTACCCCGACGACGTCCTCGCGGCGCTGCGCGAACGGACGGCGAAGATGAATCTCGGCCCGCTTTTCTGGACGCCCACCGTCTCGCCGCTCCAGAACTACGAATACCTCCGGGATCATCCGGAAGGGCTCGACGATCCGAGCTGGCACGAGGGGCTTCCGGACTCGATCGTGGCCGACATCGCTGCGTCCGTCGCCCGTCCCGGTGAACTTCCGTACTATCAACTCACCCCCCTGCGCCGACCCACGCTGAAACGCAAGTTCGAACAACTCCGGGAGGCGGGCGTGACGCTCCTCATCGGCACGGACAGCGGCGTTCCGCTGAACTTCCATAGCCGCTCCACATGGCAGGAGCTCGATCTGTGGGTGCGCGTCTTCGGCGTTCCCCCGATGGAAGCGATCCGGTCGGCGACGTACTGGCCCTCGGTGATGATGGGGGTCTCGGAGGACGTGGGCACGGTCAGCCCGGGCAAGTACGCCGACGTCATCGCCGTCCGGGGCGATGTGCTTCGGTACGTCAACCTCCTTCAAGACGTCGACCTCGTGATGAAGCACGGCGCGGTGTACAAACACCGCCCGATTCGGCCGGAAGCGTCACGATAGGAGCCGGGGAGCGCGCTTCAATCGACGAGGAGGAAGCGCTTCGCGACGCCGATGTATCGGGAGGTGTCTCCGGCGGGCGCGTGATACGTGTAGATGGAAAAGAGCACGTAATCCTCGCGCGCCAGCGAACCTTCCCAGCCGTAGGTGTCGGCGTCCGAGCGCGGCATGTGACCGAAGTACAGCGCAGGGGAGTCTTCCCGCTCGATGCGCTCGGTACGCTCGCGCATGAAGGCATTAAAGTCGTCGGTGGATGGGTTGGAAGACCAGAGCACCGGCGTGACGATGAATGCGAGAATGATGATGGCCGTCTTCACAATTCCGCCCTCTTCCTGGTGAAACAATCGCTCACCTCTCATCGCTCGCCGCGTATGGGTGGTCCGGCGAGGGGCGAGAAGGTGTGGTGGAACTGCTTCCTGGGTGTCTCACAGGTATCGGTTCGGCGAGGGCGGGATAAAATGAAAGGGGGCGAAAAATGCGCGGCGCCGCAGGGTGCGGCGCATCTTTACCACAACCGCAGGATCTCGTCGCGGGAGAACAGGGGCGCGGGGGTATCGGTCAGTCCGAGCGCCGCGTACAGTTCCGGGGGGACGCTGATGTCGGCCAGGTAGCCCTCGCCGGTGAAGGCGCGGGTTTCGGGTGGGCGGAGACCCGTTTTCGGCAGGGCCAGGGTGAGCGTGGCCTCGGCTCGGACGGCAGGTTCGAGCGCCGTTCCGGTGTCGGCGTCGAGGCCGGAGGGGACGTCGAGGCTGAGGATGGGGGCGTCCTGTGCATTGGCGCGGCGGATCATCACGGCGGCGGCGCCGCGCGGCGTGCCGGAGAGGCTGTAGCCGATGACGGCGTCGAGGAGGAGGTCGGCCGCGGGGAGCGTCTGCAGACGGTCTGCCGGGAAGACGGGCACGCCCATGTTTCGAAGGATGGCGAGTTGCCGGGCGGGCACGCCCCGGAAGTCTTCCGCCGGGCGTGTGGTGACGACGGTGACGCGAGCGCCCCGGTTGTGGAGATGGCGCGCGCCGACGAGCCCGCCGCCGCCGTTGCCGCCCGTGCCGCACAGGGCCGTCACCCGCCGGGTGCGCGGGTCGCCGCCGAGGAAGCGCAGCACCGCGAGGCGGGCAAGGCTTCGCCCGGCGTTCTCCATCATCTGAAGGAGCGAGATGCCGTAGTCCGCCTCCATCGCGCGGTCCACCGCGCGCATCTGATCGACGGAGAGATAGGGGATCGGAGAGGAGAGGAGGGGAACGGTCACGGGTGTGCAGGAAGGATCGGAGACGGCATCCCTTATGAGCCATCAAAAAAGGGACAGCGAGGGGTGCACCTCACTGTCCCTTCTGGCGGTCCGGACGGGACTCGAACCCGCGACCTCTGGCGTGACAGGCCAGCGTTCTAACCAAACTGAACTACCGGACCGTGCTTCGCGCACAGTTTTCAAAGATAAAGCCCATGCCCTCGCGCATGCAACCTCAGCTTCTTGAGGATTCCGTGGAGCTTGCCGGGCCGGGCTTCTCTTGTGGTCAGGGAGGGAATTGAACCCCCGACACCAGGATTTTCAGTCCTGTGCTCTACCAACTGAGCTACCTGACCTTGAAGGGCCGCCAATATAGGGTGGCGTCCCCGCACCTGTCAACAAACTCCCGGCAGACCGGACGGTTTCACGGCGAGTTTACAAACGTAGAAGGGAGCGACGGGTCAGGATTTGCGCACGCCCCACATGAGTTTCGAGCGGAGCGTCTGGAAAAAGTGCTGTTCGGGGAGCTTGATGAGGTTGACCGTGTGCCGCGCCCGTCGGATCGTCAGGCGGAGGGGGCGGTTCGTGAGCACGGAGCTCTTGCCGTCGGCGGTGACCACGTAGGGGCGTTCGAAGTTGATCACCCGCGCCTCGATGACGGAACGGTCGGGGAGGACGATGGGGCGCGCGGTGAGCGCGTGGGGCGCGATGGGGGTGAGCACGACGGCCCCGCAGCCGGGCACGAGGATCGGCCCGCCGACGGAAAGGGAATACGCCG
Source organism: Rhodocaloribacter sp. (assembly GCF_056451265.1). Taxonomy (NCBI): domain Bacteria; kingdom Pseudomonadati; phylum Rhodothermota; class Rhodothermia; order Rhodothermales; family Rhodothermaceae; genus Rhodocaloribacter; species Rhodocaloribacter sp. Next base: position 177,050 of record NZ_JBWOPL010000035.1, on the reverse strand, counting down.
TCGAGCCCGTGGGCGTGGCGATGATCAGCCCGTCGGCCCAGTAGACGTTGAGCGGCGCGCCGTCCACCTTCACCTCGATCGAGACCATGCTCGTCTCGCCGCTGCGCATGAGGACGAACTCGTTGAGCGCCCATCGGGCGCGGAGCTCCGCGCCGTTGTCGGCCTGCGCTTCGAGCACCATGCGCGCCTCGATGCGGTAATCGCCCGCCAGGAGCCTTCGCACGGTCTCACGCATGTGGGCCACCTCCACGTCGGCGAGGAAGCCGAGCCGCCCGATGTTGACCCCGAGGATCGGCGTGCCGCGCTCGCCGATCTCGTGTGCGCTGTTGAGAAGCGTCCCGTCGCCGCCGAAGGAGAGGATGACGTCCACGTGCTCGGCCAGATGCGTCACGCCGTGGGAGGCACAGAGCTTCTCGTCGAGCAACCCGCGCGTGATCAGGCCCTCGGCCACGTTGCGATGCAGGCGAAACGCGATGCCTTCACGGACCATCCAGTGGACGAGGTCGGCCACGGGCTGCCAGAGCTGTTCCTTGTGCGTGTTACCGGTGATGCCGAAGATCATGGGCCGTCGGTCTGTGCCGTGAATCGGATCAGCGAAACTAGACGGCCCTCTCGCGAAAAGCAAGCTTCCCCGCACCCGCCGCAGCGAAAGGGAATCCGTGACGGACGTGTAACATCGCGACGACAGGGTAGACTGACGGACGATTGCCCGGTATCAGAATAGAGAAGCCGGATGGAAGGATGCGGACGGGTTTCGTATGTTGACGTCCCGGCCCTCGATGCATCGAACGCCTCACCTTTATACTATCATGCACATCGTCATCGTCGGAAACGGCGTCACGGGCATCACCACGGCCCGTTTCGTACGCAAGATGAGCGACCATAGGATCACGGTGATCTCCGCCGAGTCGGAGCATTTCTATTCACGCCCGGCGCTGATGTACCTCTACATGGGGCACCTCACATACGAGCAGACGAAGCCCTATGCGGATGACTTCTGGGAGAAAAACCGCATCGAGCTCCTTCGGGATTACGTGCGGGAGGTCGACACCGGGGGCAAAAGGCTTTTTCTGAGTTCGGGCGCCGTGCTTTCATACGACCGGCTCGTGCTGGCCACGGGATCGCAGTCGAACAAGTTCGGCTGGCCGGGACAGGACCTCGACGGCGTGCAGGGACTGTACGGCTTGTACGACCTCGAGCGGATGGAGCAGAACACGCAGGGCATCGATCGGGCCGTCGTCGTCGGCGGCGGACTGATCGGCGTGGAGATGGCGGAGATGCTTCACGCGCGCCACATTCCGGTGACGTTCCTCGTGCGCGAGAAAGGCTATATGGATTATCTGCTTCCGCCGGAGGAGGCGGACCTCGTGGGACGGCAGATCCGATCGCACGGCATCGACCTCCGCCTCGGCACGGAACTGAAGGAGATCCTCGGCGACGCGGACGGGCGCGTGCGGGCGGTCGTCACGAGCGAGGGGGAGGAGATCGCGTGCGGGTTCGTCGGGCTGACCGTGGGGGTGCATCCGAACGTCGACCTCGCGCAGGCTTCCGGGATCGAGACGAACCGGGGCGTTCTCGTGAACCGCTTCTTCGAGACGAGCGCGCCGGACGTGTACGCCGCCGGCGACTGTGCGGAGTTCCGGGAGCCCTTGCCGGGACGCAAACCGATCGAGCAGTTGTGGTACACCGGGCGTATGCACGGTCGGACGCTTGCGCAGACGCTCTGTGGACGCCGCACGCCGTACCGCCCGGGCATCTTCTTCAACTCCGCCAAGTTCTTCGACCTCGAATACCAGACGTACGGCGTCGTCCCGACCACACTCGGGCCGGGCGAAGGGACGCTGTACTGGGAGCATCCGAACGCGGATCGGTGCATCCGCATCAACTACCGGGAGGACGACGGCGCCGTGACGGGCTTCAACGTGTTCGGCGTGCGATACCGTCACGCCGTGTGCGCCGCGTGGATCCGGGAGCGGAAACCCATCCGCTACGTGCTCGAGCACCTGGGCGCGGCAAACTTCGACCCGGAGTTCTTCTCCCGCTTCGAGGAGGATGTGGTGGAGAAGTATAACGCCATGCACCCCGAGGCGCCGGTGCGGCTCCGGCGGAAACGCGGGCTCCGAGGCATCCTCACTAAATAACGGGAAGGCGCTATGCCATCGACGAACACGGACTTCGATCAATCGATCGGACTGACGCCCGGCCGGACGTTTCTGACCAGCGGGCAGAAAGTAGGGCAGGTCTTCGTGGGCTTCGGGCTGCTGCTCCTGCTCGTGGCGGCCTTCGGCTCCGAGGCGATCTCGCCCCTGCGCTTCTTCGCAAGCGGGCTCGTTTCGCTCGCCTTCGGACTCGTGATCTATTACGTGCCCGACCTCACCGCGCCGACGACGGCGCTCACCGCCGGCGAGCGCGTGGGCCTCGGCGTCTTCGGCTTCGGCCTGCTCATGGTCCTTGCGGCGGTGGCGGGGCTGGGCAGTCTCGCGCCCGCGCTCTTCTTCTGGCTCGGGACCGGACTCGTGTGCATCGGCGGGCTCGTCTTCATCCGAAACCGATACGCGGGGCGGCCCGGCGGCATCCGGAACGACGGCGTGATGTTCTCGAACACGATGTCTCGCGGAGCCGTCGGCTGGCTGCTCGGGATCGTCTTTACGGGCTTTTACGTGCTGCTGTACTGGTTTCCCGCCTCGCTCGAGGGATTGATCCGGACGATGGATCCGCTGAGTTGGGTGCTCCACGGCAAACCCGCCGATCAGTGGTTCATGTACGGCACGTTCTACACGCTCGCTGTGCTCGTGATGGGCGTGCGCGCCCTCTATAAATACCGGCACAACCGGTACCAGCGCATCCGCACCTTCTCGGTGATGTTCTTCCAGCTCGTCTTCGCCTATCTGATCCCGTCCATCCTCGTGCTCTTCAACCAGCCGGAATTCTATTTCAGCTATTTCTGGCCGCTCAAATACAACTATCTGTGGCCCGATGATGTCCGGTGGCTGATAAGTCATCCGGGAGGTCTCGGGGTGTTCATGGTCTTCTGGGCCGCCGTGCTTTCGTTCATAGCCACACCGATCCTCACGTATTTTTGGGGGAAACGGTGGTATTGCTCATGGGTGTGCGGGTGCGGCGGGCTCGCGGAAACGCTTGGCGATCCGTGGCGGCACCTCTCGGACAAATCGGTGAAGGCATGGCAGATCGAGCGTTGGATGATCCACGCGGTGCTCGTCTTCGTCGTGGTGACGACGGCGGTGCTGTGGATCAACTCGGCGACGGAGGGCGCGGTGCTCGGCGGCCTCTCCGGAGCCTATGCGCGGGTCTACGGCTTCCTCATCGGCTCGGTGTTCGCCGGCGTGATCGGCGTCGGCTTCTATCCGGTGATGGGCTCGCGGATGTGGTGCCGGTTCGGTTGCCCGATGGCGGCGACGCTCGGGATCTTACAGAAATATTTCTCCCGCTTCCGCATCACGACCAACGGCGGCCAATGCATCTCCTGCGGAAACTGTTCGACGTATTGTGAGATGGGGATCGACGTGCGCTGGTATGCTCAGCGGGGACAGAACATCATCCGCGCGTCGTGCGTGGGGTGCGGCGTGTGTTCGGCGGTCTGCCCGCGCGGGGTGCTCAGCCTGGAGAACGGTCCGCGCGAAGGGCGATACAACGGCCCGGCGCTGATCACGGAAGACCTGACGATCCTCACCGACGAGGACGTCGAAGCGCGGCCGACCTGACGGGTCTTCGGGGCGTTGCTCTGCTGCCTTGCGTTCGGTCATGGGCCGGTTCATGCGCCGAGATCCTGTGTCCGGGGTGCAGGGCGGCCCACACGAGGTGCGAAATAGCCGGGACGAGGAGGTTATATTTCGAGGGCGAATGTGTTTTAGGGGACAGAACCGGTTTTTCGTTCCACGAATCCTCCCCCCGCATGCTATCGCACGTCTGGAGCAGCGCCACCATCGGCATCGACGCTCTGCCGATCGAGATCGAGACCAACATCGACGCCGGGATGCCCGCGTACACCGTCGTGGGGCTGCCGGTGGGGGCGGTGCGGGAGTGCCGGGACCGGATCTGGGCGGCGCTCAAGAACACGGGGTTGCCGGTCCCGCGCGGCGTCATCACGATCAACCTTGCCCCGGCGGACGTGCGGAAGGAAGGCGCGGCGTTCGACCTGCCCATTGCCATGGGCCTGATTGCCGCCGGCGGCGACTATTTCGATCCCCGCCACCTCGACCGCTTTTTCATCACCGGTGAACTGGCCCTTGACGGAAAGGTGCGACCCGTGCGAGGCGTCCTTCCGATGACGCTTCGGGCGCGTGACGAGGGCAAGCGGGGCGTGGTGGTGCCGAAGGAGAACGCCGCGGAGGCCGCCGTGGTCGAGGGCATGGAGGTCTTTCCGGTGACGACCATCAAGGATGCGTTCCGGCTCCTCCGGGGCGAGGCTTCCGCACCCGCCCCTTTTCGCCGCGACCTCGACGCGCTCTTCGAGGAAGCCCGGAACGAGCCGGTCGATTTCTCGGACGTGCGGGGGCAGGAAAACGTCAAACGCGCCCTCGAAGTGGCGGCGGCGGGCGGGCACAACGTCATCATGATCGGTCCGCCGGGGTCGGGCAAGACCATGCTCGCCCGACGTCTCCCGACGATCCTCCCACCCCTCACGCCGGACGAGGCGCTCGAGACGACGAAGATCCACTCGGTCGTCGGCAAGCTCCGGAATCGGCTCGGCCTCATCGCCACACGTCCGTTCCGCGCGCCGCACCACACCATCTCCGACGCCGGACTCTGCGGCGGCGGCATCGACCCGCGCCCCGGCGAGATCTCCCTCGCGCACAACGGCGTCCTTTTCCTCGACGAACTGCCGGAGTTCAAACGGCAGGTGCTCGAAGTGCTCCGCCAACCCCTCGAAGCGGGCTGCATCACCATCAGTCGGGCGCGGCTCTCGGTCGAATATCCGGCGCGTTTCATGCTGGTGGCGAGCATGAACCCGTGCCCGTGCGGTCACCTCAACGATCCGCATCGGGCGTGCGTCTGCGCCCCCCCGCAGGTGCAGCGATACCTCGCCAGGATCAGCGGCCCGCTCATGGACCGCATCGACCTCCACATCGAAGTCTCCCCCGTACCCTTCGACGAACTCAACCGGCGCGGGGAGGGCGAAACGTCGGCGGAGGTGCGCGCGCGCGTGGTGGCGGCCCGCGCCCTTCAGAGTGACCGCTTCGAAGGAATCCCGGGCGTCTATTGCAATGCACAGATGCAGTCGCGCCAGGTGCGGGAATATTGCGGGCTCGACGATGCCGGCCGTCATCTCATGAAAATGGCGATCCGGCGTCTCGGCCTGAGCGCCCGTGCCTACGACCGCATCCTGAAGGTCGCCCGGACCATTGCCGACCTCGCCGGCGTCCCGGAGATCCGTCCCGAACACCTCTCTGAAGCCATTCAGTACCGCTCCCTCGACCGGAGTTGGTGGCAGGGCTGAGGCCCGGGCTCCCGAGCCGGGCTCCGCGTTGGGCCTGGCCCGCCGATCCCTTCGAAAGAATGGGGCGCAGGTTGCACTACTGTCCGATCTGAAGCTTCGAAAAAAAACCGGTGCGGTTCAGAAAACCAAGCGCGATGAACGGGCCGGGCTGAGGGCGTTTAGCCGCTCCCATCGACACCGCGGGGGACATGGGCCCCGTCTCTATTCTTGACGCCGAAGCGCGTCGTCGCTGTCGTCTCCGAAGGTTTCACCGTTTTCGCATTCCTCGAAACGTGAAAATCGCTATCTTCGCCGCACCCACATTCCGCCCGGAGTTTACCATGTCCATCTCGCTCGATGAAGTGCGATACATCGCCAGGCTTGCGCGGCTGCGTTTCTCCGAAGAGGAGGAGCGCCGCCTCGCCACGCAGATGAGCGCCATCCTCGACTACATGGCGCAGCTCGACGAACTCGACACCGAGGGCGTCCCACCGATGACGCACGTGCTCGATCTCCACAACGTCTTCCGGCCCGACGCCCCCGTGTTTCGCATCACGCGGGAGGAAGCCCTTCGGAACGCGCCTGACGCCTCCGGCCCGTATTTCCGCGTGCCGAAAGTGATCGAATAGCCCTTTCGGGTGCTTCCGGGCGTCCCGCGCATCTATCACCACCCACATTCATGGCTAAGAAAAAGCAGTCCCGGAAAGGCCGGGCCGCCGCTCGACGCGCGGCGCTGCCCGCCTGGTTCGACGCGTGGAACCGGCTCTCGGATCGCACGCAGCACCTCGTCTGCCTGCTCTTTTTGCTTGCGGTCTCCGTCGGGTTTTTCGCGCCCGTGCACTTCTCGAACAAAACCCTGGTGGGCGGCGACACCCTTCACTGGCAGGCCATGGCCAAGGCGATGCTCGACTATGAGGCAGCGACCGGCGAGCCTGCGCTCTGGTCGCCGAACGGCTTTGCGGGGATGCCGGGTTATCTGATTCAGTACGACAAGGTGATCCCGCAAATCGACGACCTCCCGAGGCTCCTCCGGAAGTTCGCCTGGCCGACGTCGCACTTCATTTTTTTGCTCGTGGGCGCTTATCTCCTCGTCATCCTGCTCACGGGCGACAAGCTCGGCGGGGTGCTGGCGGCCTGCGCGTACGGGTTGACCACGTACCTTCCGGTCATCCTCGTGGCAGGGCACAACACGAAATTCGTGGCGATGTGCTTTGCGCCCTGGCTCGTACTGGCCTTCGCCTATGCGCTCCGCAAGCCGAAATTGCTTTCGGGGCTGCTCTTTGCCGTCGCGCTGGCGGCCAACCTGCGGGCGGGGCACGTGCAAATCACGTACTACGTCGCCTTCCTCCTCGGCGTATGGTGGGTCGTCGAAGGCATCGGAGCGGTGCGTGAGGGCCAGACGAAACGCTTCCTCGCTTCGACCGGATGGATGGCGCTCGGCTCGGCATTGGCGCTCCTGATGGTCGCGCAGCCCTATCTCGCCGTCTTTGAATATAAGTCGTATACGATCCGGGGCGCCGCCGACGGGGCCTCGGGGGGGGCGCTCGACTGGTCGTATGCGATGCAGTGGAGTGAGGGTCTCAGCGAGTTGGTCACGCTCCTCATCGCGGGCGCTTTCGGCGGCGGCGGCGGCGCTTACTGGGGGCCCAAGCCGTTCACTGCCGGGCCGCACTACGTGGGCGGCATCGTTCTGGCGCTCTCGGCCTTCGCGCTCATCCGCCTGCGCGAGCGACCGGTGTGGGGACTCGCTCTGGGCGCTTTCTTCATGATCCTTTTCTCCCTCGGCGAGCATTTCTCCGCGCTCAACCGTCTCATGTTCGAGCACTTCCCGCTCTTCAACGCTTTCCGTGTGCCGGAGACGTGGCTGGCCATCGTGGCCCTCGCGCTGGCCGTCCTTGCCGGGATGGGCCTCTTTGCCCTCGTCCGCCGCGAGCCGAACCCGGAGGCCGGACGCGAGAACATCCGGACGGCCTATGCCGTCTTCGGCGCTGCGGTCGGCCTCGTGCTGCTTCTGTATCTCGGGAAAGACGTTTTTTTCAGCTTCGAGCGGCCCGGTGAGTTTGAACAGCTGGCCCGTCAGGTGGCTTCTCAGAACAACGTCTCGCCAGACGATCCCAGGGTTGCCGAGGCGGTGACGAACTACCTCCGGGAGACGAAGGCGCAGCGCGAGGACACCTTCGCCGGAGATGCCCTTCGCACCCTCCTCTTTCTCGTGCTCGGCGGCGGTCTGGTCGTCGCTTTCGGCGCAAAGAAACTGCCCGGATGGGCCATGCAGATGGGGCTCGTCATCCTCGTCGTGGTGGACCTCGGCGGGGTGGGACGGCGGTATCTCAACGAAGACGTGCTTCGGCCGGAGCCGGAGATCGCCTCACAGATCCCGGAGCTTCCCTTCGATCAGTTCATTCGTCTGAAACTGGCCGAAGAGGGCGGGGCGGGGCACTTCCGCGTGCTTTCGCTCATGAGCAACCCCACCACGAACGCCCGCCCCTCGTACTATTATGAATCGCTGGGCGGCTATCACGGAGCGAAACTCCGCCTCTATCAGGAGTTCCTGGATCACATCCTCTTCCTGGACGACGGCTCGCTGAACAAGAACGCCCTCTCGATGATGAACACGAAGTATGTCATCGGGCTCGGACCGCTCGAAGGCTACAAGGTCGTCTACCGCGACGATCGTTTCGCCGTGCTCGAGAATCCGGACGTGTTGCCCCGGGCGTTCTTCGTGGGTCGGACCGAGGTGATCCCTTCCCGAGAGGAGACCTTCGCCCGGTTGAAGAGTCCCGACTTCGATCCCGGTGAGACGGCCATCCTCCCCGACTCCATCGACTTCGAGACGACGCCCATCGACTCCTCGAGCACGGTGAGCGTCACGCTGGAGAAGTTTACGCCCAGGGAGCTCGTGTTCGACGTGGAGACGGATGCGCCGAGGCTGCTCGTGGTGAGCGAGGTGTATTATCCGGCCGGGTGGAAAGCGTACGTTGACGATGAAGAGGTCCCGATTTACCGTGCGGACTATCTCCTTCGGGCCGTGCCCGTGCCCGCCGGGAAGCACACGGTGCGGATGCGCTTCGACCCGAAGAGCCATACCCTCGGGGTCTGGATCTCCGGGATCGCTACGGCGCTCGTCTACGGGGGGGTGCTGCTCATCCTCGGTCTCTCGTGGTTCCGCCGGCGGGAGGAGTGAGCCGCCATGCACCCCATCTATCACCCGGCGATCAACCGCGCCGTCCGGACGGCGCTCCGGCCCGCGGCCCGTTTGCTCCCGCGACGGCTCCATTTTCCCGTGACGGGCACGGTTCGCGTGAAGCTCGAAGGTGAGGGGGCATTCTCCATGGCGTGCAACCCCACGAGCTATGTGGCGAAGGTGCTCTTCTGGGAAGGGGTGCGGGGATTCGAGTATGATCTCTTCCGCATCTTCCGCACGCTCATCCGCTCTTCGCAAACCTTTCTCGACGTCGGGGCAAACATCGGGTACTATACCCTCGCGGCGGCGACGCTCAATCCCGACGCGCGGGTGGCGAGCTTCGAGCCGCTGCCCTCAGCCTTCCGTTATCTCCGGAGGAACGTCGAGATCAACGGGTTCGCGAACGTCACGACGGAGCTGCTCGCACTCTCGGACGCCGAGGGAGAGACAACCTTTTTCGTCTCGCGCAACCCGAAGTTCATCGAAGTCGAGCATAACCTCGCGAGCACGGGAGCGCTCGACCGAGAACTCGCGGCGCGGACAGCGTTCGTGGAGGAGGTTCCGGTGCGGACGGAGACGCTCGATCATTACGTGGCGTCACGCTTTCGTGAAAGGGTGGATCTTATCAAGCTCGACGCGGAGGGGAGTGAGGGACGCATCCTCGCCGGGGGCGCGACCGTGCTCCGGGAGCATCGGCCGATCATATTGTGCGAAGTGCTTCCGGGCGAATCCGGGCGCGGGTTGGAGGCGCTCTTTACCTCGAACGATTATCGGATGATGCGCGCGAAAGGGGGGCGGCTTGTGCCCGTCGGAGGGCTCGGTCACGCAACCTCCGCCGAGAACGACCACGTCATGGTTCCGTCGGAGCGCATGGCGGAGGTCCGGGCCTTCGTGGAGGGCTGAGCGATGGCGGCCAGCAAGCCCGGCGCCGAGGCAAGGCGCGTGCTCATGGCGACGTACTACTTCCCGCCGTCGGGCGGGCCGGGGGTGCAGCGTCCGCTCAAATTCGTCAAGTATCTCCCGGGCTTCGGATGGCGTCCGGTGGCGCTCACGGTCCGGCCGGAAGATGCGAGCTACCCCGACCGCGACCCGGCGCTCGAAGCCGAGATCCCGCCCGAGGCCCCCGTCATCCGCACGCGCGCGTGGGACCCGTACGCGCTGTATGCGCGCCTGCTCGGGAAGGAGAAAGACGCCGCGGTGGGGGTGGCCTTCACGGGCGAGGGCGAGGCGGGCGCGCGGCATCGACTGGCGCGATGGGTGCGGGCAAACATCTTCCTCCCCGATGCGCGCGTCGGATGGACGCCGTTCGCATGGCGGGCGGCGCGGAAGCTCCTTCGCGAGACGCCGATCGACGTGGTGATGACCACCGGACCGCCGCACTCGACGCATCTCGTAGGGCGGGCGCTCAAACGACGCGCGGGGATGCCGTGGGTGGCCGACTTCCGCGACCCGTGGACGGACATTAGCTATTACGGCGAACTGCCCTTCACCGCATGGGCCCGCCGCCTCGACGCCCGCCTCGAACGGTCGGTGCTCGAGGAAGCCGATCACATCGTCACGGTGAGTCCTTCGCTGAAAAGGCTGCTGGCGAGAAAGACGGAAACGCCGGTGACGGTCATTCCGAACGGGTTCGATCCGGATGATTTCCGGGGGGAGGTCCCGGTGGAGACCGGCGCCTTCGTGCTCGCGCATATCGGCACGCTCTCGGCTTCCCAAAACCCCGGGGCGTTGTGGCGCGCGCTCCGTTCGCTCCTCGACGCGGGCGAGCTTCCGGCGCTCCGGCTCCGCCTCGTCGGCAACGTCGATCCGGTGGTGATGCGGAGCCTCGAAGCGCACGGGCTCGCGGCACGCACGGAGACGATCCCGTACGTCCCGCACGACGAGGCGGTGCGCCATATGCGCCGCGCCGCCTTGCTCCTTCTGAGCATCCCCCGCGTCCCGGAGGCCGAGGGGATCGTCACCGGGAAAATCTTTGAATATGCAGCCTCGGGTCGGCCCGTGCTCGGCGTCGGTCCCCTCCCCGGGGATGCGGCCGCGCTCCTCGAAGAGACCGGCGCGGGGCGACTCTTCGCCTATGACGACGCTGCGGGCATGACCGCCTTCGTGCGCGAACACTATGCGGCGTGGGCTTCGGGACGCCCGCTCGAAGGAGCCGCGTCCCGGGCCGCCGCGCCGTATGGCCGCGCCGCCCTCACCGAAAAGCTCGCCAAACTCCTCGATGCGCTCGCCGATGAGGCGGACCGGGAACGCGGGACGGGGTGAGCGGCGTTGGGGGGCGGTACGGATTGCCGTACGGATTGCCGTTGCGAAGTGCGGGACGATCCATCAAGGAATCTCCATCCGAACGAAAGTCATGCTCGTATATTCCATCGTGGGCGCGCGCCCGCAGTTCATCAAGGCGGCCGTGGTGAGTCACGCGCTCGAAGCCGCGGGTATAGAGGAGCGGCTGATCCATACGGGGCAGCATTACGATCCCGGCATGAGCCGCGTCTTCTTCGACGAACTCGGCATTCCCGAGCCGGCGGTCAACCTCGAGGTCGGGTCCGGAGCGCACGGGGCGCAGACGGGGGCGATGATGGTGCGTCTCGAAAGGCGCCTCCTCGAAGGGCCGAAGCCGGACTGGCTGATGGTCTACGGCGACACGAACAGCACGGTGGCGGGGGCCCTCGTCGCGGCGAAGCTCCACCTGCCGGTGGCGCACGTGGAGGCCGGCTTGCGCTCGTTCAATCGCCGCATGCCCGAAGAGATCAACCGCATCGTCACGGACCGGATCTCGGACCTCCTCTTTTGCCCGACCCCGACGGCCGTCCGGCATCTCGCCGACGAAGGGGTCACACGCGGCGTGCGTCTCACCGGCGACGTGATGCTCGACGCCACCCGCTTCTTCGCCGTCCGTGCCTCCGAACGCGCCCCGCTCGCGTCGCTCACCACGCACCCGCCCGGCGCGTACTTCCTCGCCACCGTCCATCGCGCCGAGAACACCGACGACCCGGTGCGGCTCCGAGGCATCTTTGAAGCCTTTCGCCGTCTCGATGGGCCGGTGCTTCTGCCGCTTCACCCGCGCACCCGCGCCCGCCTCGCCGGGATCGACGTGCCGGAAAACGTCGAGGTGATGGAGCCGGTGAGTTACCTCGCCATGCTCTCGCTCCTGGGCGGTGCGCGGCGGGTGTTCACCGACTCCGGGGGACTTCAGAAAGAAGCCGTATGGCTCGGCGTTCCGTGCGTCACGCTCCGGGACGAAACCGAATGGGTGGAGACGCTCGCAGGCGGGTGGAACCGTCTCGCGGGCGCGGACCCCGAGGCCATCGTCGCCGCCGGGGAGGCGACGCCGGAGGGGGAAGCGCCTTCGTTCGGCGCTGCGCCGGAAGGCCGCGCCTCCGACCTCATCGCACAAAGCTTCCGGTAAACGCGCCGACATGCACATCCTCATGGTGCTCGATCATCCCTTCCCGCCCGACGTCCGGGTGGAGAACGAAGCCGCCTCGCTCGTCGAGGCGGGCTTCGAGGTGACCGTGCTTGCGCTCGCGCCGGATGACCGCCCTCGCGAGGAGATGCACCGGGGCTTCCGCATCGTCCGGGACCGCGTGCCCGAACAGATCCGGAACAAGATGCGCGGCCTCGCCGGCACGATCCCCGCGCTCACCTTTTATCTCTCGCACCGGATTCGCCGCCTCCATCGAAGGCGCCCGTTCGACGCGATCCACGTGCATGACCTCTACCTTTTCGGGGGCGGGCTCCGGGCCGGGCGAACGCTCGGCGTGCCCGTGGTCGGGGATCTCCATGAAAACTGGGTCGAAGCGCTCCGGCATTATGCCTGGAGTTCACGCGCGCCGGGCAAGTGGGTGGTGCGCATCCCCCGGTGGGAGCGGCTTGAAAAGAAATGGGTGAACGCCGTAGACCGGCTCGTGGTGGTCATCGAGGAGGCCGCCGAACGGAACGTGGCGCTGGGCGTGCCGCCCGAGCGCATCACCGTCGTGCCGAACACGATCAAGACCGACGTGTTCGAGGCGTTCGAGACGGATGAAGCGCTCGTCGAGGAACTCCGGTCGGCGTGGACGATCACGTACACGGGAGGCTTCGATGTGCACCGGGGACTGGCGTCGGTCCTCGAGGCGATGCCGGAGGTGTTCGCCGCCGTGCCGGAAGCGCGGCTCGTGCTCGTGGGGGAGGGGCGCATCCGTGGGGAGCTCGAAGCGCTCGCCGAACGCCTTGGCGTCGCCGAGCGGGTCCGGTTCGAAGGATGGCAGCCGCAGCCCCGACTGAAGAGCTATATCCTCGGCAGCGCGGTGTGTCTCGTCCCACATCTCCGGACGCCCCATACCGACGCCACCATTCCACATAAACTTTTCCATTATATGTATTTCGGGAGGCCCGTCGTCGTCTCGGATTGTCGTCCGCTCGCCCGCATCGTGGGGGAGACGGGGGCGGGTCTGGTCTATCCCGCCGGAGACGCGGGCGCACTCGCCGAATCGCTCGTCACCCTCGCCACGGGCCGGGAGCGGGCCGCCGCGATGGGCGCACGGGGGCGGGAAGCCGTCCTCGACCGGTATCACTGGGACGCCACCGTGCGCGGGCTGATCGAACTGTATCGAACGCTTCCGACCGGACATGCGCGATGAAGGCCACGCCGGGGATTTTTTCGAGATTGATCCGGCAGAGCGGGCTCTATGCGCTCGGCAACGTCTCGGTGAAAGCGGCGGGGCTCATCCTCGCGCCCTTCTTCCTCAATCCGGTGTATCTGAGCCTCGAAGCCTACGGCTATTTCGCGCTGCTCAACGTCACGGCTCAGCTCGGCATTTTCGTCGTCGGGCTCGGGCTCGGCACGGGGTTGATGCGTTTCATGACGAGCGAGGCGCATCGGGACGAGCGGGATGCGTTACCCTTCACCGCGCTCATGACGGCGTTCGGCGCGGCAGCCGTGGCGGTGATCGTGCTGTGGCTGCTCGACAGGCCGCTCGCCGGGCTTCTCCTCGATGCCCCTGAACGGACCGGGTTGATTCATCTGGTGGCGCTCTACGTGGCCTTCAAGGTCGTCGGGGGGATTCCGATGATGATGATGCGGATCCGGGAGCGTGCGGGGTGGTATGCGGGCGCCGTCGCGGTGGAGATGGGACTGCTCATCGCCGGTGTGCTCTGGTTCCTCGCCTATGAAGGGCGAGGGCTGGAGGGGGTGATGTTGGCCTATACGTGCGCCGCGGGCGGGAACATGCTCGTGCTCACGGTGGGGATGCTCGGGCACGTGGCGCGGCGCTTCCGGGCGCGCCTCGTCGGGGCGCTCGTGCGGTTCGGCGCGCCGCTCGTGCTGGCGGGGCTCGCCGGGTGGTTCCTCAACGCCGGGGACCGGTATCTGCTCAAATGGTTGGCCGAGCCGGAGACGGTGGGGCTCTACGACTGGAGCGCTCGGCTGGCCGGCGTCATCAACATGGTCTTCGTGCAAAGTTTTCAGCTCGCGTTCAACGTCATCGGGCTCAAGGCGCTCGGCGCGGGCGACCGCTCGGTGCACCGCCGCACGTTCCGGCACTACGTCGTCTGGACCGGATGGGCCGTGCTCGGGCTCTCGCTCCTCACGCCCGACCTCATGTCGTTCCTCGTTGCCCGGCTGGACGTGTCGGCCTTCTATCGAGGGGCGGAGACCCTCGTGCTCCCACTCGCCCTTGGTTTTCTCTCGTACGGGGTCTTCATGATCGCGAACAACGTGCTGTACGCCACGGGAAGCTCGGCGCTCGTCGGGGCGAACGTAGTGGCGGCGGCGCTTTTCAACGCGCTGATGAACGTGGCGCTCATCCCGCTCTGGGGCGCCTTCGGGGCGGCCGCCGCCACGTTCGTCTCCTACACCCTTCTGGCCGTCGTTACGGCTCGCGGGGCCGAGCGCCGTCGCCGAGTGGGATATCCCTGGCGCGTCTTCGTTCTCGTAGTGGTCCTCATCATAGGATTGTACGTGCCCGGCCTCATGATCGACGCGTGGCCGAAAGGGTGGCGAATGGCGGCGCGCATCGGTCTGGCGGTCGCGTACGTGCCGCTCCTTCTCGCGCTTCGCCTGTATACGACTTCGGAGGTGCGGGCGGTATGGGAGCGGCTCCGAAAAGGTCGGATAGGCGGGGCGTGAAGGCGACTTCGCGAAATGCGTGAACATGTGGTGAGAAGTTGACAAAGGGGGAGGGCGCTTCTATATTCGATCAATCCGGGCGTCGTGCTCCCGTCGAGGGGGGCGTGCTCCCGATTGCGCGGCGCCGTCGTTCGCGAGGCCGCACCCGGCTCCGGCACACGCCGCGCACCTCACGCTCGAGAAGAAGGTCCTTCGAAACCCATAATTACATCCTCTTATGGCGGAAGATTACGGAATTGCGCTGGGTATGGTCGAAACGCGGGGGCTCGTCGGAGCCATCGAAGCGGCGGACGCGATGGTCAAGGCCGCGCGCGTCCGGCTGATCGGCAAGGAAAAGATCGGCGGCGGGTACGTCACGGTGATGGTTCGCGGCGACGTGGGCGCGGTCAAGGCCGCCACCGACGCGGGGGCGCATGCCGCCGAACGCGTGGGCGAACTGGTGTCCGTGCATGTGATCCCGCGCCCGCACAGCGACGTCGAGCACATCCTTCCCTCCACCGACTAGACGGCCGGAAAGCGCCACAGCGGAGCCGCCGTTCGCAAGGGGCCGTGGGGAGGCGTTTGGCCGCCTTGCGCGATTGCACCGCGGCCGACGCCGTTTCAAGCGGCGATCGCTCGGCGCGCCATCGAGATTCATCAGACGGATTGATCATGGGGGACCGACAGGAAACCGCTCTGGGGATGGTGGAGACCAAGGGGCTCGTGGCCGCCATCGAAGCCGCCGACGCCATGGTCAAGGCGGCGGACGTACGGCTGATCACCATCGAACAGACCGTGGCGGCGCTGATGACGGCGCACGTGGTCGGGGAGGTGGCGGCGGTGCAGGCCGCCGTCGAAGCCGGGCGCATGGCCGCCGAGCGGGTCGGGGAGGTTGTCTCGGTGCACGTGATCCCGCGCCCCGATCCCGCCGTGCGCGCGATGCAGTCCGATATTCCGGCGGGAGCAGCCGACGCCGAAGCACCCGCTCCGGAGGCGCCTTCGGCCCCTGCCGTCATGCCTCCCCGCGCGGAACTCGAAGCCATGACCGTGCGCGAGCTCCGGTCACTGGCCCGCACCCTCCCGGACTTCCCGATCCGGGGCCGCGCCATCGCACGAGCCAACAAGACGGAACTTCTCCGGTTGTTCGAGCGCGGTTCCTGAGCCCGTCTGTGTCGAAATGAAGCCGGCTCGCCTATTGTGGCGTCACCCTCCACATCCTCCTCCCGCGGCAACGTCCTTCGGCGCATCCGCAACGCTTTTCCCCGCAAGAAAAGGCGCGACGCCTCCCATTCGTATGAGCCCCGGCATCGCGGGCTCGTCATCACCGTCTGCATCCTGATCTCGGTTCTGCTCTGGTTCATCTTTTCAATGCAGGAGACGCATACCATCCTGCTCGAACTGCCGACCGAGATCCGCAACCTTCCCCCGGATGAGGCCCTGAGGGCGTTGCCGCCGCGCACCGTCCGCGTGCAGGTGCAGGGAGAAGGGATCCAGCTGCTTCGCATCTATTACAACCGCCCCGTCATTCCCGTCGATGCCGGCTCGGAAGAGATCAGCTTCGAGGACGTGGTGGCTGAACTCATGAGCAACGTGCAGATCGAGAGCGTCATCCCGCGCACCTTCGTGGTGCGGAAAGAGCCCCGTGTTTCCCGGACCGTCCCCATCGAGCCGCGCATCGAGATCCGGACGCCGCCCGCGTACGACCTGCTCGGTCCCGTCCGTCTCCGTCCGGACTCGGTCGCCGTCTCCGGCGCGGCCTCGATCATCGAGGAGCTGCGCGCCTGGCCGACGGAGCACCGCGTCTTCGAGAACGTGCGGGATACGCTCCGCGCCGTCGTGGCCCTGGCCGACACGCTCACCGGACTGGTGCTCCGGGAGTTCAACGAGGTCACCGTCGAGGCCATCGTCGAAGAGTTCACCGAAGGGGAGCGGGTGATCAAAGTGCTGGTGCCCGGCGCGCCGCTCGGCGAAGAATTCGTTCAGCTCTCACCGCCCTCGATACGGGTGCGATACCTCGTGCCCCTGAGCCAGTACGACGCCGCCCGGGAAGCCGAAGATTTCTTTGCCACGGTTCCCTATGACGAGATCCGGTCCGACACCACCGGCCGGGTGCGCCCGCGCCTGCATCTCCCCGAAGGGCTGGATCTGCGAGAGGTCACCTTCACGCCGCTCACGCTCCACTATTTCAACGTCCTGACGGACGACCGATAGGACTGACCGGGGCGCTCATGGAAGAGGGGAAGGAGGGGCGATGCTCTATCTGACGCTGGCGATTGCCTGCAACCTGGCCATCGCAATGATCCTGAAGTATGCCGGTCGGCAGGGCATGGATCGCGTGGCGATGCTCGCGGCGAACTACGCCATCGCCGTCGTGCTCGCGCTCATCTTCCTCACCGTCGGCGGAGCCCCGGCCGGCCGTACGCTTCACCTCGATCCCGGACTCGTCGCGCTGGGTGTCTTTGCGGGCACGCTCTTCATCGAGAACTTTTTCATCTATGCCTATGCCACGCACGTGGCGGGGATGTCGTTGGCCATCGCCGTGATGCGGGTGGCGGTCGTCATCCCCTTCATGGCGTCGTGGTGGATCTGGGGCGAGACCCCGACGCCGACGCAGGGAGCCGGCCTCCTGCTCGCGACCATCGCCTTCTTCCTCATTGCGCGACCCGGCCAGGAGGCGGACGGAGCGCATCCGGAGAGCCGGGAGAAGGGCAGACACCGGGCGCGGATCTTCGGCGTGCTCCTGCTCCTGTTTTTTGGAAGTGGGCTCGTGGACGTGAGTCTGAAAACGTTCGACGAGGTGTATGCAGCGGAGAACAGCCGTCCCCTTTTCCTGCTCATGCTCTTCGGCGTGGCCCTGATCATCGGCGCCGGCTTTGTGGTGCGGGCACGCCTTCGGACCGGCCGCTGGCCTTCCCCTCGCACGCTGAGGTGGGGAGCGCTCCTGGGCCTCGCGAACTACGGTTCCGCCGCCTTCTTCCTCCGGGCCATCCGTGAACTCTCGGGGCCGTTCGTCTTCCCCGTAAACCACATCTCCCTGGTGATTGGAGGGGCGGTTCTCGGCGTGCTCGTGTGGGGTGAGCGGCTCTCACGCGTAAACGTGATCGGGCTCGCGCTTGCGGCGGCGGCGCTCGTCTTGCTCAGCGTCTGATCACTTCTCAGGCCGGATACGTCGGATAAGGACGCTCCATGATGTACGAGCGCAAGGTGTCGATCTCAAAATCCTTCTCCAGATTCTCCACCCAGAGCACGTCCCGGAGGGAGACGACCCCGAGCAGCCGATCCTTATCGGCTACGGGAATGTGGCGAATGTGCTTCTGACGCATGATGCGATGCACCTCCATGCGCGGCGTGTCCGAAGGAACGACGATGACGTCGGGGGTCATCACGTCCCGAATCGGCGTGCTTTTCGGGTCGAGGCCTTCGAGCATGACGCGCCGCATGGCGTCCCGCTCGGTGAAAATACCGACCAGCTCGCGGTTGTTCGCCATGACGAGGATCGCGCCCACATTGTGAAAAGCCATCCTCCGGACGGCTTCGTGGACCGTGGCTTCCGGCGAGGTGTAGATCACGACTCCGCCGGTTCGAAGTACTTCGGAGATGGGGCGATGCATGGGAAATCCTTTGGGTGGATGAGGGTGGGAAATCGGGTCTTCACAAAATCATCACACATTTTAAAGACATGGGGAAACAAGGGGTTCCGCAGGCTTCCGGAATACTTCGATCCGGATTGCCGGAACTTTCAAAAATTTTTGAAACCAGCGGTTGGGGCTCGCGTTCATGAGCCAACATCTGCGGAGAAGGCAGGATGAAAAGGAAACGCGATCGCGCGCGCGAAAGGGGAGACTTCGGCATTCCTGCCGGGACGTTGTCGTCCGCCGGATATCGGTACCAGGCGACGATCGAAGACTTGCTCGAATATGCCGAGAAGGTCTTCGATTACGTCCCGATGGCCAGGCTCGTCGACTATGCGGACCGCTGGCTCGAATCCCCGAGGACCCTCACGATATGGGCGATGCCGGTCCTGCTGATGACCCTGTCGCCGATTCAGGCGGCGCTGGTCGGATTGGGGCTCTATCTCGTGTGGAAAAGTCTTTCGCCGGCGATGGTCAGTCTGGCTCTGGCGAAGGTCTTTCGGCTCTTCGGGCAGGTGTACCTTCAGGGGATCTACTACGTGTTCATGATGAGCGTGCTCGCCGCCACCGGGCAGATGACGGCGATGTGGACGGGACTGGCCGCCTTCATCGTTTTGCGGTGGGGGTTGCTCGAACGCCTCGTCGCGCCGGTGACCGAGCGGTTGCACCGGGCATTATTTGCGCTGCCCGTGCCCGATCAGGTGCTTCGCGCCTTCATCCACCGGGCCGCACTGAAACACCGCGTATCGTTGCCCGAACTGGAGCGTATGGAGCAGCGCATCCTTCAAACGTGGACCCGGAAAAAAGGCGATGGGGGATGATCAGGGAAAAGCTTCGTGGAGGCAATCGTGTCGTTTTTTGCGTATTCTCCCGCCTCCCGAAAGGACATAAAGCAAGGTGAACATGCGTTCGAAGCGTAAGGATTCGGAGACGGTGCTGTACGTGGTGCGGCACGGGGAGACGGAGTTTAACCGCCGTCGCATCGTGCAGGGGCGGAAGGTCGATGCCTCGCTCAACGAAGCCGGACGCCGGCAGGCGGATGCGCTCGCGCGTCGCTTCGCAGACGAGCGGCTCGACGCCGTCTATGCAAGCACGTTGCGCCGGGCGCGGGAGACGGCGTCGGCCGTCGCGGCGAAACACCCCGGCGTCCCGGTGAGGCATCTCCACGACCTCGAAGAGATGAGCTGGGGCGACTATGAAGGGCGGCCTTTCGACGAGCACGTCCGCGCGATGTACGAACGGATGGAAGCGCTCTGGCAGGCCGGTGATTTTTCCCGGCCCGTGACGGGCGGCGAGTCCATTGCGGAGGTGCAGGCGCGCGGCCTGAAAGCGCTCGATCACATCCTCGCGCGGCATCCCGGGGAGACGGTGCTCGTGGTCGCGCACGGACGTTTCATACGCGTCCTGCTGGCCTCTATCCTGCCGGGCTATGGCCTCGAACGGATGCGCGAGATCAAACACGCGAACACAGGCGTCAACCGGGTGCGCTTCGGCGCCGGCGCGCCGACGGCCGACTTGCTCAATTGCACCGCCCACCTCGAAGCCGCCGAGGCGGCGCCCATAGGGTAGCGACGAAGCGCCGCGCTTTTCGATAGATGAAGTGAGTTTGTATGCACGATCACAGGAGCGCCATATCGACGGAACTCGGGCCGGACGCGGCAGACGCGCGCGAGCGGCTCGTCGAAAAGGTGCGCCGGGTTTTGCACGGGGGCAACGGATCGCGGGCCGGACGCGAGCAGATCGTGCGGGTGTCCGTTCCGATGGCGTCGGTGAACCTGTTTGACTGGCTCCACGCCCGAAAGGAGACGGAAAAGGCGTACTGGTCCGGTCGCCGGGATGGGATGGCGGTGGCTGCCGCCGGCGTCGCCGACGTGTGCGCGGGGGCGTCCGGTCCGATCTATGCGCCCCTCACCGAACACCTGGCGCCCCTCCTCCGGACGGCGCCGAGCGGGGCGCGGTATTTTGGCGGCATCCGCTTCGATACGGAGCGCCCCGTGGCGGAGGACTGGCGCGCGTTCGGGGCGTACCGTTTCGTGCTCCCGCGCTTCGAGCTCGTGAGACGCGAGGGGGAGTATCGCCTCGCGTGCAACCTAGTGCTCCCACGCGACCGGGAGCGCCTTCCGGAGATCTCGGCCGAGATCGCGCTTCTGACGATGCCGTCCGAGACCGTCGACGGACCGCTGCCTCTGCCTTCGACCCGCCACGACGCCCCCGACGCGGAGGGCTGGCGGCGCAATGTCGCGTGGGCGCTCGATGCCTTCACGAACACCGGACTCGACAAGGTGGTGCTCGCGCGAAAGGCGACGTATACGTTCGCCGATGCCATCTTGCCCGAGCGGCTTCTGCGCCATCTCGAACGCGTGACGCCGAACTGTTTCCACTTCCTGTTCCAGCTTCCCGGGGGCGATGCGTTCGTGGGGGCGACGCCCGAGCGGCTCTTCCGGCGGGAAGGGCGGTCGATGTGGAGCGAGGCGGTGGCCGGCACCCGTCCCCGCGGCGAGACAACCGTCGCCGACGCGCGTCTGCGCGAAGAACTGATGCACAGCGAGAAGGATCAGCGCGAGCATGCGTATGTGCGCCGGAGCATCGGCGAGACGCTGCGGCCCCTGTGCCTTCGGCTCGACGTGGATGCGGCGGCGTCGGAGATGGCGCTGGCGCGCGGGCGGCACCTCGTCTCCGGCATCCATGGGACGCTCCGCGACGGCGTGACCACGCTCGACCTCCTCGAAGGGTTGCATCCGACGCCGGCCGTAGGCGGCTATCCGAAGGACGCGGCGCAGGCGGCGATCCGGCAGCTCGAACCGTTCGACCGGGGCTGGTACGCCGGACCCGTAGGCTGGATCGGACGCGAGGCCGCCGAGTTTGCGGTGGCGCTCCGCTGCGGCCTCGTGCGGGAACGGCGCCTCTCGCTCTTCTCCGGCGCAGGCATCGTGCTCGGCTCGACCCCGGACGCCGAATGGGAGGAGATCGAACACAAGATCGTGGACTTCATCAAGGTGTTCGGGCTTGATCTTCGACGCGCCAAATAGAAACCTCCTGTGGGCCGGACTGCTCATCGAAGAGCTCGTTCGGAACGGCGTCGATCATTTCTTCCTCGCTCCCGGCTCCCGCTCGTCTCCACTGACGGCCGCCGTGGCCCGACATCCGAAGGCACGGCGGGTGATGCACTTCGACGAGCGGGGAACGGCTTTCGCGGCGCTCGGGTACGCCCGCGCCACGGGGCGTCCGGCGGCGTGGGTCACCACCTCCGGAACCGCCGTCGCCAACGGGATGCCCGCCGTGGTGGAGGCCGCCACGGACGCCGTGCCGATGGTGCTGCTCACGGCCGACCGGCCGCCCGAACTCCGCGAGACCGGAGCCAATCAGACCATCGACCAGCCCGGTCTCTTCGGAGCGTACGTGCGCTGGCGTTTCGACCTCCCCGCGCCCGACGTCTCTATCGATCCGGCTGTTGCGCTCACCACCATCGATCAGGCGGTATACCGCGCAGGGAGGACGCCCGGAGGACCGGTGCACCTCAACTGTATGTTTCGCGAACCACTGGCCCCGGACGAAGGCCGCCGCGCCACACGGGCCGAGCGCAAACGGCTCCATGCCTGGTTGGAGGCGGGGGAGCCGTACACGACCTATGCCCCGCCGCTTTCCCTGCCGGCGTCGGAGGCGATGGACGACCTCGCGGCGTCGCTCCGGGGCATCGAGCGAGGGATCGTGGTGGCGGGCAGGATGCGCACACGGGCGGAGGGATGCGCCGCCATCCGTCTGGCCGAACGTCTGGGGTGGCCGCTCTTCCCCGATGTCGGCTCACAGGTGCGGCTCGGTCGCGACTGTGAAGCGCCCGCCCGCGTCGCGTTCTTCGATCAGGTGCTCACGAATGAGGCTTTCGCGCATGCGCACCGGCCCGACGCGGTCCTTCATCTCGGCGGGCGCGCCACTTCGAAACGGCTTTCCCGGTTCCTCGAAGCATCCCGGCCCGCCCCGTTCGTCGTCGTCCGAAACGATCCGTTCCGCTTCGACCCGGCGCATCAGGCGTCGCATCGTTTCGAGAGCGACATCGGCGCATTCTGTGAAGCGCTCGGCGCGAGGATCGCGCCGCGGACGGCGCGTCCGTGGTCGACGGCGTGGCGCGCGGCTTCGGACCGGGTGCGGGCGCGCCTGACGGCGTTCTTTTCCGAGGACGAAACGCTCTCCGAACCCGCCGTGGCGCACCTCGTCTCGAGGCTCGTTCCCGCCGGCAGCGGGCTCGTGCTCGCTTCGAGCATGCCGGTGCGGGACGCGGACGTCTTCGCCACGCCGGACGGGGAGGCCGCGCACGTGGCCCTCAACCGGGGCGCGAGCGGCATCGACGGGACCGTGGCGACGGCGACGGGCTTCGCGCACGGACGGGCGGCTCCCGTCACCCTCCTCATCGGCGACCTCGCCCTCCTGCACGACCTCAACGCGCTCGCGCTCGTCCGCACCGTGCGCCATCCGTTCGTGATCGTCGCGGTCAACAACGACGGCGGCGGCATCTTCCATTTTCTCCCCATCGCCCGGCATCCGGAAATCTTCGAGCCGTATTTCGGCACGCCGCACGGCCGCTCCTTCGAGCCCGCCGCCCGTATGTTCGACCTCGCGTATGCGCATCCCACCACGAAAGCCGCCTTCGTCGAGGCTTTCCGCGAGGCCCATGCCCGGCGCGCCGGCACGCTCATCGAGGTGCGGACCGACCGTGAGGAGAATCTTGCCCTGCACCGGACCCTCGAATCTCGCGCGGCGGAAGCCGTCGCTTAGCGCCGCGTGGTTTTTGTGGTCGCCCGCCGTTATTATCTTGTCATGAAGACGGATCATCGGGGATCGGAAATGAAGGCATCGGAGCAGGCTGAGCAGCGCGTGGTGAGCGCACCCGTGCACCGGGTCGCCGGGGAAACGGTCACACCTGCCTTGGACGAGATCGCCGTGGAAGAGCCGCTCGAGATTCGCCTCGTCTACGGCCCCGCCGATGCGCGCACGCGCCGACGCCTCTCCGTGACGATGCGGACGCCCGGGCACGACGAAGATCTGGCGACGGGCTTTCTCCTCGCCGAAGGCCTCCTCCACGTCGCCGGGGATTGCCGCGTGTTCCGGAGCCGCAGCGACGCCTCGGGAGGGGACGTGCTCACGGTCGAACTTGCCGAACACGTCACGTTCCCTCCGGATCGTCTCGAACGACAGTTTTACACGACGTCGAGTTGCGGCGTATGCGGCAAAACGTCCCTCGAAGCGCTCCGCATGGCCGCGTGCTCCGATTTGCCGAAAGACCGTCCCTGTCTCGACGCCGCGCTCATCCACCGTCTCCCCGAACGGGTCCGCCGCGAACAGAGCGTGTTCGAGCAAACCGGCGGGCTTCACGCCGCGGCTCTGTTCGATGCCGAAGGTCGGCTCCTCGTTTTACGGGAGGACGTCGGGCGGCACAACGCCGTGGACAAGGTGTTCGGGCACGCCGCGCGCGAAGGGCGGCTCCCGTTCCACGACGGCGTGCTCTTCGTGAGCGGGCGGATGAGCTTCGAACTCGTGCAGAAGGCGATCATGGCCGGCGCGCCGGTGATGGCGGCCGTCGGAGCCCCGTCGAGCCTGGCGATCCGGCTGGCCCGCGCCTTCGGCGTGACCCTCCTCGGCTTCGTGCGCGAAGGTCGGTACAACGTCTACAGCGCGCCGTGGCGCATTCGCGGATGCCTCTCCGGTGACGGCGGGGTGCTCGCGCATGCGGCGGCATCTTCTTCATAAAGTGATTCAGCGTCATGAAACTGCGCATCCATGAAAACAGCATCCGTCTACGCCTGAAACCCTCCGAGGTGGAGGCCTTCCGGCAAGACGGTAAGGTGGAGGATACCCTGTGGTTTGGCGCGGGGATCTATCTCGCTTATGGCCTGAGAGCGTCCTCGAAAACGGACGTGCTCGAGACGGCCTTCTCCGAGAATCGCCTCCGGATCTTCGTCCCCGAGTCCTGGGTGGAGCCGTGGGTGGACTCCGACCGGGAGGGCTTCGAAGGCGTTCAGCCCCTCGACGGTGGGGGCATGATCCGCATCATTGTGGAGAAAGACTACAAGTGCCTCCATCGTCCTTCGACGCAAGCCGACGACGACGTTTTCCCGCATCCTCTGGCTGAAGAAGGCTGATCCCGTTCGAGGCGCCTCGGCCCTGCGAAACTGCCCGTTCCGAGCATATCGACCGACCTCATATGAAAAGCACCCCACGGGAAAAACGCGGCGCGTCCGCATCGTCCGGCGATGGGCGAGCCGTCGCGGCACAGCCTCCGGCTCCCGAGCCTCCTCCCGCACTCGATGATCCCGGCAGAGCTGCCGCGGGTCCGGCGTCGGTCGCCTCGGCGATGCGGCACGCGTTTGGCGAGATGGGCGTGCGCCGCAGTCTCCACGTGCTGGCCCGCGTCAATCAGAAAGACGGGTTCGACTGTCCGGGCTGCGCCTGGCCCGATCCCGACGGCCGACGTTCGCGCATGGCCGAGTATTGTGAGAACGGAGCGAAGGCGGTGGCGGAGGAGGCCACGAAAAAACGCGCCACGCCCGAGTTTTTCGCCGAGTGGTCCGTCGAAGCGCTGTCGCGTCAGTCGGACCACTGGCTCGGCAAACAGGGGCGGCTGACGCATCCGATGGTGCTTCGGCGCGGGGCGAAGCACTACGCGCCCATCGCGTGGGAAGAGGCCTTCGGCCTGATCGCTTCGCGGCTGAAGTCCCTCGAGACGCCCGACGAAGCCGTTTTTTATACGTCCGGGCGCACGAGCAATGAGGCCGCCTTTCTCTTTCAACTCTTCGTCCGCCTTTACGGCACGAACAATCTTCCCGACTGCTCGAATCTGTGTCACGAGTCGAGCGGGCGAGGGCTGAAAGAGGTCATCGGGGTCGGCAAGGGCACCGTGACGCTCCGAGACTTCGAAGAAGCCGAGGTCATCCTCGTCGTCGGTCAGAATCCGGGGACGAACCATCCGCGCATGCTCACGACGCTCCAACGGGCGAAGCGACGCGGGGCGAAGATCATTCACGTGAACCCGCTTCCCGAGACCGGGCTGAAGCGCTTCCGCAATCCACAGGAGGTCTTCGGATGGCTCGGCAAAGGCACGCAGCTCGCCGACCTCTTTCTTCAGGTCCGCATCAACGGCGACGTGGCGCTCTTCAAGGGGCTCATGAAGATGCTTCTCGAAGAGGAGACGCGGCGGCCCGGCGAGGTGCTCGACCTTGCCTTCATCCGGGAGCGCACGGAAGGCTTCGAAGCTTTCGCCGGGGATCTCCGCCGGACGTCGTGGGAGGAACTGGTCGAGGCAAGCGGCATCGGGCGGGAGCAGATGAGTCACGCCGTCGACCTTCTCGCGCCTGCGCGTCGGATCATCCTGTGCTGGGCGATGGGGCTGACGCAGCACAGGAACGCCGTCGCAAACGTGCAGACGATGGTCAACCTGTTGCTTTTGAAGGGGGCGATCGGGAGACCGGGCGCGGGCGCGTGTCCGGTGCGCGGGCACAGCAACGTGCAGGGAGATCGCACCATGGGCATCTGGGCGAAGCCGTCCGACGCTTTCCTCGACCGCCTCGCCGCCGCCTTGGGATGCTCGCCGCCGCGTCGACCCGGCCTCGACGCCGTCGAAGCCATCGAGGCGATGCACGAAGGCCGGGTGAAGGTCTTTTTCGGCCTGGGCGGCAATTTCCTTTCCGCCTCGCCCGACACCGAATACACCGCCGAGGCGCTTCGCGCGTGCGACCTCACCGTGCACGTCTCCACGAAGCTCAACCGGGGGCACCTCGTCACGGGCGCGGAGGCGCTCATCCTCCCGTGCCTCGGACGCACCGAGCGCGACGTGCAGGCATCCGGCCCGCAGTTCGTCACCGTCGAGAACTCGATGGGCATCGTGCACCCGTCGCGGGGCGACCTCGAGCCGGCGTCCGGACATCTTCTGAGCGAGCCGGCCCTCGTCGCGCGCCTGGCGCGGGCTGTCCTCGGCGACGGCGGCCCGGTGGACTGGGAAGCGCTCGCGGCGGACTATGACCGCATCCGGGACCGCATCGCGGAGGTGATTCCGGGCTTCGAGGACTTCAACCGGAGGGTGCGTGAACCGGGCGGCTTCTATCTGCCCAATGCCGCCCGCGAGGGGCGCTTCGAGACGGACTCGGGACGGGCAAGGTTTACCGTGCACGAGGCTCCCCGCCACGGTCTCGAGGACGGCGAATACCTGATGATGACCATCCGCAGCCACGATCAGTTCAATACGACGATCTATGGTCTCGACGACCGGTACCGGGGCGTTCGGGGCGGGCGGCGGGTCGTGTTCATGCACCCGGAGGACGCGCGTGTGGCCGGTTATCGGGCGGGGGATCGCGTGGACCTCGTCTCGACATATGCGGGCAAGCGACGTGTGGCGGAGGCGTTCACCGTCGTTCCCTTCAGCATCCCGCGCGGGTGCATCGCCACGTATTTCCCCGAAGCGAACGTGCTCGTGCCCGTGCACGAGACCGCTCATAAGAGCAATACGCCCGTGTACAAATCGGTGGTCGTGACCATGTGTCCCGCCGCCGGTGGGTCGGCATGAAGCCGGTCGGTCGGGGCTCTCCTTTCCGGGAGAAGACGCCCGTGCGCACGTTCTCCTACCGCGCCGTGGGCGAACCGCGCGAGGAGGCGGTGCTCTTCGTGCATGGATTCATGGGTTCGTCGCGGGACTGGGTGGAGCTGGCGCCCGCCGCGTGTGAGGGGCGATACGGGATTGCGGTCGACCTGCCGGGGCACGGCGCTTCGGTGGGCCTCTCTGCGGAAGCATACACGCCGGCGGGGGCGTCGGCGGGGCTGGCGCGCGTGCTCGACGATGCCGGCGTGCGCCGGGCCGTGGTCGCAGGCTATTCGATGGGGGGAAGGGTGGCGCTTCATTTTGCGCTCCATCATCCCGAGCGCTGTGCCGGACTCGTGCTCGAATCCGCCTCGCCCGGTCTGGCGCGCGCATCCGAGCGGGCCCTCCGCCGCACGGTGGACGCCCGGAGGGCCGAACGGATGTGCGACGACTTCGGGGCCTTCCTCGACGACTGGTATCGGCAGCCGCTCTTCGCCTCGCTCGCCCGGCACGAAGGGCTTCGCGAGCGTATGATCGAAGCGCGTCGACGAAACGATCCCGCCGAACTCGCGCGGGCACTCCGAGGCATGGGGACCGGGGAAATGCCTTCGCTGTGGGAACGGCTTCCGTGCCTGGGGGTTGCTACGCTCGCCCTCGCCGGGGCGCTCGATGCGAAGTATGCGGCCCTCGCCCGACGTGTGGCGCGATCCGCACCGCACGCGACGGCGGCCGTTGTGCCACACGCCGGGCACAACGTGCACGCCGAGCGTCCCG
This sequence comes from Rhodocaloribacter sp., assembly GCF_056451265.1. NCBI lineage: Bacteria > Pseudomonadati > Rhodothermota > Rhodothermia > Rhodothermales > Rhodothermaceae > Rhodocaloribacter > Rhodocaloribacter sp. The sequence goes on along the minus strand of NZ_JBWOPL010000035.1, from coordinate 149,375 downwards.
ATGCGTATCTTACCCACCTCCGCGCGTTCCTTCAGAACCTATCCGTCTGAATCAAACCCTTTCGATATGTCGAAAAAGCACCATTTTACCCATCGACCGCAGGTGTCCGGGCCGTTTCAATGGGCGGACGCCGGATCGTATACCGACATCAAGTATCACAAAGGCGTGCCCGGGACCAACACCGAGGGCATCGCGAAGATCACGATCAACCGTCCCGAGGTGCGCAATGCGTTCCGCCCGCTCACGGTCAAGGAGATGATGCATGCCCTCGGGGAGGCGCGGGACGACCGGAGCGTCGGCGTAATCGTGCTCACCGGCGAGGGGCCCGATGCTTTCTGTTCCGGCGGCGATCAGCGCATCCGGGGGGATCACGGGTACAAAGAGGCCGACGACCCTTCGATGCAACGGCTCAACGTGCTCGATTTTCAACGGATGATCCGGACGTGTCCGAAGCCCGTCATCGCGATGGTGGCCGGATGGGCCGTCGGCGGCGGGCATGTGCTGCACGTGCTGTGCGACCTGACCATCGCCGCGGACAACGCCAAGTTCATGCAGACGGGCCCGAAGGTCGGCTCCTTCGACGGCGGATACGGGGCGAGCTATCTTGCGCGGATCGTCGGGCAGAAGAAGGCGCGGGAGATCTGGTTCCTCTGTCGTCCCTACGATGCGCGCCAGGCGGAGGCGATGGGCCTCGTCAATACGGTCGTCCCGCTCGAAGCGCTCGAACGCGAGACCGTTCAGTGGTGCCGCGAGATTCTTGCCAACTCGAACATTGCCATCCGGATGCTCAAAGCCGGGCTGAACGCGGACTGTGACGGGCAGGCGGGGCTTCAGGAGCTCGCCGGTCACGCCACGATGCTCTTCTACATGACGGAAGAGGGTCAGGAGGGGAAGAACGCCTACCTCGAAAAACGCCCGCCCGAGTTCGACCGGGAAGGGTATCGTCCCTGAGTCTCCTGAACCAGCGAAACGGTTATGGAAGCGACCCCGGCGCGGCGTCCTTCGCGGCTGAAGGTGTGGATGTGGGCGGCTCGCCCGAAGACGTTGTGGGCGGCCTTCTCGCCCGTGCTCGTGGGTGTGGCGATGGCGGCGGGGGACCACGCGGCGCATCCGCTCTCGGCAGTGCTTGCGATGCTCGGGGCGGTGCTCATCCAGGTCGGCACCAATTTTTATAACGACTACGCCGACTTCGAGAAAGGAGCCGACACGAGCGAGCGAAAAGGGCCGCTTCGGGTGACGCTGGCGGGACTCGTGCGTCCCGAGGCCATGAAACGCGCTACGTTCCTCACCTTCGCCCTCGCGGTCGCGGCAGGGGGGTATCTCATGTGGCGCGGCGGCGGGCCCATCGTGATCATCGGCGTGTGCTCGATCCTTTTCGGCCTGCTCTATACGGCGGGACGGTATTCGCTCTCGTATCTGGGCATCGCCGATCTCTTCGTGCTCATCTTTTTCGGGCCCGTAGCCGTCGGGGGAACGTATTACGTGCAGGCGCTCACGCTGCCCCCCGAAGTGCTCGTCGCCGGGATCGCGCCCGGACTCCTGTCCGTGGCGATTCTTCTCGTCAACAACATTCGCGACGTGGACGAAGACCGGGCGGCGGGGAAGCGGACGCTCGTCGTGCGGCTTGGCAGGAGCTTCGGCGTGGGACTCTATGCATGCTGTGTCTGCACGGCTTTGCTCGTGCCGGTGGCGCTTTATCTGTGGGATGGAAGCCATCCGTGGGCTATGGCGACGGTCGCGCTCTTGCCCCTCGCGGTTGCTTCCGTGAGAAAGCTAAGGGCCGTCCGGGATCCGCGCGCACTCAACCCGCTTCTGGGGGAGACGGCCCGGCTGCTCCTTCTCTACAGCCTCGTCTTCTCCGTCGGATGGATCGTTTGAGGACGGGATGAAGCTGACGGCGTACGATATCTACCGCTTTCGACTCCCGCTCGTGCGTCCCCTTCGGCTGAAGGAGGGGCCGGTCGCTTTCCGGGAGGGATGTCTCGTGCGGTTGCGTGCGGCGGATGGGCGAGCGGGCTGGGGCGAGGTCGCGCCGCTTCCCGGTTTCAGCGCGGAGACGCTCGTCGCGGCGGCGGCGGACCTCGCGCGCGTGATCCACATATCGGGGCGCGAGGTGTGGCCGGACGAACCGGCAGCGCTGCTCCGGGCGCTCGGGGTGTGGATGGATGTGCTCGATCCGCTGCCCTCGGTCCGCTTCGGTCTCGAACTCGCGATGATGAACCTCTCCGCCGCCTCACGAGGCGAACACCTACCCTCGGCGCTCTCGCATCGGGCGCGCTCTTCGATCCCGGTGAACGCCCTGATCATGGACGATGCGGATCTCGAAGCGGCAACCGATCGGTTGCGGGCGGGCGGCTACGGCGTGATCAAGCTCAAGGTGGGGCGGCGACCGGTGGCGCGAGACGTCGAGCGGGTGCTGCGGGTGCGCGCGCGGCTCGGTCCGGACGTGTCCCTTCGCCTCGACGCCAACCGCGCGTGGGACCCGCCCACGGCGAGAGCCTTCGCAGACGGCGTGTGCGGCGCGCGGGTCGCCTATGTCGAAGAGCCGCTCGTGGATCCTGCCGGGCTTGGCCCCCTCGCGGCGCGCACGGGGTTGCCCGTCGCGCTCGACGAGACGATGCCGGGGCTCGATCCGAAGGCGCTCTCCGAGCATCGGTATGCCCGGGCGGTTGTCCTCAAGCCCACCCTGTGCGGCGGCCTTACGAAGACGCTCCGCCTGGCTGCTGCGGCGACGGCCCTCGGGATGACCCCGGTGCTGAGCTCGGCGTTCGAGTCCGGTGTCGGCACGCTCGGGGTGGCGGCGCTCGCGGCCTGTGCGGGGAGCGCAGAGACGGCGGCGGGGCTCGACACCTATCGGCGATTCCGGGAGGATGTGCTCGAGCTTCCGCTTACCCTCTCGAGCCGGATCTCGGTCGCCGAGCTCTGGGGCGCGCCTCATCGCGTGCGCCCGGACGCCCTCGAAACGATTGCGGGAGGACGCCTGTGAAGCACCCGGATCACACGGGAAACGAGATGCCGTGCCCGCTCCGCAAGTGGGCCGAAAACGCTCCGAGCCGCCCCGCCGTCCTCACCGCAAACGAGGTGGTGCGATACGGAGCACTCGACCGGCGCGTCTCGGCGGCAGCGGCGGGGCTCCGAGCGCGCGGGCTGCGGACCGGCGACCGCGTGGCGATGCTTTTTCCACCCGGCATCGAATATCTCACGATCATGCTCGCCCTCTTCCGGCTCGGGGCGACGGTGTGCCCGCTGAGCACGAGGTTGCCGGAGCGAGGCGTCAGGGAAGGGCTCCGTATCCTCGGCGCGCGCGCCCTGATCACCTCGAAATCCTTGCTCATCCCGGAAGTGGAAGTTCTTGCTCCGTCCGAATGCCTCGCCGGTGGAGCGCCGTCGACGAGACTTCATGCCCATTTTGAGCTTCACCGGCCGGCCACAATCGTGTTTACTTCCGGCAGTACGGGCGCGCCGAAAGCCGCCGTTCACTCATTCGGAAACCACTTTTTCAGCGCACTCGGTTCGAATATGAACCTTCCGCTTTCGCCGGATAGCCGGTGGTTGCTTTCTCTGCCGCTCTATCACGTCGGCGGGCTGGCGATTGTCTTTCGTTGTCTCCTCGCCGGGGCCGCCGTGGCGCTTCCGGGCCGCGCGCCGATGGGCGAGGCGCTTCGAAGGCTTGGCGTCACGCACGTCTCGATGGTTTCCACCCAGCTCCGGCGGTTCCTCCGGGAGGGGGGCGGCGGGCGCGATGGTTTGCGTGCGGTCCTCCTGGGCGGGAGCGCCATCCCGCCGGGCTTGATCGAGGCGGCGCACGCCGGAGGGCTCCCGCTTCATACCTCGTACGGACTCACCGAGATGGCCTCACAGGTGACGACGACGCCCCCCGGCGCGCCCCTCGAGACGCTCATGACCTCGGGCCGCACGTTGCCCTACCGCGAACTCCGCCTCGCCGGCGACGGTGAAGTGCTCGTACGGGGGGAGACGCTCTTCCTCGGCTACGTGACGGACGGCGACGTGCGCCTGCCTCTCGACGACGAAGGGTGGTTTCACACCGGCGACCTCGGGGCACGCGATGAAGACGGGTATGTGCGCATACTCGGGCGAAAGGACCACCTGTTCATTTCCGGTGGGGAAAACATTCAGCCCGAGGCCATCGAGCGCGCACTCTGCCGCATCGAGGGCGTGAGGCGCGCCGTCGTGACGCCGAAGCCGGATGAGGAGTTCGGCGCGCGTCCGGTGGCTTTCGTGGAGGTCGCTCCCGGTGGTCCCTCGGTCGAGGAGCTTCAGGCGAGACTTTCAGAGGAACTGCCGCGCTTCATGCTTCCGGTGTGTTACCTTCCCTGGCCCGAGGGCGGCGGTCAAAAAGGGCTCAAAGTCGACAGGGCCTTTTTCCGGTCGCTTGCCCTGCGTCAGACGGGAGCAAAGGAACCCGATTAAAGTTCTCACTGCCGTTCGTCGATACCTCAAGCCGCTGTCTCAGCCACCGATGGAACACCTACCTGAAAGGCATTTGCGGAGACCGTCCTGATTTTTCGGAAGCGGTTCCGGGAATGGTTCACGACCCCTACAATGGATACGAAAAGTCAATGATCTCAACGATAAAAACCGAACTTCAGGGCGAGCGGGTATTGTTGACCCCCCTGCAAATCGAGAATATCTATACGCATTTCGCCTGGAACAACGATCCTGAACTCAACATGCTCGACAGCGAACTCCCGTTCGTCGAGGAATCCTTCGGGGACTTCAAGCGCCGGTTCGAGGGTTTGCTCTTTCAGCCTTCGATGAACAGTCAGGACTTCGAGATCCACGACGAGGAGGGGAAGCTCATCGGAGTCGTCGAGATTTCAGACATCAGCGATCATAATCGCCACTGTTCCGTCAGCCTCACCATCGGCGACCGCGCGTACTGGGGCAAGGGATACGGCCGCGATGCGATGAAAGTGATTCTCGACTATTGTTTCGGCGTATTGAAGATGCACCGCCTCACGGCGGAAGCGTTCGAATACAACGATGCGTGGAAGCGTCTGGTCGAAGGGATGGGGTTCCACAAGGAGGGCACGATACGCGACTTCGTGTTCCGCGAGGGTCAGTACTGGGACAAGCACCTCTATGCCCTGCTCGATACCGATTATGCCTCGATGGGCCGGATGCCCGGGCCCACGGATTGAGGATTGGATGCGAGCGGTTTCCTCGGGAGGGAGGAAAGCAAAAAAGAGGGCGCTGACCATGACAGGCAGCGCCCTCTTGCGTTGTTTGCCGGAGACTTACTGGCGGATGTCGGTCACATCGAGAAAGGGAGAGAACCACCTCGGGCCCGAAGGACGTTCATCAACCTTCTGCAGCCGTTCGAGCCAGAAGACGAGGATGTCGTCCTGGAATTCGGGTTGAATGCTGTTGTTGAGGACCTCCTCGAGCATCCAGTCGACCGGCTTTGGTTGGTCGAAGGCCTCGGAGAGCACTTTCATCAGCCCGGGTTCTCCGAGCATTTCGCCCGAGCGCATCTGCTGTTCGACGAGACCGTCGGTATACGTCACGAGCGCGCTGTGGGGAGGCATCTCGATGGTGGTGTCCTTGAACTGGGCGTGCGGGTTCAAGCCGAGGACGAGATCGCTGTAGGTGACCACCTTCGCCTCTTCCCGGGTAACGAGAAGCGGGCGACAGTGGCCGGCATTCGTATACGTGATCCGGTTTTCCTGCGGCTCCCAGCGCATGAGCAGGAGTGAGGCGAACGTTTCCTCCATCGGCGGATCTTCCATGAGCACCTGGTTGACGCGCGTCATGAGTTCCGCGGGGGAGTGCGTCGTCTTGAGCATCGCGTGGAGGATGCTCCGCATGTAGGCGAGGAAGCTGAAGGCGTAAAACTTGGCTTGCAGCCCTTTGCCCATCACGTCGCCGATTGTGATGAAGTAGACGCCCGGTTCGGCTTCCGTCCAGTCGAAGAGGTCGCCGCCGCCGTGCTCGCGCGGGTGGTTGTGGAAGAACGTGCGGTAGCCGGGCGCCTGCGGCATACTCTTCGGCATGAGACGCCTGGAGAAGTCTTCCCCGATGCGGGCGTCGAGTTGGGTCTGGTAAAGGTTGGCGCGTTCGAGGAGGCGCTCCACGCGGGTGAGCAATTGCTCGATGTCGAACGGTTTCGTGATGTAGTCGTCGACGCCGGTGCGCATGCCTTTCAGGCGACTCTGTTCGTCTGCCTTGGCCGTCAGGAAGATGAACGGAATGGCGCGCGTCTCTTTGCGGTCTTGCAGCGCAGCCTGGAGGGCGAAGCCGTCCATCCTGGGCATCATGATGTCCGAGATGATCAGGTCGGGCAGGCGTTCGGCAATCTTGCCGAGCGCTTCTTCCCCGTTCGCCGCAGTGCGGACGTCGTATTGCTTGCTGAGGCGGTATTCCAGTAGCCTCAACAGCGTGTGCTCGTCTTCTACGACTAAAATGGAATAGGAAGCCATGGATCCTGATCTGCGGAGACGGAAAATTCAAGACAGTGCCACCCTCTCTCAACGCGGCTGTAAGAAAGATGCTCCGTACAAGCTTCGATCATCAGAAGGCCCATGCCGCGCTCGGGCAACGTTTCAAGCATCGATTCTCGTATACGCAAATTGGTGTCGAGGTCGAACCCGGCGGAATTGTCTCGGATGGCGCAATGGACACTTTTCCCGTTGGGGACGATGTCGATCAGGATTTGTGGCTCCCGATCCTGAAAATCTGCATGCTGCACGAGGTTGGCGACCCATTCGTGAATCGCCAGACGGAGCATGTGCAGGGTGTCGTCCTCGAAGACGGGAGGGAAAATTCCCTCGGCCTTCCAGTGATCGACCAGCGTGTGTACGCGCTCGATGACTGCGTTCAGATCGCTAAAGCGATACGTGACGGCGTCCATATCACTACAGGACAGGTGGTAGGGGGAAACCGGCGGGCGGGGCGTTCCCAGAGACGGCGCTCCGGCTCGGATCAAACGAGGGCTTCACGGGCCGCATCGACCGTCGGGAACTGTCGGAACACCTTGTACGTGCGTGTCAACTGCACGACCACTTGCACGGGCCGGGAGACCGACGCGAAGACGACCTGGCCTTCGAGCGGAGAGACCTGTCGATAGAGCGAGAAAATCGATCCGAGGCCGGTCGAGTCAAGGATGCCCGTGTCCGAGAAGTCGAGGATGAAGTTGCGGACGCCCTTGCGAACCTGTTCCTGACACGCGCTTTTAAACTCGGATGCGTTGCGGAAATCCAGCGCTTTTCCGATACGGATAATCACGGTTTCCTGATTGACGGGTTCGACCGAGAAGCTCATTGTGGATACTGGCATGACGGAGAGGGTCTGGTTTGGAACACAATGCCTGCGATGTATTATCGGCGACGTAGAGGGAAACTAAAGCAGCCACAGGAGTGGCTCCGTCTCCATTTCCGGCAGGTGCGATGAGGTCATCGAACGGATGCGCGGCAACGGAGGAAAGACGTCGGCCCAACATCGTATGCAGGCTATCACAAAGAGCAAGCCAGACTGCCTGCACGGCGCGGTGCGGAACCAGGGTGGGAAAGAGCGAAACCCTTCTTCGGAATCTCCTCGATCGAAACCATTTTCAAAAGGAAGCGGCTTTCGATAGGAAGCTCCGAGTTCGACCGATGGAACGGGCCGGGACGAGGGATGTTTATGCCGGAATAAAACCGATTTCAGGATGAAAAGAAAGTTTCGAGCGGGCATTTTAGGGGCGACGGGGGCCGTCGGGCAAAAATTCGTCGAGTTGCTCGAGGGGCATCCGTGGTTCGAGATCACGGCGCTGGCGGCTTCCGAGCGTTCGGCGGGGAAGCCGTATCGCGAGGCGGTGAACTGGATCGGGGCGGGTGAGATACCGGCAGGTATTGCCGCGATGACGGTCGAAAGTGCCACGCCGGACCTCGAGTGCGACTTCGTTTTTTCAGGGCTGGATGCCGCGGTGGCGGGGGACCTCGAAGAGCGTTTCGCACGGGCGGGCTATCCCGTCATCTCGAACGCCCGGAACCACCGGATGGACCCGGCGACGCCGCTCCTCATTCCGGAGGTCAACCCGGATCATACGGCGCTGATCGAACGGCAGTCGTGGGGTGACGGCTTCATCGTGACGAACCCGAATTGCTCGACCGTCGGGCTGGTGTGCGCCCTTCGTCCGCTCGTGGATGCCTTCGGGGTGGAGGCCGTCCAGGTGACTACGTTTCAGGCGCTCTCCGGGGCGGGCTATCCCGGGGTCTCCGCGCTCGACATCGTGGGCAACGTGACGCCGTACATCGGAGGGGAGGAGGAGAAGATGGCTTCGGAGCCGCGCAAGCTCCTCGGCACTCTTGCCCCCGAAGGCATTGCTCCGCTCGACGTCGCCATCAGCGCGCAGTGCAACCGCGTGCCCGTGCTCGAAGGGCATCTGGAATGCGTCTCGGTGAAGTTGAGACGCCCTGCCTCTGCCGAGGACGCCCGGCGCGCCTTCCTTGATTTCCGGAACCCCCTTGCCGATCGGAGCCTTCCCACGGCGCCGGAGCGTTTCCTCGAAGTCTTCGACGATCCCCGCTTCCCGCAGCCCCGACGTCACCTCGACCTCGGCGGGGGCATGACCGTTTCCATCGGCCGCATCCGTCCCTGCGAGGTGCTCGATCTCAAGTTCGTCGTGCTCGTGCACAACACCATCCGGGGCGCGGCGGGCGGCGCGGTGCTCAACGCCGAACTGCTCGTCAGTCAGGGCTATCTCAAACACCGGAAGCAAACCCTCACGGTGTGAATCTTCCGTCCGTCGCGGGCATCTCCCGCGGAGGGCATCAGTCGGGAACGCGCCATGACGAAAACGATTACGGTGCGCCGCGCGCGGCGAGAGGATGAGGCCACGCTGGCTTTCCTGTGGATCCAATTCCTTCAGGAGCAGACCGCCCTCGACCCTCGCTTCGCCATGGCGGAAGACGCGCTCGAACGGTGGCGGAACGACTTCCCGATGTGGCTCAACGACGAGTCGCGCCGGATCTTCGTCGCGGAGGCGGAGGGCCTCGCCGGCTTCGTGACGGCGCATCGGTGGTGGCCGCCGCCCATCTATGAAGAAGCCTCGGAAGTGTACGTGGACGAGCTGTACGTGGCGCCCGCATCCCGGCGGAGCGGCGTCGGGCGTCGGCTCGTCGAGGCCGTGAAGGCATGGGGCGGATCGCTCGGGGCGGACCGCCTGCGCCTGGGCATGCTCGCCGCTAACGAGAACGGCTTGCTTTTCTGGAAAAAGGTCGGCGCTCGTCCGTTTTCCGTCACCTTGACCATCGACCTCGAAGCGCAGCCGGGCGTCTCCGGAGCGCCGAAGCGGAAGCTCGGATTTTGAAGGGAACATTGGCAAACGCTCTCCGGTTTTCATGCGGCAGTCCGGCCCGGCCATTTGAGGTTTCTGTGGAGCTTTGGGGAGGGCTTGACAAGCGGGGCCGAAAGTTTGTATCATTTCGCCCCCTGGAAAAAGCGGGTGTAGCTCAGTGGTAGAGCATCACGTTGCCAACGTGAGGGTCGTGAGTTCGAATCTCATCACCCGCTCCGGTCGCCCTCAGATCGCCATATCGGCGGTTTGAGGGCTTTTTTTGTGATCGAGGGATGCTTATGAAGTCCGATTTCTGGGATCAACGCTTCGGCTCGGACGCGTATGCCTATGGCGTCGCCCCGAACACGTTTCTCGCCGAGCGCCTGCCCGCCCTTGTGCCGCCGCCCGCCGATGTGATCGAGCTTGGCGCGGGAGAGGGGCGAAACGCGGTTTTTTTCGCAGAGCAAGGCTATCGTGTGACGGCGCTCGACTATTCGCGCGCGGGCATCGAGAAGACGAAACGGCTGGCGGCGTCCCGGGGCGTTGCAGTGGAGACCATCCACGCGGACGTGCTCCGGTGGCGTCCGGAGCGCCGGTGGGACGCCGTGCTCCTCTCTTTCCTTCATCTGCCGCCTCCGGCCCGGCCCGCACTGTACCGGAAGATCCGGGAGATCCTCGCGCCGGGCGGCGTGCTCGTGGCGGAGTGGTTCCGGCCCGAGCAGATCACCGAAGGACACAAGAGCGGCGGCCCACCTCGCCTCGAAATGATGGTGACCGAAGAGGAACTGCGGTCGCATTTCCCCGAGGTCGGCATCCGAAGGCTCGAGTCCGTCACGCGAACGCTCGATGAGGGCGCGCATCATGCCGGGTCGGCGGCCGTGGTGCGGCTCGTCTGGCAGGCGCCGGAATAATTGCTTCCCCCGCGTGATCGGTCGGGCAACACCTCCTATATTCTCCTTCCGCGAGTGAACACGCCGGGCATTCCGGTACAGAGAGGACGATCGATTTATGAGCAGCGTACGAAAGCATCTTGTTCGAGACTTCCCTTCATGGCGCGTGACGGTGTGGGTCGCCCTGTTCGTGGCGATGTGCGGCCGTCCGCCGGAACCCGCGCATACGGCCCGCGCACAGGCGACGCCGGAGGACGCCCCCGGTCTCGTGATCGATTCGCTCGGCTTCGCGTTCGTCTCGATCGCCCCCGGCACCTTCATGATGGGCTATGACGAGGGCAAGAAGTATGAAGCGCCGGTGCACGAGGTGACGCTCACGAAACCTTTCGAGATCGGGAAATACGAGGTGACGCAGCGGCAGTGGAAGGCCGTGATGGGGACCGAGCCGTGGATCGGAAAGCAGTATGCCGAGATCGGGGACGAGGCGCCGGCGCAGGGCATCAGCTGGCTGACGGCGCAGTCCTTCCTCAGACGTCTCAATGCGAGCGACACCCTCCACACCTATCGCCTGCCGACGGAGGCCGAATGGGAGTACGTCGCCCGCGCGGGCACGGACTACTTTTTCGGCTATACGGACGTCCCCGATTCATTGTGTGCCTATGCGAACATCGCGGATCTGAGCGCGAAAGAGAAATTCCCCGAATGGGACAGCGCCCCGTGCACGGACGGTTTTGTGTTCGCCGCGCCGGTGGGGCGGCTTCGGCCGAACGCGTGGGGCGTGCACGACATGATCGGCAACGTGTGGGAGTGGGTCGCAGACTGGTACGGCCCGTATCCCGAAGGTCCGGTGATCGACCCGAAGGGACCGCCCGATGGCGACCGCCGCTTGCTTCGGGGCAACAGCTGGGACGCACTCGTGCGCGGGGCGCGCGTCTCGAACCGGTTCGTCATGGATCCGAGGGAAAACTCCGTGCTCTTCGGCTTTCGAATCGTGCGGGAATCCCGGCGCGACTCTTAGGGCGTTCGTCCGGTCACGGATCGAGGGCGGGGCGCATCTGAGGAGGGGGCGAACTCCGTAACGATCACGCTCGTACACATACCCATCGTGATGCGACGCGGTACCCTTCACGCAATACACTCGGGATTATGGCGGAAGAGATCCATTTCATCCTCAACGACGTGGACGTTCGCACCACCGCACCGCCGGGCATGCTCGCGCTCGATTTCCTTCGCCGAAACGTGCGTCTCACGGGCACGAAGGAAGGCTGTCGTGAGGGGGACTGCGGCGCGTGCGTCGTGCTCGTGGGCATTCTCGAAGACGGAGCCGTCCGGTACGAGCCCGTCACCTCGTGCCTCCTGCCGCTCGGCGAACTCCACGGACGTCATCTCGTCACCATAGAGGGACTCGAGGGCGAGGCGCGCAAGGGCACGGCCGACACCCCGGTGCAATCCGCCATCGTAGACGAGGGCGCCACGCAGTGCGGCTTCTGCACGCCGGGCATCGTCGTCTCGATGACGGGGATGCTCATGGAAGCCGGGGGGGCGGTGGACCGCGAGCGTGTGAAGACGGCGCTCAGCGGGCATCTCTGCCGGTGCACGGGCTATCGCTCGCTCAAGGCCGCCGGAGATCGCCTGGCCGCCGTGGTGGGGGAGCGGACGGGCGTCGAGGCGCTCGTGGACGACGGACGGCTGCCCGCCTATTTTCAGGACGTCCCGGCGCGCCTGGCGGCCATCCCGGCGCCCGTGCACGGGAACGGAACGGCGGAGCCCATCCCCATCGCCGGTGGGACGGATCTTTACGTGCAAAGAGGTGATGCGCTGCCGACGACGCCGGTGCGGGTGCTCAACCGCTCCGCCGAATGGAAGGGGGTCGCACGGGAGGCGGGCTTCCTCCGCGTCGGCGCGCTCACGACGTTCGAAGCATTTGCCCGAAGCCCGGAAGTGCGCAGCGTGTTGCCCCGCATAGACCACTATATGCGACTCATCGCCTCGTGGCAGATCCGCAACCGCGCCACGCTCGGCGGCAACGTCGTCAATGCCTCGCCCATCGGCGACCTCTCGATTCTTCTCCTGGCCCTCGACGCCCGCCTCGTCCTCCGCGACGGCGCGTCGTCGCGCACGGTCCCGATCCGCACCTTCTACCGGGGATACAAGACGCTCGACAAATCACCCGCCGAGATGCTTGCCGAGATCCTCATTCCGATCCCGGAATCGGGTGCGCGCGTCAACTGGGAGAAGGTCTCGAAGCGGAAACACCTCGACATCGCCTCGGTCAACGGCGCGATGCGGGTGCGCGTCGAGGACGGCGTCATCGTGGAGATGGGATTGGCGTGCGGGGGGGTCGCGCCGGTGCCGCTTTTTCTGAAAGAGACGAGCCGGTATTTTCTCGAGAAGCCCGTCACCGTGCCGGTGGTGCGGGGGGCTTTCCCGGTCCTTCAGGCGGAGATCGCGCCCATCACGGACGTCCGGGGAAGCGCGGCATACAAGCGTCTGCTCGCCCGTCAGATCCTCATCGCGCACTTTACCCGGCTCTTTCCTGAAATCATCACCGCGAGGGCTTTTTATGAAGAACGTTGAAGCGCCAGGGCACACGCGGGGCGCCTCCCGGTACGTGGACGACGTGCCGCCGCCCGCCGAGATGTTGCACGCCGCCGTGTACGGCTCACCGGTGGCGCACGGGGTGGTGCGCGCGGTGCATACCGGGGCGGCGCGGGCCGTCGAGGACGTCGTGGCCGTGCTTACCGCCGCCGACGTCCCGGGCGAGAATCAGATCGGTTCGATGATCCCGGATGAGCCGCTTCTGGCCGAAGGTGCGGTGCATTACGAGGGACAGCCGGTGGCCGTCGTGGTGGCGCGGACGCCCGAGGCGGCGCGTCGGGGCGTGGCCGCGATGACGATGGACGTCGAGCCGCTGCCGGTCATCACCGATCCCCGAGAGGCCTATGCACAAGGCCGCATCATCGGCGCACCGCGCACGTTCACGTTCGGCGACGTGGAGCGTGCGTGGGATGCGTGCGACGTGATCGTCGAGGGCACGGTGGAAGTCGGCGGTCAGGAGCACGTCTACCTCGAAACGCAACGCGCCCGAGCCATCCCGCTCGAAGGCCGGCGCATGCGTGTGTGCTCGTCCACGCAGAGCCCGTACGCGGGACAGCGCACCATCGCGCGCATCCTTGGCCTCGCGCATCACGACGTGGAGGTGGACGTGCAGCGGCTCGGTGGGGGCTTCGGCGGGAAAGAGGATCAGGCGACGCCGTGGGCCTGCTTCGCCGCGCTCGCCGCCGCTCATACCGGCAAAGCCGTCGAAATCGTGCTCCGCCGTGACGAAGACCTTCGCATGACCGGCAAGCGCCATCCGTATGTCTCCGAGTTTCGGCTCGGCCTGACGAAATCCGGGAAGATCCTCGCCTATGACGTGCGGCATTTCCAGAATGCGGGCGCAGCGGCGGACCTCTCGCCCGCCGTCCTCGAACGAACCCTCTTCCACAGTACGAACGCCTATTTCGTGCCGAACGCGCGCATCTTCGGCGTCTCGTGCCGGACGAACCTCACGCCGCATACCGCCTTTCGCGGCTTCGGCGGGCCGCAGGGGATGTTCGTGCTGGAATGCGCCCTTGCGAAAGCGGCGGAAGCGCTCGGGCGGCCGCGCGAGGAGATCCAACGTCGCAACCTCCTCGTCGACGGAGACGTGTTCCCGTACGGGCAGACCGTCGAGCGCGGTCGGGCCGTGCGCACCTGGGAAGAGGCCGACGCGGCCTTCGACTTCGAGGCCGTCGCGCGGAGGGTCGAGGCGTTCAACGCGGCGCATTTCGAGCAGAAGAAGGGCTTTGCCGTCATGCCCGTCTGCTTCGGCATCTCTTTCACGACGACGTGGATGAATCAGGCGAGCGCGCTCCTTCACGTCTACACCGATGGGAGCGTGAGCTTGACCACCGGCGGCATCGAGATGGGGCAGGGGCTGTATACGAACCTCATCCTCGTGGCTTCCCGGGCGTTCGGCATCCGGCCCGAACGCATCCACTGCGAAAGCACGAACACGACGCGCGTCGCGAACATGTCGCCGAGCGCCGCAAGCGCCACGACGCTCCTCAACGGCAACGCCGTTCTCGCCGCCGTCGAACAGATCATGGCGCGCCTCCGAACGGTTGCGGCGGAAGAGATGGGCCTCGCGGACCCGGATCGGGTCACGATGGAGGGGGAAAAAGTTTATTATGACGGGCGCGCGACCGAGTGGGACTGGGAACGCCTCGTTTCCGCGGCGTATTTCCGGCGCGTCTCCCTCTCGGCCCACGGCTTTTATGCCACCCCGAACATCCATTTCGATAAGACCAGGGAGCAGGGCAGCCCGTTTGCCTATCACACGTACGGAACGGCTCTCGTCGAGGTGACGCTCGATGCGCTCCTCGGCACGTACGAGATCGATGCGGTGAAGATCGTCCACGACCTCGGACGCACACTCAACCCGCTCATCGACCTCGGGCAGGTGGAAGGCGGGCTGGCGCAGGGCCTCGGGTGGATGACGATGGAGGATCTCCGGTGGGACGATGACGGCCACCTCCTTTCTCATGCCCTGGCCACATACAAGGTGCCCGACGTGTACTTCATGCCGGACGACCTCGAAGTGCGCTTCCTCGAAAACGCCGACGAGCCGACCGGGCCGTATGGGAACAAGGCCGTCGGCGAGCCGCCGCTCATGTATGGTCTCGGCGTCGTGTTTGCCCTCCGTCGCGCGATGCGGGCTTTCCGTTCGGACGCCGACTTCCCGCTGGTTGCCCCGTTGACGCCGGAGCGCGTGCTCATGGCCCTTCATCCGGAGGCGAAGGACTTCTCGGCGGAGGTGGCGCTTCGGGTAAACGGCGCGGCGTCCGAGGAGGTGCGGAGGGAAGCATGACGCCGTCCGTGCTCTCACCTCGCACCTTCTGGGAAGCCGTGGACGCCCGTCTTCGGGCCGGAGGAAAGGTCTTCGCCGCGTTCGTGGTCGCGCACACCCGGCATTCGCCGGGCACGACCGGCGCGCGCATGATGGCGACGGCAGACGGATCTCTATGGGGCACCATCGGCGGGGGGATCATGGAGCGGAACGTGGCGGCGCGGGCGCGGGCGGCGCTTGCGGAAGGACGCTTCGCGCCGACGGTCGAGACGCTCCGGCATCGAGAACGTGGGCCGGGTCGGAAGTCGGGGATGATCTGTGCGGGGGAACAGACGAACCTTTACGTGCTCCTGGACCCCGATGCCGCGGGCGCGACCGTCCGGCGTATCGCCGAGGCGTTCGGGCGCGGCGCAGACGGCGCGATCACGATCGCGCCCGAAGGACTGCGCTTCGAGGAAGGGACGCGCGCGCCGGGAGGGAAACGCTTCACCTTCGAGCGCGCCGGACAGGCCTGGCGGTATGAGGAGCGGCTCTTCAACCCGCGTCGCCTCGCCATCCTCGGGGACGGACACTGCGGCCGGGCGCTCGCGAGGCTCATGCGGCGGCTCGACTTCGAGGTCGTCGTCTTCGACACGCGCCCCGGCCTCCCCGGGCGCGACGAGGTCGAAGACCGGGGCGCCTTCGTTCTCCTCGACGACTACCGCGAGGCCGGCGAGCGGATCCTCGCGCCCGAGCTGACGTCCGTCGTGGTCATGACCACCGACTTTGTCTCCGATGTGCGCGGGCTTCTCGGCGTCGTCGGCGGGCCGTTCCCCTTGATCGGTGTGATGGGAAGCCCGGCCAAGATCGAACGGATCAAACAGTCGCTTCGGGAGGCGAACGTGTCCGAGTCCGAGATCGCCCGCCTGCACGCGCCGGTGGGGTTGCCCATCGGAAGCGACACGCCCGAGGAAATTGCCGTCAGCGTGGCGGCACAGCTCCTTCAGGCATGGAAAACCGGTTTCGGATCCGAGAAACGCTGACTTTTTCACCATGAGCACGCCCGAGTTTGCCGTCAGGAGCAGCCGCGTCGTGACGCCCGAGGGCGTGCGCGAGGCCGTCGTCGTGATCGGCGGCGGGCGCATCCTCGACGTCGTCGCGGCGCATGAGACGCCGTCGGGGCTGCCGGTGCGGGAGGCGGGCGACCGCGTGGTGATGCCGGGCCTGGTGGACGCGCACGTGCACGTCAACGAGCCGGGGCGGACGGCGTGGGAGGGCTTCGCATCGGCCACGCGGGCGGCGGCGGCGGGCGGCATCACGGCCATCGTCGACATGCCGCTCAATTCCGACCCGGTGACGACCACGGTCGAGGCGCTCCGGGTCAAAACGGCGGCGTCGGAGGGGAAGCGCTGGGTGGACGTCGGCTTTTACGGCGGGCTCGTCCCGGAGAACGCGTCGGCCCTCGCCCCGTTGCTCGGCGCGGGCGTGCTCGGCGTGAAAGCCTTCCTCGTCCCCTCCGGCCTCGACGCGTTCCCTTCCGTGCGGTGGTCCGACCTCCGCGCCGCGATGCCCGTTATTGCACGTCAAAAAACCCTTCTGGTGCATGCGGAACGGATGAGGGACCATGAACGGAGGGGCGAACCCGGAGTCGCCCGGCGATACGATGATTATGCCGCCTCTCGACCGGAAGCGTGGGAGCGGGCGGCGATCCGGGAGATGATCGAGCATGTCCGCGCGACCGGGTGCCCGGTCCACATCGTGCACCTCGCGGCGGCCTCGGCGGCGCCGATGCTCGAAGCCGCGCGCCGGGAGGGCCTGCCGATCACCGTCGAGACGTGCCCGCACTACCTCTTCTTCTCGGCCTCAGACGTGCCCGACGGCGACACACGTTTCAAATGCGCCCCGCCGATCCGCGACGAAGCGAACCGCGAAGGATTGTGGGCGGCGCTCCGCTCCGGCGTCATCGACTTCATCGCGTCCGACCATTCTCCCTGTCCGCCTGCCCTCAAGCATCTGGAGACGGGGGATTTTCGGAGCGCATGGGGCGGCATAGCGTCGCTTCAATTGAGCCTCCCGGCGTTTTGGACGGCGGCGCGGGCGCGGGGCTGCTCGGTGGCCGACGTGGTGGAATGGATGAGCCGTCGGCCGTCGGTCTTTCTCGGTCTCGCCGCACGGAAGGGGAGCCTCGCGCCGGGGCAGGAGGCGGACCTGGTCGTATGGGACCCCGAGGCAACCTTCACCGTTGCGCCGGAGCGGCTCTTCCATCGTCATAAAGAGACGCCGTACGCCGGAAAGTGCCTCTACGGTGTCATCGAGAAAACGTATCTTCGCGGGCGCCTCGTCTATGACCGAGGCCGCATCGTCGGGGAGGCGAGGGGGACGATCCTCCGCGCCTCGTGAACGAGATACTCGAAAAGTCGGAGACGATTCGGCGCGTCCGTTCGCAGGGGAGGATGAGGCGCGCATCGTATTTCGCATTGCGAAAGGATTGCCTCATACCGGCTCTCGAAATTAACCGTGCAGGAGCGCCTTGCGAATCGCAGCCTGAAGCCTTCGCGGTCGCCGGCGCCGACGCACGCTCATTCTGAAGCGTTGGTAATGTTTACGAAAAATGCACTACGCACTACGAAATTCGTCCCCGGGATGATCGGTCCTCTCGTTTGTAGAAGCCTTAAATTTTGAGCGATAGCCATGAACCATTCAAACGAAGCGATACCTTTGTCGGGTCTGGTGGATCTGGCCTCGGAGCGGCTCGGAGGCCGGGCGCTTGCGGCGAGCGATGAGTTTTTCGCCCCAAAAGAGAACCTGCTCAAGCCCGGGCGGGGCGTCTTCGTTCCGGACAAGTACACCGACCGGGGGAAGTGGATGGACGGCTGGGAGTCTCGGCGGAAACGCGGACCGGGGCACGACTGGTGCGTGATCCGGCTCGGGTTCACCGGGGTCATTCGCGGCGTGGACGTGGACACGAACCATTTTCTGGGCAATCACCCGCCTTTTGCCTCGCTCGAGGCTGCGCTTCTTCCCGGCGCCGTCTCCGCCGAGGACGCGCTCGATGAGGCCGTCGCATGGACGGAGATCGTCCCGTGCTCGCCGCTTCGACCCGGGGCGCAGAACCTCATGGCCGCCGTTCGGGAGGGCGTCTGGAGCCATGTGCGCCTCAACATTTTCCCCGACGGCGGGGTGGCGCGGTTGCGGGTGTACGGGACGGTCGCGCCGGACTGGTCCGCGATGCCCGAGGACGGGCTCGTCGATCTCGCGGCGCTCAAGAACGGCGGCGTCGCCGTGCTGTGCAGCGACATGTTCTTCAGCGACATGAACAACCTCATCATGCCCGGCCCGCCCGCAGACATGGGGGACGGATGGGAGACGCGACGCCGGCGAGGGACGGGGCACGACTGGATCGTCGTCCGTCTCGGCGCACCCGGACGCGTGGCCCGGGTGCTCGTCGATACGACCCATTTCAAGGGCAATTATCCGGATGAATGTTCGCTCGAAGGCGTGTATCTTCCCGACGCAAGGCCCGAGGTCTTCCTCCGCGACGACCTCGACTGGCGCCCGGTGCTTCCGAAGACGAAGCTTCGCCCGGACACGGTGCATGCATTCGAGGATCTTCCCGAGAGCGAAGTATGCACGCACGTGCGGCTGAACATCTTCCCGGATGGCGGTGTGGCTCGTCTTCGCGTCTTTGGTCGCCGCGACGTTTGAATCGCTCACCCGCAATCACACGCACCCATGACCCCCGGTCTCGAAGCGCTCAATCGCCTCCCGGAAGCCTCCGCGCGCGACGCCTTTCTTCGGTGTTGCGGTTCCGATCGGTGGGCGGAAGCCATGACGGCGAGACGTCCGTTCCCGGACGAGGACGCCCTTTACGAGGCGGCGCGTGCGGTGTGGCGGAAACTCGGGCCTGCGGACTGGCTCGAAGCGTTTGCCGCGCACCCGCGCATCGGCGACCTCGAACACCTGCGCGAGCGCTTCGCTTCCACACAAGCGTGGGCGGCGGGCGAGCAGGGCAGCGTTGCCGCGGCGACGGAGGAGGAACTCCGGCGGCTCGCCGAGGGCAACCGGCGCTATGAAGAGCGCTTCGAGTTCCTCTTCATCGTGTGCGCCACGGGAAAGAGCGCGGGCGAGATGGCTTCGCTCCTCGAAGCGCGTCTGTCGAATGAGCCCGGAGAGGAGCTTCGCATCGCCGCGGGAGAACAGGAGAAGATCACCCGCATCCGGTTGCAAAAACTTTTGTCCGAGGAACGATGACGATATGAAAGAAAGCTTGTCGAAAACGCAGGCGGGGGTGCTCATGGAACGGTTGCGGGCGGCGAACGCCCGCGTTGCGGAGCGGTATCCCGGCGATTCGGAGCGGCGTCAGCCCGTCCACACCGTGTACGGAGGCGCGCATCTCTTCAGGGTGGAAACGCCCCGGAAGATGGGGCAGGTGGCGCTTCGGGCATTGCGCACGTATGCGCCGACGTTCCTCGACCTCGCGCACGCAATGGAGCTTCCGGGCCACGAGGAGTTGCCGCACGGCGAAGCGGAGGCGGCCCGGCTCCGGTCCGTTTTATCCGAATCCGGCGAGCGCGCGCGAGAAGAGCATCCCGCCGCGTGGCTGGCCGAGACGGTCTACCGGCGCGTGGCGGAGAAGCTCACGCGGGAGCCCGTCGAAGACTTCCGCATCGACTTCGAGGACGGTTTCGGCAACCGGCCCGATGCCGAGGAGGACGCCGAGGCGGTGCGGTGCGCCTCCGAGGTGGCGCGCGGACAGCGGGAAGGTGCGCTTCCGCCGTTCCTCGGCATCCGCATCAAGCCCCTGAACGAAGAGCGGAAAGAACGCGCTGTCCGCACGCTCGATCTCTTCGTCACACACCTCTGTGCAGAGACCGGGGGCCGCCTGCCGGAGCACTTCGTCGTCACCCTGCCGAAAGTGACGCATCCCGAACATGTCGCCGTGCTCGCGGATCTGCTCGAAGCGTTGGAGGCCAGGCTCGGCCTCGCGCCGGAGTCGCTCCGCCTCGAACTCATGGTCGAGACCCCGCAGTCGATCCTCGACGGTGAGGGGCGGTCGCCGCTGCCCGCGTTCGTGACGGCGGCTCGGGGGCGGTGTGTGGCGGCGCATTTCGGCGTTTACGACTATACGGCCTCGCTCAACATCACCGCCGCGCATCAGAGCATGACGCATCCGGCCTGCGACTTCGCGCGGCACGCGATGCAGGTCGCGCTTGCCGGCGCCGGGCTCTGGCTCTCCGACGGCGCGACGAACGTGTTGCCCGTGGCCCCGCACCGCGCAGACGGACGGCCCTTGACCGAGGCACAGGCGCGGGAAAACCGAGAAGCCGTCCATCGCGCCTGGCGCATCAACGCCGCGCACATCCGCCATTCGCTCCGCCACGCTTATTATCAGGGATGGGATCTGCATCCGGCGCAGCTCCCGGTGCGGTACGCCACGGTCTTCGCCTTCTTCCTCGACGGCTTCGAGGCTGCCGCCGTCCGCCTCCGCAATTTCATCGAAAAGGCGGCGCAGGCTACCCTCGTCGGCGACGTGTTCGACGATGCCGCGACGGGTCAGGCGCTGCTCAACTACTTCCTCCGCGCCGTCAACTGCGGGGCCGTCACCGAAGCCGAGACGGCGCGCACCGGCCTCACGCTCGAAGAGATCCGGACGCGGTCGTTCTATCGCATCCTCGAAGGACGTCGCCGGGCGGCGGACGTCTCGTCTGCCGGTTCATGAACCCACGAAAGCCATGCCGCACACCATCTCTACGCACGTGCTCGATACCGTCCTCGGCATCCCCGCCGGGGGCCTCTCCGTGACGCTCGAACGCCGGACGGAAGGCGGATGGGAGGAGGTCGGCGGCGACGTCACCGACGACGACGGGCGCATCGGCGACCTCCTCGGCGGCGCGAGCCTCTCGCCGGGCGTCTACCGCGCCACGTTCGACGTCGGGTCGTATTTCGAGGAAGCCGGGCGGGAGCATTTTTACCCGCTCGTCTGCATCGTCTTCGACATTTCATCGGCAGAGCGCCACTATCACGTGCCGCTCTTGCTCAGTCCTTTCGGA
The DNA here is from genome assembly GCF_056451265.1 of Rhodocaloribacter sp. Lineage (NCBI taxonomy): Bacteria > Pseudomonadati > Rhodothermota > Rhodothermia > Rhodothermales > Rhodothermaceae > Rhodocaloribacter > Rhodocaloribacter sp. Next base: position 128,309 of record NZ_JBWOPL010000035.1, on the reverse strand, counting down.
TACACAACCTATCGGGGGAGTTGACCATGAACGTTGCGCTCGCAAAGAATCGATACGGAAAAAAAAGCGTCCGCGTCCTGAAGGTGACGCACGGTGTGGAACGGCACGAGGTGCGTGAGGTGAGCGTCGACGTGATGCTCGAAGGCAACCTCGAAGAGGCATATGTGAAAGGAGACAACCGGCTCGTGCTTCCCACGGATACGATGAAGAACACCGTGTACGTGTGGGCAAAGGATCACCCGATCGATCCGCTCGAAGCGTTTGCGAGCGGCCTCGCGGCCCATTTCCTCGATACGTTGCCCCACATCACGCGGGCGGAAGTGTCGGTTTTCGAGCGCCGGTGGGTGGCGATGCCGGTGACGACGGAGGCGGGGGGGATGGAACGGCATCCCCATGCGTTCCACCGCGTCGGTCCGGAGACGCCGATGACCCGCGTCACCCGCACGCGCGAGAGCCTGAGGGTGGCCTCCGGGATCCGGTCGTTTCCCATCATGAAATCCACGAAGTCGGGATTCTCGAATTTTCTCCGCGACCCCCTGACGACGCTCCGAGACGCCGCCGACCGCGTGTTCGCTACCAGCCTCGACGCAACGTGGGTCTATGCCGGCTCCTCGCTCGACTATAACGCCTGTCGACAGACGATCCGGCAGGCCCTGTGCGACCGGTTTGCCGCGCACGAGAGCCTCTCCGTACAGCATACCCTCTATGCCATGGGAGAAGCCGCCCTGGCCGCATGTGACGCCATCACCGAGATCAACCTCGTGATGCCGAACAAGCATTACCTCCACGTCGATCTGACCCCCTTCGGGAGGGACAACCCGAACGAAATCTTCCTGCCCATCGACGAACCTTCCGGGTACATCGAAGGGACCGTCCGCCGGGAAGGGTGAGCGGCCTCGCCCTTCGACTTGCGTCCGTGGGCTCCCTTCGGTCGCGTCCGTGGGGCTCGCAGGGTTCGCCGTCAGGGAAGCACGGTGTTCGCCGATGGCCTGCGGCCACGAACCGTTTCGACCACGCGGCTCAAACGTGATCGGGCGGCCGGATCGGCTCGACCTCCCCACGCGCGAGCTTCTCCTGGTATTCGCGCCATGTCATGTGCGGGATCTCCGAAGGGACCTCCTTCATGGTAATGCAGCCGCTCACGGGACATACGAGTGAGCACAGGTTGCATCCGACGCACGTTTCCCGGTTGATCTCGTACAGGTTCACGTATCCCGCACCCGCGCCGGCGATGACTTCGTGACCTCCGCTGTGCGCCACGGCCGTAGTGCTTCCGTTGGAGAGGATCGTTTCGGCAAAGACCGGGACGGGCATCTCGGACCGGCGAATCGACTGGTGCGCGCCGTCCTCGCAGGCGATGAAGCACAGCCCGCAATGGATGCACGTGTTCTGGTCGATCTCGGCGACGACCTTGTGCCCGAGGTCGAGGTCGGCCCAGTCACCGATGCGGGGGACGGAGAGGCCCACGAAGTCGTCGAGGGTGGCAAAGCCTTTCTCGCGCATCCAGTTTTCGAGGCCGGAGATCAGGTGCTCGACGATGCGGAAGCCGTAGTGCATGGCGGCGGTGCACACCTGCACGTTGCCCGCGCCGAGGAGGAGAAACTCGACGGCGTCCTGCCAGGCCTGCACGCCGCCGATGCCGGAGACGGGCAGGGCAATGCCCGGATCGGCGGCGATCTGGTGGACCATGTTCAGCGCGATGGGTTTGACCGCCGGGCCGCAGTACCCGCCATGCGAGCCGCGACCGGCCACGTCGGGCCTGGGCGCAAACGTGTCGAGATCGACGCCCATGATCGAGTTGATCGTGTTGATGAGCGAGAGGCCGTCGGCTCCCCCTTCGCGGGCGGCGCGGCCCGTGAAACGGATGTCCGTGATGTTCGGCGTCAGCTTCACGAGCACCGGGGTCTCGGCGACCTCCTTCACCCACTCCGTGACCATGCGCGTGTATTCAGGCACCTGACCCACCGCCGAGCCCATGCCCCGTTCGCTCATCCCGTGCGGACAGCCGAAATTGAGCTCGAGCCCGTCGCATCCGGTGTCCTCGACGCGCCTGACGACGTCGTGCCAGGCCTCACGGTTCGATTCCACCATGAGCGAGACCACCACGGCATGGTCGGGAAATTCGCGCTTGATCTCGCGGATCTCTCGGAGGTTCACTTCGAGCGTGCGGTCCGTGATGAGCTCGATGTTGTTGAAGCCCATGATCTTGCGCCCGTCATAATCGACGGCTCCATATCGGGAGGAGACGTTCACGATGGGCTCGTGGCTCAGGGTTTTCCACACCGCGCCGCCCCATCCGGCTTCGAAGGCCCGGCGCACCTGATAGGCGGAGTTCGTCGGCGGGCCGCTTGCCAGCCAGAAGGGGTTCGGCGAGGTGATGCCGGCCACGTTGGCGGTCAGGTCGGGGTGACGCATGGTTTCTTCGGGATGATGACGTGAGAAGGGTTCGCGGTCAGGTCGTTCGCCACGGTTGAACCTCGTATCGGACCCACGGCTCGACCTCGTGCTCGTGTGCGAGGATCCAGGGTTGATACGAACGGTCGTCGTTGGCGCGGCCCTTTTTTCGTTCGAGAACGCTCTGATGCACGACGGGGCGGTCCGACCGGCGCGGGTTCCACGCGCGGACTTTCCGACGATAGAACTTCGTCAGCCCCTTTTTTCGGGAGTCGTGCATGAAGCCGTCGGCGTCCTCGGCGATCTTCACCTTATGCCGCGGGAAGAGGTGAAGCCCGTGTGCGACGGCTTTCTGCGTCATCCACACGAGCGGGATGTCGGAGAGGTTGGATTCGGCGTAGCCGCCGCCGACGTCCGTATGCATGCCCATGAACCACACCTGTCGGACGGTCTGATAGTCGAGCACTTCGGGTTCCCACAGGACGGGGTGAAACGTCCGCCGCTCGTCGTCGATGGCCAGGGCGTGATAGGCGTTCTCGACGCTCGGGCTGAGGCTGAAGTTGTGGAAGCGATGCCGGAAGCCGGGGATGCCGTCGAGGATCAGGCTCGCCGCCTTGAATGGAAGGCCGAGCGCGGCCACGGTGTCGAAGCATCCGATGAACGTGATCCGGGTCCACATCGTGTGATGCCGCTCCACGAAGGCAACCGCCCGCCGCGTTCGTTCGTCGTTGTCCTCGATCTTGTAAATCTTGTACGCCCGGTCGATCAGTTCCGGGCGCGACTGCGGGAGGATGCCGAAGTAATGGATGAAGCTCGAAAGACTCCGTACGGTGGAAGCCCCCCGGCTGAAGCCGAAGAGGAAGAGGCGGTCTCCGGCCCGGAAATGCTCGAAGATGAACCGGTAACAGTCTTTGATGTTGCGGGAGATCCCGCGTCCCCCGACGTTGCCCGTGATCTTCCGAGCGCCCGTGCCGAGGCCTCGATCATAAAAGGCGACTTGCCGGGCGGTCCGGTCTTCGAGCATATTGAACAGCTTGTATATGTTGGTGTTGTGACCCACTCCGCCTTCCTGTCCCGTCCCGTCCGAGAAAACGACGATGTTCTTTGCCATGGCTCGCTCCGATTCGTCAGGTGAAGGTTCCGGGGGAAGGGGCGCGAGGCCCCGTACTTCCTTCTCACGAAACCGGGCGCGCTTCACGAGCCGCGTCGGTTCTTATCGGTCCCGCATGAATCGTGGTCGTTTTTTGATAAATGAGGTTGGCTTTCGGCTACCTGTTTCCTTTGAATGGAACATGTGCTTCCGGGTAGTCGGGGTTGGCTTATTGAAGAAGGTGTCCGCCGGCGCGCCCTTGTCAGGCTGAGGCGTGGAGCATCGCGTCGATCCCCCGAGCGGCTCTTTTGCCTTCCGCGACGGCGTCGACGATCTCGGCGCCTCTGGAAGTGCAATCTCCGCCTGCGAAGAGGCCGGGCGCGCCCGTGAAACCGGTCTCGGGATCCACGAGGAGCCGTCCGCCTTCGATGCGGAGTCCGGGCGTTTGCCGAAGAAGACCAAGGATCGGCGTTTGCCCGAGCGCCTTCACGGCCATGTCGCACGGGAGGACGAATGCGCTCCCGGGAACCGGCGTGAGCGCCGATGAACGTCCGTTGCCCTCGCTCTCGACCCGCACGAGCCGCACGCCGGTGAGCCGTCCGTCCTCGGCTTCGAAGCCGACGGGCTGCACGTTCCACAGAAACCGGATGCCGTCCTTTTTGGCGAGTTCGTACTCATAGGCGAACGCGGGCATCGCTTTCTCCGTCCTCCGGTACACCATCGTGACGGACTTTGCGCCGAGGCGGACGGCCTCCGTCGCCACGTCGACGGCCGTGTTGCCTGCGCCGATGACCACCACGTGCTCGCCGACCACGCACTCGGTCAGGGGGCCGGTGTGGGTCTGGAAAATGAAGTCGAGCGCTTCCCACACGCCGGCCGCGTCCTCGCCGGGGAGGCCGAGCGACGCCGTGCTCCCGAGCCCGAGGCCGAGGAAGACGGCGTCGTACGTCTCCCGGAGTTCGGCCAGTTTGGCCGCATCGACAGGCGTGCGGTACCGGATCTCGACGCCCATGTCGAGGATCGGCTCGAGCTCCTTGAGCGCCAGCTCGGTGGAGATCTTGTAGGCGGCGATGCCCAGCGTGTTCAACCCGCCCGCCACGTCTCGGGCTTCGAAGACGGTGACGGCGTGTCCGGCTTTCCGAAGCTCATGCGCGCACGTGAGGCCGGCAGGCCCCGCGCCGACGACGGCCACCCGCTTTCCCGTGTCCGGGCCGGGCTCGAAAAAGCGCAGGCCCCGGTCCGTTGCGTAATCCGTGGCGTACCGCTGAAGGCGACCAATCTGAACGGGGCTTTTGAGCAGGGTCCGATCCACACACGCGCCCTCACAGAGCACCTCGGTCGGGCAGGCGCGCGCGCACGAACCACCGAAGATGTTCTCCGCAAAGATGGTCTCCGCCGCACCGGCGGGGTTGTCGTGCAGGATCTGCCGGATGAACCGGGGCACGTCGATGCGCGTCGGGCAGGCGCGCGTGCACGGGGCGTCGAAGCAGAACAGGCACCGCGACGCCTCCGCCACCGCCTCGTCGCGGGCATAGGGCGCATGGAGATCGGCGAAGTTCTCGGCAAGCGTTTCGGCGGATAGTTTCGTTCGTTCGACCATGGCGCGGCGGGTTCGGTTCATCGAAACAAAGGTCCTCGAAAAGGGGCTTCACGACATCCAGTTCGACTGGTGTTCGTTCGACCATTTCGTGGTGATTTTTTTCGTTTTCGACCAGAAATCGATGGCCGTCGGACCGGTGATGTCTCCGCCTCCGAAGCTCGAATCGTTCCACCCGCCGAAGGCGAACGGCTCGCGGGGGACGGGCACGCCGATATTCACGCCGACCATTCCGGCGGAGGCGCGATCTGCGAAATACTGCGCCGCGCCTCCGGAGGAGGTATAGATGGCCGCCGCATTGCCGTACGGGTTGGCGTTCTCGATGGCGAGGGCCTCGTCGAGCGATTCGCACCGGATGATGGTGAGGGTGGGGCCGAAGATCTCATCGCAGGAGGCTTCGTGGTCGGGCGAGGCGTGGTCGATGATGCTCGCGCCGAGGTACTTCCCGCCCGGCGGGGCGTCTTCGGCGACGGCGTGACGGCCGTCGAGCGTGAGGCGCGCGCCATGGGCTTCGGCCCGGTCGAGGTAGCCGGTGATGCGCTCGTACGCGCGTTCATTGATGATTGCGCCGAGGTCGCGACCGGCGCGGAGGGCCGCCATCTTCTCACGGATGCGGTCGAGGATGTGCTCGACGTCGCCGACGGCGAGGAGCACGCTCGCGGCCATGCATCGCTGCCCCGCACAGCCGGTGACGGAGGAGACGACGTTCGAGGCGGTCATCTCGGGATCCGCGTCCGGCGCCACGACGAGGTGATTCTTCGCCCCGCCGAGCGCGCGCACGCGCTTGCCCGCGGCCGTGGCGCGCGCGTACACCTTACGCGCCACACGCGTCGAACCGACGAAGCCCACGGCGGCGATGCCCGGATGGTCACAGATGGCCTCGACGACCTCCCGGTCGCCGTGGACGACGGAGAAGATGCCGTCGGGGAGTCCCGCTTCCCGAAGGATGCGGGCGATTTCGAGGGCGGAGAGCGGGGTCTGCTCACTCGGCTTGAGGATGAACGCGTTCCCGAGGCCGATCGCCATGGGGATCATCCACAGCGGGACCATGAAGGGGAAGTTGAAGGGTGTGATGCCCGCCGTCACGCCGAGCGGCACACGCGCCGTTTTGCACTCGACGCCCCGGCTCACTTCGAGCACGCTTCCGGCGGCGATCTGCGGCAGGCTCGCGGCGAACTCGAGACATTCGACCGCCCGCAGAATGCTCCCCCGAGATTCCGCCAGGGTCTTTCCGTTCTCCTCGGTGATGCGCTCGGCGAGCGCGTCGAGCTCGTCTTCGATGATGGCTTTTGCGCGGAAAAAAACCTGCACACGGTCTTTGAGCGGCAGGTCGGCCCACGCCGGTTGCGCTTCGGCGGCGGCCTTCACGGCGGCGTCGAGGTCGGCGGCGGTGGAGAGCGGCGTGTGCGCGAGGACCTCGCCGGTGAGCGGCGCCGTGACCGGCAACGTGCGGTCCGAGGCGCTCTTGACGGCGCGTCCTCCGATGATGTTGGCCAGGGTCTCGACGGTGATGGATTGGGTAATCATGGCTGCGCTCTCATCTGATGAATGAAGGAAGGGGAGCCTCGCGGGGCTCATGCCGTCGCGTGCTCGGGCGGCTGCGGGGCGGGGCGGAGGCCGGCCGTCTTCCGGGGCAGCCATTGCCCGCGTCCGGGCGCGCCGACGACGCGGTAGTCCTCTACGATGACCTCGCCGCGTGAAAGCGTCGTGCGGGAGAAACCGGCCAGCTCCCACCCCTCGTACGGCGACCAGTCGGCATTGGTCTCCATCGTGGCGGGATCGACGGTGAGGCGGCGCGTCGGGTGGATGATGGCGAGGTCGGCGTCCGCGCCCACCTGCACGGCGCCCTTCCTCGGGGCGAGGCCCATGATCCGGGCGGGGTTGGTCGAGAGCTTCATGGCCAGCTCTTCGAGCGTGAGCCGACCCTCGAGGACACCGTGGGTGTAGACGAGCGGCAGAAGGGTCTCCAGCCCCGGCAACCCCATCGGGATCTTTGTCCAGTCGCCTTCCCACATGGCTTTTTGTTCACGCGTGAACGTGCACGTGTCCGTGGAGACGACGGAGACCTCGCCGTCGCGGAGGCCGCGCCAGAGACGCGCGACGTCCTTCGGCTTTTTTATCTGAGGGCAACAGGCGTAGAGGTGGCCGTCTTCACCCTCGAAGACGGAATCGTCGAGGACGAGGTATTGCACGCAGGTCTCGGCAAGGACGGGCACGCCCCGCGCCTGCGCCGCCTTCACGATCTCCGCGCCTTCGGCCGTGGACATGTGGACGATGTACAGTTGCCCGCCGGTGACTTCGCTCCACGTGACGGCGCGCTGGATGGCTTCCGCCTCGATGAAATTCGGGCGCGTCATCGGGTGGAGCCGCGCGCCGTACCGGGCCATCTGCTCCGGCGTGTGGTGGCGCGCGATGAGTTCGTCGAGCACCCGCGAGGACTCGGCATGGACCAGGAGCATCGCGCCGTACTCGCGCATCTTCTCGAGCGTGCCGAACATCGCGCGGTCGTCGGACTGCCAGCCCTCGGACTCGTAGATCATGAACTCCTTGAACGTCGAGAAGCCGCGATCGACCATGTCTTTGATCTGATCCTTGTGCTCGTCCCACCGGGTGATGCACACGTGGAACGTGTAGTCGATCAGGGCTTTGCCTTCGGCTTTCGCGTGCCAGTTGTCGACGGCTTCGCTGAGCGATTCGCCCGCGTACGGGATGGCAAAGTCGATGAGCGTCGTGACGCCGCCGCGCGCGCCGGCCCGCGTGCCCGTGAGGTAGTCGTCGGCCGAGACGGTGCCGCAGAAGGGGAGGGCCAGGTGCACGTGGACGTCGAGCACACCCGGGAGGACGTAGTGCCCACGGGCGTCGATGACCTGAGCGCCCTCCGCGTCGAGATCCGCGCCGATGGCGGCGATCTTTTCACCCCGGATGCCGACGTCGGCCTCGACCGTCCCGGCAGGCGTGACGACGGAGCCTCCTTTGATGATGGTGTCGAAAGTCATGAGGGTTCACCGTGGATGGATGAAAGGAAGTCTGGGGGCAATCTTAGGGCATCTCCCGGCTTCGATCTCGTGATGTGAGGCGAAAGGGCTTATGCCGGGCCGCCGACGCGTGCGAAGGCGCGGTCGAGCACGTCGAGGGCGAAGTCGACGTCGGCGTGGGTGATGCACATGGGCGGTTTGATCCGGAGCACGTTGCCGTAGAGCCCGCCTTTGCCCACGAGCACGCCCATCTCTTTTGCCGCTTCGAGGACCTCGGCGGTCTCCGTGTTCGCGGGCTCTTTCGTGGCCCGGTCGCGGACGAGTTCGACGCCGAGCATGAGCCCCATCCCGCGCACGTCGCCGACGATCGGATGCCGCGCCATGAGCGCTTCGAGTCCCTCCTTGAGCGCTCCGCCGACGACGCGGGCGTTCTCCTGAAGCCCTTCCTCGTCGATCACGTCGAGCACGGCGAGGGCGGCAGCCATGCTCACCGGGTTGCCGCCGTACGTGTTGAAATGGAGGCGCTTCGTGAACGCCTCGGCGATCTCGCGCCGCGTGGTGACGGCAGCCAGCGGGACCCCGTTGCCGATCCCCTTGGCCATGACGACCATGTCCGGAACGACGTCGAAGTTCTGAAAGCCCCAGTAATGGGCGCCCGTCCGTCCGAAGCCGGTCTGCACCTCGTCGGAGATGCACAGCCCGCCATGCTCGCGCACGATGGCGTATGCCTCGCGGAGATAGTTCGGCGCTCCGTGCGTGACGCCGCCCACGCCCTGAATCGGCTCGGCGATGTACGCGGCGATCTCGCCCGGCGTCGAGAAGCGGATGAGGTCGCGGAGATCCTCGGCGCTCTTGTGCGCGATCTCCTCGGGCGTGCCGTCGAAGGGGTTGCGGTACGGGTCGGGGCACAGCGCGTGATGGATGCGGTAGCCCTGCGGGATGTCGTTCTTCCACGTGTGGTGTGAGGTCAGCCCCATCGACGTGCTCGACATTCCGTGGTAACTGTTCCGAACCGCGATCACGTCCGTGTGTCCGGTAAAGACCCGCGCCATGTTGATCGCCAGCTCGTTCGCCTCGCTGCCGCTGTTCACGAAATACGTCACGTCGAGTCCCGGCGGCATCTTCTCGGCGATGCGGCGGGCGAGCTTCGGCAGGTTCGGGTGGAGATAGATCGTCGTCGCGTGCTGGAGGGTCGAGACCTGCTCCCGCACCCGCTCGATCACCTTCGGATGGCAATGTCCGCACGAGACCGTGACGATCCCGGCGATCATGTCCAGGTAGCGCCGGCCCGTCTCGTCGAAGAGATACTGCATGTGTCCTTCGACGAGCATGAGCGGTTCTTTGTAGATCGTGAAGACCGAGGGGTGCACGTATTGACGGCGCATCGCCAGCGTCTCCTCGCGCGAGGGGCCCGTGTACGGGCGCGGCGTATGGTCGCACGGTGGCATGGGGCGGAGCGAAGTGAGGGTCGGGTCGGGCATGAGGGTAATCGCGGAAGGTTCGTGAAAGAAAAGGGGCGTTCGGGCGGTCGGCTAGGGCCGTGGGGACGGCGTTTCGGCCGTCGCCACGGGTTCAGGGACGGGGGTGGGCTCGGCCACGGGGAAGGCAACCATCAGCCCGAGGTACACGATCCCGGCAAGCGAGAGGCTGACGAACCAGGCGTACGTGTACAACACCGAGAAGAACGCCGGCGCTTCGATGACGCCGTTCGAAGCCTGGACGAGGAAGCCGGGCACGTTCGGGAGGATGCCCGCGACCACGGCCACGAGCGCCCGCCAGTTGAACCCGCTTCCGCCGTACGCATAGGGGCCGTCCGGGTCGTACAACGCCTCGGTGTCGAGCCGCATCCGGCGGAAGACGAAGTAGTCGGCGAGCATGATGCCGGCGACGGAGCCGAGCAGTGCGCTATAGCCGATGAGCCAGGTGAAGATGTAGTTCGACAGGTCGGTGTAGAGTTTCCACGGGAAGATGAGGATGCCGAGCACGCCGGTGATGAGTCCGCCGCGCTTGAAGTTGATGACGCGCGGCCAGAGGTTCGAGAAGTCGTTCGCGGGAGAGACGACGTTGGCGGCGATGTTCGTCGAGAGGGTGGCGATGGTGAGGACGAAGAGGGAGAAGCCGACGACGAAGGGGCTTTCGAAGCGCCCGAGCAGGACCACCGGGTCCCAGATGGCCTCGCCGAAGATGACGACGGTTGCGCTCGTGACGGCGATGCCGATGAAGGCATAGAGCGCCATCGTCGTGGGCAGGCCGATCACCTGCCCGAGCACCTGATCGCGCTGGGAATAGGCGTACCGGGTGAAGTCGGGGATGTTGAGCGAGAGGGTGGCCCAGAAGCCGACCATGGCGGTGAGGTTGGGCCAGAAGACGGCCCAGAAATTGAAGTCGCCGGAGAGGCTCCCGCGCACCTGTGCGATGGTATCTTCGGAGAGAACGACGCCGAAGCCGCCCGCCTCCGAGACGCCCCACCACAGGAGCCCGAGGCCGATGAGGATGAGGAACGGCGCGGCCAGCGTCTCGAGCCATTTGATCGTGTCGATGCCGGCGAGGATGACGGCGATGTTGACGCCCCAGAAGAGAAGGAAGCAGCCGAGCTGTCCCCACGAGAGGCCGATGACGGGCAGGAGGTCGGCCGGACCTGCGGGCTCGAAGCCGAAGATGACGGAGTGCAGGGTGTAGATGGCTGCGCCGCCTATCCACGTCTGTATACCGAACCAACCGCAGGCCACGAGCGCGCGCATGAGCGCGGGGACGTTTGCGCCGAGCGTGCCGAAAGAGGAGCGAAGGAGCACCGGGAACGGGATGCCGTACTTCGTGCCCGCGTGTGCATTGAGGATCATCGGGATGAGGACGATCAGGTTGCCGAGCGTGATCGTGACGAGCGCCTGCCCCCACGACATGCCCTGCGAGATCAACCCCGCCGCGAGCGTGTACGTCGGAATGCACACCGACATGCCCACCCACAACGCCGCAATGTTCCACTTGCCCCACGACCGCGCCGACCACGGCACGGGCGCGAGGTCTTCGTTGTACAGCGGAGATTGGCTGAGGTCGCGTTTCGGCATGGGCGGCGTCGGGTCTCGTAGATAGGATCGGAGGCTGGTGCGCGACTCACGGTCGGACCGTGCTCACGTACGTTTCGGGGCGGCGGTCGCGGTAAAACTGCCACACGTTGCGCACCTCGCGGATCAGGTCCAGGTCGAGGTCGGCCGTCACCACGGCGTCTTCCGTGCGCGGACCCTCGGCGATGACCTGCCCGCGCGGGTTGGCGAAGTACGACGTGCCGTAAAACTCCCCGATATTCCACGGCGCCTCCGAACCGGGCCGGTTGATCGCCCCGACGTAATACATATTGGCGCACGCGGCGGCGGGCTGTTCGAGCTTCCACAGGTACTCGCTGAGCCCCGCCACCGTCGCCGAGGGGTTGAAAACGATCTCCGCACCATTGAGGCCGAGCTCGCGCCAGCCCTCGGGGAAATGGCGGTCGTAGCAGATGTACACCCCTACCTTGCCGACCTTTGTGTCGAAGACGGGATAGCCGAGGTTACCGGGGCGGAAGTAAAATTTCTCCCAGAAGCCGGGATTGCAGTGTGGAATATGGATTTTGCGGAATTTGCCGAGATACGTGCCATCCGCGTCGATGACGGCCGCCGTGTTGTAGTAGATGCCGGTGAGGTCTTCCTCATACATGGGCACGACGAGGACCATGCCGTGCTGCTTTGCCAGGTCCTGCATGAGCTTCGTCGTCGGCCCGTCCGGGATGCGTTCGGTCAGGGCGTACCACTTCTCCTTCTGCTCGGCAGGGAAGTACGGGCCATAGAACAGCTCCTGGAGGCACGTCACCTGCGCGCCTTTCCGGGCCGCTTCCTCGATCAAGGCGACGTGCTTGTCGATCATCGCGGCTTTGATGTTCTCGAGCGGCGCCGTGGCGTCTTCGGCGAGCGAGGCCTGAATGAGCGCGGCGCGGACGGTGCGAGCTTCCATGAGCGAGCGTAGGAATGGTGGATGGAGATTCGATGAAGGGGAAACGACCAATTTATCGAATCTCGGGGGAAATGCAAGTCCGATTTTCGTTCCCCCTTCTCGCTGCCCCACCCGGTGTCGCATGAGCGGCCGAAACCTGGGGATTTTTTACCGGTTAGCCGGAGGGGTGAGGGGCGCACGATCCACGGAGTTGTTGCATGGGTGAACGGACGATCATAGACGCGGTGACGGACGGTGTGCGTGCAGGCGCCGGTCGCGGGCAGTCGTGGGGGCGGCGCGTGTTCACCTCGAAAGCGGTCTATGCCGTGCTGGGACTCTCGGCGCTCGCGTTCGTGTTGCTCCGCTGGGGCGACGCCGTCGGCGGGCCGCTCGGTTTGTGGGAGCGGTTCGGCTGGTGGGCGGCCGTGGTCTCGGTGCCGCTCCATGCCCTCGTGGCCGTCACGCCGTTTCCCTCGGACGTCGTGGCGATGTCGAACGGGGCGATCTATGGGTTCTGGCTCGGCTCGGCGCTGAGCTGGCTCGGCTGGTTCCTCGCCTCGTTTGTGCAGTACGCCATCGGTCGCCGAGCCGGCCGCGACTTCGACCTTGAAGCATGGCTGGCGCGCTCGCCGGACCGACTGAAACGCTTGCCGGTCGATCACCCGCTCTTCCTCATCTTCGCGCGGTTTGTGCCGTACGTCGGCGGGCACCTGGCCACGCTCGTGCCGGGAGCGGTGGGCGTTCCGCTCACGCGCTATGCCTGGTGTTCGGCCGTGGCGCTCGTGCCGCAGTCCCTCGTGATGGCGGGTGTGGGCGCCGGGCTCCTACTGCTCTGACGCCTGCCCCGAAAAGCGCGAGTTGCTTTTGTTCTCGCCATGAGGGATCATTCCATGTCGGCATTTCCGGATCACCCTTCTCGAAGCCATGCGACGCCCCGTCCCCCTTACCCTTATCCTGCTCTTCGTTCCGCTCCTCATGCTCTCGGCGTGCGCAGACGAAAAGCCGACACCGCCCCCGGATGCAAGGATGGTCGACGAGGCGCCTCCGGTTGATGCGGAGACGCTCGCATGGCGGGCGTCGCGTGACACCTCGGACATTGTGTGGACCATCGAAGGGCTGTCCGGTCCCGAATCCGTGCGGTACGATCCGGATCAGGACGTCTTCTTCATCTCGAACTTCAACGGCGCCGGGGATGCTCGCGACGGCAACGGGTTCATCTCCCGGGTTGCGCCCGACGGGCAGATCCTCGCGCTTCGCTTCATGACCGGGACCGAACGCTATCCCCTCCACGCACCGCGCGGCATGTTCTTGCTCGGAGACACCCTCTTCGTCGCAGACGCCGACGGGGTGCACGGTTTCCATCGCCTCACCGGAAAGCACCTCGTCTTCATCGACTTCACTGAGTTCGAACCGGGCTTCCTGAACGACCTCGCCGCCGGGCCGGACGGCTCGCTCTACGTCACCGATACGGGCGCGTCCAGGATTTATCGCATCCGGAACCGACGGGTGAGGGTCGTGGAGGAAGACATGCTCCTGGGGCCGCCGAACGGCATCGCGTGGGATCCGGCGCACGAACGGATGCTCCTCGCGCCGTGGGGCGGCGGGCAGACGCTCCGGGCCTGGCGTCCCGAGGACCGATCGATCGCAATCTATGCCATGTCCCCCGGCGGCTATTTCGACGGCGTCGAACTGGTCGGGGGGCGCATCCTCGTCTCGAGTCAGGCGGATTCGAGTCTCTACGTCATCGAGAACGGGCACGGGCGCGTCTTCGTCAAAACCGCCGGACGTCCCGCCGATATCGGCGTCGACACGAAGCGCATGCGCGTGGCCGTGCCGTACGTGGCGCTCGACCGTGTGGACGTGTGGCAACTTCCCGAAGTCGGCGGCGCGCGGAATTAGCGCTTCGGCTTGTTCCGAAGACGCGGCGTCTGTATTCTTGGGTCGTCACCGAACCGTGGCGGGAGGGCGCCGGGTTGGATCCGTGTACGTTTCACTTCGCTTCTCAGGATTATGAAAGCCGCCTGCTTGCTCGCCGCCTTCCTCCTTTGCTCCTCTACGTTCACCCGGGCGCAAGAGGCGCCGCCGCCTCCACGACTCGAAGCGCTCAAGGCCGAGGTCCGTTCTTCGGTGGCCGCGCAAAGCCGGCAGACGGCGCAGATGGTGGACATGATGTTCAGCTTCGCCGAACTGGGGTTTCAGGAATACGAGACGTCCCGGTATCTCACCGGCATCCTCAGAGAGAACGGGTTCACGGTGGAAGAAGGCGTCTCGGGGATGCCCACGGCGTGGGTTGCGCGGTGGGGCTCGGGGCGGCCCGTCATCGCGCTCGGGAGCGACCTCGACTGTATCCCGAAGGCCTCGCAGAAGCCCGGTGTGGCCTATCACGATCCCATCGTTCCGGGCGCGCCGGGACATGGCGAAGGTCACAATTCCGGGCAGGCGGTCAATGTGACGGCGGCGCTCGCCGTCAAGGAGATCATGGAACGGGAGGGGCTCTCCGGAACGCTCATGCTGTGGCCCGGCGTGGCCGAAGAACAACTGGGCAGCAAAGCCTACTTCGTCCGTGACGGCGTCTTCGAGGATGTGGATCTGGTCATCTTTACCCACGTCAGCAGCAACCTGAGCGTCTCGTGGGGGCAGGCGAACGGCAGCGGTCTGGTCTCCGTGGAGTATGCGTTCGAAGGGGAGGCGGCCCATGGCGCGGGCGCGCCGTGGCGCGGGCGAAGCGCCCTCGACGCGGTCGAACTGATGGACGTGGGGTGGAACTTCCGGCGGGAGCACCTCCGCCCCGACCAGCGCTCGCACTACGTGATCAACGACGGGGGCGATCAGCCGAACGTGGTCCCGTCGCGGGCTTCCGTGTGGTATTATTTCCGAGAACTCGACTACGACCACATCCGGCGGATGTACGAGATCGGCACGCGCATCGCCGAGGGCGCGGCGCTCATGACCGACACCGAGATGTCCCACCGGATCCTCGGCTCGGCCTGGCCCCGGCACTTCAACAAGGTGATCGCCGAAACGATGTACGAGAATATCCGCTCGGTGGGGCTCCCGGAATGGAGTGAGGCCGATCAGACGCTCGCGCGGGCGGTGCAGCGGCAGGTCGGCGCCGAGGAGAAGGGGCTCGCGACGGAGACGGCCGACCTCGGCACACCGCCCGAACGCCCCCGCAGCGGCGGCTCCGACGACATCGGAGACGTGTCCTGGACCGTCCCGACGGTGACGATGCGCTTCCCCTCGAACATCCCCGGACTGCCGGGGCATCACTGGGCGAATGCGGTGGCCATGGCGACTCCCATCGCGCACAAGGGCGCCACCGCAGGCGCGCAGGCCGTCGCCATGACGGCGCTCGATTTCATCATGCGCCCGGAGCTCGTGGAGGCGGCGTGGCAGTACTTCAACGAGGTGCAATCAAAGGACACGAAGTATACGCCGTTCATCTCGGCGGAAGATGCTCCCGCCACGCATCTCAACCGGGAGATCATGGAAACGTACCGCCCGCTCCTCAAACCCTTTTATTTCGACCCCGCCCGGTACGATTCGTACCTCGAACAACTCGGCATCACGTATCCGACGCTTCCGCCCGAGGAAGCTGCCCCGGACGGCGACCGATAATCTCGCCAAGCGGGGAGATCCGTCGCGTCCGGGCGAGTCCTTGCGCCGGATGCGAGGACGGACGCTTTCGCGCCTCATCGCCTCGCCCGCGGCCTTTCTTCACCGGTTCTTTCACGGATCCATGCGCCCTGCTTTCACGCGTCTTTCCCCCTAACCAACCTGTCTCATGCAACCGCTCCGTTCGCTCCTCATTGCCTCGTTCATCCTCACCTTCGGCCTCTTTGCTTCCGGCATTCGGAATCCCGTCTTTGCACAGGAGACCCCTGCGGATTCCACCGAAACAGCCGCAAAAGACAAGGATCTCCCACTCGTTCCGGAGCGAAAGCTTGAATACACGGCCACCGAGGGCTCGTGGCTTTCGCTCGACGTCAGCCCCGACGGGAAGACCATCGTTTTCGACTTCCTCGGCGATCTGTATACGATGCCCGTCACCGGCGGCGAGGCGGTCCCGCTCACCGAGGGGATGGCCTTCGACAGTCAGCCCCGCTTCAGCCCGGACGGGACGCGCGTGCTCTTCATCTCCGACCGGAGCGGAAGCGACAACCTCTGGCTCATCGACGTGGCCACGAAGGAGGCGAAAGCTTTCACGAAAGGAAAGGCGAACCGGTACGAGTCGCCGACATGGACGCCGGACGGGAAGTACGTCATCGCCGCGCGGGGGGAGGGCCGCTTCGGCGTGGTGAAACTGTGGATGGCCCACATCGACGGGGGCTCCGGCGCACAACTCATCAAGGAGCCGAAGAACCTCCGGACGACCGGTCCGGCCGTCAGCCCCGACGGGCGGTATGTGTGGCACGCCCGGCGCACCGGCACGTGGCAGTACAACGCCATCTTCCCCCAGTATCAGCTGGCCATCTATGATCGTGAGACCGGAAAGACGTACACGCGCTCGTCCCGGTACGGCTCGGCGTTCCGTCCGACGCTCTCGCCCGACGGGAAATGGCTCGTCTATGGCACGCGGTACGAGGATCAGACGGGGTTGCGGCTTCGGGACCTCGCCACGGGAGAGGAGCGATGGCTCGCCTACCCCGTTCAGCGCGACGATCAGGAGTCCGTCGCTTCGCGCGACGTGTTGCCCGGCATGGCCTTCACACCCGACGCGCAGGCGGTCGTGGCCTCGTACGGGGGCAAGATCTGGCGCATCCCCCTCGACGGGAGCGCGGCCGTCGAGATCCCGTTCACCATCGAGGTGAAGCGCGACCTCGGGCCGAAGCTCGCCTTCGAGTATCCCATCGAGGACACACCCGCGTTCACGGTCCGGCAGATCCGCGATGCCGTCCCCTCGCCCGACGGGACAAAGCTGGCCTTCACGGCCCTCGACCGGCTGTACGTGATGGATTACCCGGACGGGACGCCTCGTCGAGTGACGACGATGGAATGGACCGAGGCCGAGCCGACGTGGTCGCCCGACGGCGCATGGATCGCGTGGGTGACGTGGTCGGGGACGGAAGGGCACGTCTATAAGACCCGCTCCGACGGGAGGGGGGCTCCGGTCCGCCTGACCGACACGGGGGCGATTTATCAGCAGCCCGCGTGGTCGCCCGACGGCAGGCGCATCGTCGCCGTGCGGGGGCCCGCGCGCGTGTATCAGGCCTCCACCGGGCCGTTGGCCTCCGGGGCTTCGAGCGATCTGGTGTGGGTCGGCGCCGAAGGCGGGTCGGTCACGTTCATCGCGCCGACCGAAGGCCGGAGCCTGCCCCACTTCACGAAAGACCCGGAGCGCATCTATCTCTTCCACGGGCAAAAAGGCCTCGTCTCCATCCGATGGGACGGCACGGACGAGAAAGAGCACGTCAAGGTCGTGGGCAACAAACGGCCCGGCGCCGAGCAACCCAACCGCGCTTCGGCCATCCTCATGGCCCCCGTCGGGGATCAGGCCCTCGCGATGGTGAACAACGACCTTTACCTCGTGACCGTCCCCTACGTGGGCGGCGAGACGCCGACGATCTCCGTGGCAAACCCGGAGAACGCCGCCTTCCCCGCGAAAAAGCTCACCGACATCGGCGGGCAGTTCCCGGTGTGGCGCGCGGATGGGCGGCAGGCGCACTGGTCCATCGGAAACGCGCACTTCGTATACGACCTCGACGAGGCGAAGGCCTTTGCCGACAGCCTCGAAGCGGCGAAGAAAGCCGAAGCGGAAGCGGAAACCGAAGGTCCGGAGGACGAGGGCACAAAAGAGGAAAAAGAGGAGGCGGAAGACAAAGAGAAAGAAAAGTACCACCCGGACGAGCGACGCATCCGCATCGAGGCGGCGCGGGACATCCCCGAAGGCGTGATGGCGCTCCGGGGCGCGCGCGTGATCACGATGAACGGCGATGAGGTGATTGAGAACGGCGACGTGCTCGTGCGAAACAACCGCATCGTCGCCGTCGGGGCGCGCGGCGCGGTGGAGATCCCGGCCGACGCTCACGTGATGGATGTGACGGGGAAGACGATCACGCCCGGCTTCGTGGACACCCATGCGCACATGTGGCCCGCCTGGGGCATCCACAAGCCGCAGGTCTGGATGTACCTCGCTAACCTCGCCTATGGCGTCACCACCACGCGGGACCCGCAGACTTCGAGCACCGACGTGCTTACGTACGGCGACCTCGTCGAGGCCGGGCGCATGGTCGGCCCGCGCATCTATTCTACCGGCCCCGGTGTCTTCGGCGACTACGTTGAGGATCCCATTCGAGACCTTGACCATGCCCGAGACATTCTCAAACGGTACAGCGATTATTACGACACGAAAACCATCAAAATGTATATGGCGGGCAACCGCCGGCAGCGGCAATGGATCATCATGGCGGCCAGAGAACAGGGACTCATGCCTACCACCGAAGGCGGCCTTGATCTGAAGTACAACCTCACGATGATGATCGACGGCTACCCCGGTCAGGAGCATTCTTTCCCGATCTATCCGCTCTATGAAGACGTGATCCGGCTCACGGCGGAGACCGGCATCACGTATACGCCGACGCTCATCGTGTCCTACGGCGGGCCTTTCGGTGAGAACTACTTCTTCACCCGGGAGAACCCTCACGACGACGCCAGGCTACGCCGCTTCACCCCCCACGAGGAGATCGACCGGAAGACGCGGCGGCGCGGTCAGGGCGTGGACCCGGGGCCGGGCGGGTGGTTTCGCCCGGAGGAGTTCGTTTTTCCCGAACACGCCTCCGTGCTCAAGAAGATCATCGAGCGCGGTGGGCGCGCGGGCGTGGGCAGCCACGGGCAACTGCAGGGGCTCGGGTATCACTGGGAGATGTGGATGATCGCCTCGGGCGGGCTTTCGCCGCATGACGTGCTCCGCATCGCGACGATCCATGGGGCGGAAGGGCTCGGCCTGGCCTCGGACCTCGGCTCGCTCGAACCGGGCAAGCTCGCCGACCTGGTGATCCTCGACGCCAACCCGCTCGAGGACATTCGGAATACGAACACGGTTCGGTACGTCATGAAGAACGGACGGCTCTATGACGGCGAGACCCTCGACGAACGCTGGCCGGAGACGCGCCCCTCGGTGCTGCCGCATCAGGACGACCCGCCGCCGGGTCTGAACGCCGGTATCCGGGAATGAGGCGTATGCTCACGCGGGGTCGGGCTGTTCCTTCGCGCCGACGAACGGCGCGCGGGCCTCGGCCTGCGCCTGCGCCTCGAGGTCGAGTACGTTTTTTGTCTCTTCGAAGAGTTCCCGAGAGCGCTCGCGCGAGCACGCGATGCACAGCACCCCGAGCTTGCCGTATTGCGAGAGCGCGCCGATGAGGTGGAAGAACACCCCCTGCTGGGTGGCCGCGTTGTAGTGGAGGTTGTGATCGACCGCGATGTCGATGAGATCCTCGGGCGTGAGCCCCCGGTAATCCGGCGCACACAGGTTGTCCGACGCCTGATAATAGCAGGGCTGCCCCGTCGGAGAGTAGTACATTCCCGTCTCGGTGTCGTAGTGACCGTCGGTGAGAAACTCGAGCATGAGGTACGGGTGCGTGGTTCCGCCTTTCCGTATGTTGATCTCGATGGCGTAGTGATCCCACGCGCCGTCGGAGCGGGGGACGGAGACGAAGTCGACGCCGTATCGACCGAGCACTCCATGGGCGCGAAGCACCTCTCCGACGCGCCGCCCGGCTTCCTGTACGTCGAGGCGATAGGCGTCGTCGGCGGGGAACGAGCAGCCGAGGAAGATCTGCCCCGTGGGCCCTCCGAGGACCTGATCGTGTGTGGAAACGCAACGCACCTGTGCCAGCGGGTTGATGCGACCCTGCATGGACGGGGAACGCTTTTCTTTTCCCTCGATGAATTCCTCGACGATCCCGCCCATCTCGGTAAACTTCTCGATGTACGTCGCCCACGTCTCTCCCCTGGCTTCGAAGCGAAGGCGTGAGGGCAATGCGTTCCGGATCCATTCGTTCAGGCGATGACCCCGGGGTGCGCCGTCATATCGAAAGACGGCATTGCCTTCGCCCGAGGCTCCTTCTTCGAGCTTGACGACGGCGCGCCGGAGTTCGGGCTTGCGCTCCCGTAGCGCGGTGAGCGCATACGCGAGATCGTCAGGCCCCCGCAGGTTTTCGAAACCGTCGGGAAGGAGGATGCCGGCTTCCTTGAACACCTCGCGACTGCCCGATTTCGTGCCGAAATACGAGAGCGACGGGTCGCTGGCATAGAGCGGGATGCCCAGACGCACGGCCAGCGTCCGCTCATAGTCCGTGGCGTTGAAGCAGGTCATGTGCGCCGATGTCGGGTAGGAGATGGCCGAGCGGATGCGGCGGAGCAGACGCGGACGCTCGAGGATTTTCCGTGAGAGCGGACGGATGGAGGTGTCGTAGCACGTGAAGAGGTGGAGCCGCTTCCGCGCGTGGCTGACCGGGATGCCGGGCAAGAGGTGGAGGAAGTAGTCGATGGTGGCCGGGGCGATCGGCTCGCTCGTGACGTAGATGACCTCGGTGCGGGGCAGGCGCAAAAGCATGAGGAGGCAGAGCATCCGCTCCTCATAGTGCGAAACCCCCTCGATCTTCTCGAGCACGACCTCATCCATGCTCAGACTCGGAATGACCACCACGGTCCTTGGCGCGATCGGGTTCGGAAAGATCTCCTCATACATCGTGCGCAACTGCGCCTGCAACCGCGCAAACCGGGACAATTCCTCCGGCGACCCGGGAAACGGCGCCTCGAGGCTCAGTCGATACGGTTCAGCGGCCTTGAGTTCGCGAAGGCTCTGGATGTGAAGCCTGGATTCCATTGCGCTCGGGAGGCTATGCGTTCCACAACGACGAGGGGAAGACACGGTCGCCCGTCACTGCGACAGTTGTCCGGTGGGATCGGCCCGCCACGACTGCAGGACCTTCATGTAGTTGGCCCGCTCGAAGGCCGCCGACTCCGGAACGTGCATCTGGCTCATGCTGCCGCGCATCTGCTCGACCGACTCGTACTCGTGCTCTTCCATCCAGAAGCGCAACGCTTCGAGGATGTCCTTGATGCGTCCGATGCCGTTCTTGAGAAGCTCGGAGGCCATCATGGTGACGTTCGCGCCCGCCATGAGGCCTTTGAGCACGTCTTCATACGTGTGCACCCCACTCGTGATCGCGTAATCGAGAGGAACCTTGCCGTACAGAATGGCGACCCACCGCAGGGGCAGGCGCATCTCAAAGGGCGTACTCAAGACGAGGTGCGGGACGACTTCGAGCTTCTCGAGGTCGAAGTCGGGCTGATAGAAGCGGTTGAAGAGGACAAGGCCGTCCGCACCCGCGTGATGCAAGAGAAGCGCCATGTTCGCCATCGAACTGAAATACGGCCCCAGTTTGACCGCGACGGGAATGTCGACGCTCCGCTTCACGTCTTTCACCACTTCGGTGTACATGTGTTCGACGGCGCGGCCCGTCATGCTCGGGTCGGTGGGGATGTAGTAGATGTTCAGTTCGATGGCGTCCGCCCCCGCCCGCTCGATCTCCTCCGCGAAAGCCGTCCATCCCCCGGACGAGACCCCGTTCAGACTGCCGATCACCGGGATGTCGACGGCCTCTTTGGCCTGCCGGATGAGGTTCAGGTATTCGTCGGGGCCGACCCGGAAGTCGTCCACCTCGGGGAAAAAGTTGAGCGCCTCCGAAAAGCTCTCGATGCCGTAGCTCAGGTAGTGGTCGAGCTGCCGGCTCTCGTGCGTGAGCTGCTCCTCGAAGAGGGAGGGCAACACGACCGCCGCCGCGCCGACGTCTTCCATCCAACGGATGTTGTGGATCTTTTCGGTCAGGGGAGAAGCCGAAGGCACCACCGGGTTCTTGAGCTTCATCCCGAGGTAGGTCGTGGTCAGGTCCATGGCGCGTTCCGTGCTTGGGTTGGACGTCTTCGTGGAGGTTCTTGCGCGCGGGTCAGGATTGCTCCGGCGGGTCTTCTTCGTGCGGGAGCACGGCAGGTTTGACGCCGGCAGGTTTGACGCCGGCAGGTTTGACGCCGCCCGGAGGGGCAGGGCGGGGAGGGAAGCCGGGAGGAGGCGCGCCGGGCTTCGGCTTCTGCTCCTCTCCGTCGAGGCGGGAGAGCTCCTCGTACTTGTGCCAGTGCTTGCGGACGTACTCCTGTGCTTCCTTAAGGAATTTCTCGGCGGCTTCAGGGTTGGTCTGCCGCAGCACCCGGTATCGGTTCTCGTTGTAGATATACTCCTTCAATGGGATCGAGGGCGCTTTCGAGTCGAGTTGCAGCGGAGGCAGACCCTGCTCGGAACGCCTCGGGTCGAAGCGGTAGAGCGGCCAGTAGCCCGACTGCGAGGCCCGTTTCTGCTGGTCGAGGCCCTTCGACATATCGATGCCGTGCGCGATGCAGTGGCTGTAGGCGATGATGAGCGAGGGGCCGTCGTACGACTCGGCTTCGAGGAAGGCCTTGATGGTGTGATTGTCGTTCGCGCCCATCGCCACCTGCGCCACATAAACATACCCGTAGCTCATCGCCAGCATGCCGAGGTCCTTCTTCGGCGTGGGTTTGCCTCCGGCGGCGAACTTGGCCACCGCGCCGAGACCGGTCGCTTTCGAAGCCTGGCCGCCGGTGTTCGAATACACCTCGGTGTCGAGCACGAGCACATTCACGTTTCGCCCGCTCGCCAGCACGTGGTCGAGGCCGCCGAAGCCGATGTCGTAGGCCCATCCGTCGCCGCCGACGATCCATACGTTCTTGCGGACGAGCACGTCGGCGAGGCCGAGGAGGTCGCGCGCGGCCGGTTCGTGGTTGCCCTCGAGCCGGGCCTTGAGTTCGGTCACACGCTCGCGCTGCGCGGCGATGCCGGCTTCATCCGATTGATCGGCGTGGAGCAGAGCGTCGGCAAGCTCCGGTCCGATGACGTCGCGGAGGCGGGTGAGGAGCTCCTTCGCATACTCGAGCTGTTTGTCGAGCGCGAGCCGCATGCCGAGGCCGAACTCGG
The DNA here is from genome assembly GCF_056451265.1 of Rhodocaloribacter sp. Lineage (NCBI taxonomy): Bacteria > Pseudomonadati > Rhodothermota > Rhodothermia > Rhodothermales > Rhodothermaceae > Rhodocaloribacter > Rhodocaloribacter sp. The sequence continues at coordinate 105,300 of NZ_JBWOPL010000035.1, read as the reverse complement.
CGTTGTCCTCGAAGAGGGAGTTGCTCCATGCGGGGCCGCGCCCTTCGCGGTTCACCGACCACGGCGTGGTGGGAAGGTTCCCCCCATAGATCGAGGAACACCCGGTGGCGTTGGCGATCAGGGCGCGGTCGCCGAAGAGCTGACTCAGGAGGCGGAGGTAAGGCGTCTCACCGCAGCCGGCGCACGCCCCGGAGAACTCGAAGAGGGGCTCTAGCAACTGCACGTCCTTCACCTTTTGAAACTTCAGCCCCGGCGCGCCGTCGCCCCCGCCGAACCGGGAGACCTCGGGCAGGTCGAGGAAGAAGTCCCAGTTTTTGCGTTCCTGTTCGCGGATCGGGAGCTGAGGCGCCATGTTGAGCGCTTTTCGCCCCACGCGGCTCTTGTCCTTGGCCGGGCAGACCTCCACACACAACTTGCACCCCGTGCAGTCTTCCACGGACACCTGAAGCGTGTATTTCTGTCCCTTGAGCTCCCGCCACGACGCATCCCGGAATTTGAACACCTCGGGTGCGTCGGCGAGCAGGTCTTCGGGCACGACCTTCGCGCGAATGACGGCGTGCGGGCACACCATCACACATTTGCCGCACTCGATGCACAGGTCGGGTTCCCACACCGGCACTTCGAGCGCGAGGTTGCGTTTCTCCCATCGTGTGGTGCCGCTCGGGTACGTGCCGTCGGCCGGGAGCATGCTCACCGGAAGGTCGTCTCCGTGCCCGGCGATCATGGCCGCCGTTACGTTGCGGACGAACTCGGGCGCGTCCTCCGGGACGACGGGCGGCCGGTCGAACGTGCTCGTCACCGCAGCGGGCACGTTCATCTCGTGGAGGTGCAGCAGCGCGGCGTCGACGGCGGCGTAGTTCATCCGGACGATCACCTCGCCGCGCTTCCCGTACGTCTTTCGGATGGCCTCTTTGATCTTTTCGATGGCCTCTTCTTTCGGGAGCACCCCGCTGAGCGCGAAAAAGCACGTCTGCATGATCGTGTTGATCCGCACGCCGAGGTTGTTCTCCCGCGCCACCGAATACGCGTCGATCACGTAAAACTTGAGCTTCTTGTCGATGATTTGCTTTTGCACCGAGCGCGGGAGATGATCCCAGACTTCTTCCGGGGGATAGGGGCTGTTGAGCAGAAACGTCGCGCCTTCCTCGGCCATTTCGAGCGTGTCGTACCGTTCGAGGAAGCCGAACTGATGCACGGCGACGAAGTTGGCTTTTCGGATGAGGTACGTGCTGTGGATGGGCTTCGGGCCGAAGCGAAGATGCGAGATCGTGCGCGCGCCTGCCTTTTTCGAGTCATAGACGAAATAGCCCTGCGCCCAGAGGTCCGTTTCCTCACCGATGATCTTGATCGTGTTCTTGTTCGCGCCCACGGTGCCGTCGGAGCCGAGCCCCCAGAAGACGGCGCGGGTCACGTCGCCGGATTCGAGGTCGAACGAGGGGTCGAAGTCGATGCTCGTGTTTGTGACGTCGTCGCGGATGCCGAGCGTGAAGTGGTTCTTCGGACGCTCGGTCTTCATCTCGTCGAAGAGGCCTTTCACCATGGCGGGAGTGAATTCTTTCGAGGAGAGTCCGTAGCGCCCGCCGATGATTTTCGGAAAAACCCGGAAGGGGGCGTCTCCGGCGGCCATGCCTTCGGCCACAGCCGTCACGACGTCCTGATACAGGGGCTCACCCGCCGCGCCCGGCTCCTTCGTGCGGTCGAGGGTGGCGATCACGCGCACGGTCTCGGGCAGGGCCTGGAGGAAGTGCCGCATCGAGAAGGGGCGGAACAGACGCACCTTCAGCACCCCGACCTTCTCGCCCTTCGCCGCGAGGTGTTCGACGGTTTCCTGCGCCGCCTCCGCGCCCGAGCCCATGAGCACGATCACCCGTTCCGCATCCGGGGCGCCCACATAGTCGAAGAGCCGATACCGGCGCCCGGTGAGGTGGGCGAAGCGGTCCATCGTTTGCTCGACGATGTCGGGGGTGGCGAGGTAGTAGGGGTTGACCGTCTCTCGGGCCTGGAAATAGACGTCCGGATTCTGGGCCGTTCCGCGGATGAAGGGCCGGTCCGGGCTGAGGGCGCGGCCCCGGTGGTCGCGCACGCGCTCGTCGTCGAGCATGGCGCGGATCTCTTCGTCGGAGAGCGGCACGATCTTCTGGATCTCGTGCGAAGTCCGGAAGCCGTCCATGACATGGAGGAAGGGCACGCGCGAGGCGAGTGTGGCGGTCTGCGCGATGAGGGCGAAGTCCATGACCTCCTGCACCGAGTTGGCGAAGAGCATGCCCCATCCCGCCGCGCGCGCGGCCATCACGTCCGAGTGGTCGCCGAAGATGGAAAGCGCCTGCGCGGCCAGAGACCGCGCGGCGATGTGGAAGACGGTGCTGGTCAACTCCCCGGCGATCTTGTACATGTTCGGGATCATCAGGAGCAGGCCCTGGCTCGCCGTGAACGTGGTGGTGATCGATCCGGCCTGGAGCGCTCCGTGGACGGCGCCGGCCGCGCCGCCTTCAGCCTGCATCTCGACGACGCGCGGCGTCGTGCCCCAGATGTTCTTCTTCCCCTGCGCGCTCCACAGGTCGGCGAGTTCGCCCATCGGAGAGGCGGGGGTGATGGGATAAATGGCGATGACCTCGTTCGTGCGAAAGGCCACATGGGCGGCGGCTTCGTTGCCGTCCATCGTCGCGTGACGCTGTGTCATGGGCTTTCCTCTCGTTAAAAGCGTGCGTCCAGAGCTTCGATGTGTGGGGCGGGGCCCCTGCTCGACCGGTCGTGCGGCGCGCGAGCGGTTCCAAGAAATGCGCTCTCTCTTCTCTACAACAGGGGTAGATTCCTAAATCGTTTGTAGGTCAATGACCCTCAACCGTGTGGGGGATCCCCTTACGTTCGTCGAAGGGAAATCGGTTGACCGGCTGCGATGATGCATTGCGTCAGGGATGAGGCCGATAAATGACGCGATGCATTATGAAAATAATGCGAATGAGTGCAATATCAAGAAAGGTTTGAAACAAAATGACGCGATGTGTCATAACCTGGAGCAGCACACCAGAAAGAGTGATCGTCATGAAACGGATCATCAAGCGGTATGAGAACCGCAAGCTCTACGACACCGGCGACAAGGCGTACGTCTCGCTCGCCGACATTGCGGCGCACGTGCGCCGGGGCGAGACGGTGCAGGTCCTCGACAAAAAAACGGGTGATGATCTGACGGCGCAGACGTTGATTCAGATCATCCTCGAAGAAGGCAAACAGGGCAGGAGCCTCATTCCGACGGACCTGCTCCATGACCTGCTCCGCCGGAGCGAGAGTATGCTCGATGCGGGTGTCGAACAGATTCGCCATGGCGTGGACGACCTGTTGCAGGCTTCGATGGACCGGCTGAACCAGTTTTTTGCGAAGCCGCGCGCCTCGGAGTTGGAGCAGCTTCGTGCCCAGCTCGGCCATCTGGAGCGGATGCTGGGCCGCATCCTCGAACAGAAGGACACGCATCCGACGGATGCAGATAAAACGTCAACCACATAAAATTCAGGGAGGATACCATGAGCAAGCAGAAAGAAACCTTCAGCCTGAGCAATCTGCCGGGCGAACTGATCGGACGGGGACGCGACCTCTGGCTGGCCGGCCTCGGCGCGGTCGCCACGGTGGAGCAAGAAGGCGCCGAACTGATCGAGACGCTCGAAAAACAGGGCGATAAGATCCTGAGCGATCTCCAGAAAGAAGCGAACCGGCTCTTTAAGGACCTCGTCAAGCGGGGGGAGCAGACGGAGAAGCAAGGCCGGAAGCGCCTCACGAACGTCGTTGGCGAGGTGGAAGAGCGGCAGAAAGAGGTGACCGGCAAGCTCGAAGCGCTCGTCTCGGAGACCGTCGAAACGGCGCTCGGACGCCTCGACATTCCCACCCGGCGCGAGGTGCAGACCCTCACGAAGAAGGTGGACGCGCTCATGAAGCAGGTCGATGCGCTCACGGCGCTGATGCAGGGCCGGGGCGAAACCGAAACGGAGATCGCGTGGACGGTCTATCTCGTGAAAGCGCTCGACGAAGGCTGGGCCGTGCTCAAGGAAGGCGAGGAGCAACCGCTGAGCGTGCATGAGACCAAGGTCGATGCCGTGGATGCGGCGCGTGAGCTGGCGAAGGCGAACGAGCCGAGCAAGCTCGTGATCTACCGGAAGGACGGCTCCGTGCAGGATACGAACACCTACGGCGGCTGATCGCGCCGAGCGCCGCATTCCCTCGCGGCGTCAGGTCTCTGGAAATAAATACTTGTGGAGGTGTGAAGATGGCAAAAGCAAAAAAAGAACCCGTAGCCGCGAAGAAGCTCCCCGACGAACTCGTCGAGCGCGGGCGTGAAGTCTGGCTGGCCGGTCTCGGCGCGCTGGACATGGTCGAAGAGAAGGGCAGCCACTTTTTCCGGACGCTCGTCGAGCGGGGGAAAGAGATGGAGACGAAGGGTAAGAAACAGCTGACCCGGGTCGTCGATGACGTGGAAGCGCGTCAGAAGGCGGTGACGGGGCAGGTCGGGGAAAACCTCTCGAAGCTTGGCAGTGCGTTCTCCGGGCTGGACGAGAAGGTGTCCGGCCTTGTCGAGAAGGCCCTGACGCGTCTGGATCTGCCGACGCGGAAAGAGATGCGCGACCTTTCGAGGAAAGTGAACACGCTCTCGCGCAAGGTGGAAGAGCTGGCCTCTTTGCTTGAAAAAGAGGAAGCCTCTGCCTGAGGCGTCGGCGAGTGAGCCCTGCGGCGGGAGGAGGCGTTACCGGTAAAACCGGGGGGCCTCCTCCCGTGTCCGCTTTCGGGCACGCCCGTGCGGGGGAATGTTTTTTGCCTTAGTTTCGGAAGCGCTTTCTTCGGGACGTGCGTGCCGGGGATACGCAGCGAATCACCTTAACCCGAAACGAACAGCGATGGAGCAGGGAACGGACAAGCGGATGGGCCTGGCCTGTGCAGGCGGCGTCGTCGAAGGCGCCATCTACGAGATCGGCGCGCTCTGTGCGCTCGAAGAAGCCATCGAGGGCCTCGATTTCACGAAAATGGACGTCTACGTCGGCGTGAGTTCGGGCTCGATCATCACGGCCTGTCTGGCCAACAACGTCAGCGCGCGCACGCTCAGCCGGGCCATCATCTCGGAAGCCGACCCCGAACTGAACATTCGGCCGGAGATGTTCTTCGAACCGGCTCTCGGGGAGTACGGTCGCCGACTCGCCCGGCTCCCGAAGACCCTCTGGCGAGCGCTCAACCGCTACCTCACCAATCCACGCGACCTCTCGCTCTTCAGCATTTTTGCCAGCCTGGGACCCATCATTCCCGCCGGCTTTTTCGATAACCGGCACATCCGGGGCTATCTCGCGCGCGCCTTTTCGATGGGCGGTCGCACGGACGATTTTCGCGACCTCCGCGCCGAACTTCGCGTGATCGCCGTGGATCTCGACTCCGCCGACATCGTCTGTTTCGGCGACGAAGCGCATGGCGACGTGCCTATCTCGAAGGCCGTTCAGGCAAGCACCGCGCTGCCCGGCCTCTACAGCCCCGTCCGGATCGATGACACGTATTATATCGACGGGGTTGCGCGCCGCACGGTGCACGCGAGCACCGCGCTCGAAGCCGGCGTCAAACTGCTCTTCTGCATCAACCCCATCGTGCCGGTGAACATTCATCTCAACGAAGAAGAACTGGCGGAAAAGGTGGGATTCTCGGAAGATCACCTCGTCGACCACGGGCTCGCGACCGTGCTCTCGCAGACCTTCCGGACGCTCGTCTTTTCGCGAATGCGGGCCGGGTTCCGCGTCTATGAGCACCGCTATCCGGACGCCGAGGTGATCCTCGTCGAGCCCAAGTTCGACGACTACGATATGTTCTTCTCGAACCTCTTCAGTTTCTCCAACCGGCAGGCCGTGTGCGAGCATGCGTATGAGCGCACGCGGGCCTTTTTGCTCGAAAACGCGGAGGAACTCGCGCCCCGGCTCGAACGACACGGGCTGCGGCTGCGCAGGAACGTGCTCGAAGACGCCTCCCGGCGGCTTTATGCCGAACCTCCGGCAGCCCTGATGGCCGGCAGCCCCACCCTCCGCGAGGCCGACCGGGTGCTCACGCGCCTGGACGAGGTGCTGGAACGGCTCCGCGCTCGCGCCGCCTGATTGGTGTCAGGCTTCCGGGTCCGGCTCGTCGCCGGCACGGAGGATTTCCCGGGCGATGTGGAAGGATGCCTTCGAGGCGAGTGAGGCAATGCGCAGGGCATTTTGTGCCGTCTCCCCGGCGAGGTCCGTGAGGGGGGAATGGAGGCGCTTCACGGAAGAGCCACCGGAGCCGGGCCCGTCCGATCCAGCCGGTGTGTGGGAGGGGGCAGGCTCGTCGGAGGGCGCGGGAGGGGGGCTCGTCTCCGGGGAGGGCGCATCTTTCGGCGCGTCGGAAGGCTCGGGAAAATGCGCCTCGAGCCGTTCCTCGATCTGAGTGCGCAGCCATCGCTCGGAGACCGGAAGCAGTGGACTGCGCACCACCTCCACCCGGACGGCGTCGTCGTCCACCTCGATCGCGCCTCGCACGCCCCGCCCGCGAAACGCCAGCCGGTCGCCTTCCCAGTGGTATTTCGCTTTGATCAGGGGCGCAATCTCTTCTACCACCTCCGCGACTTGTTCGCGGGCGGCTTCCCTGTCGAGATGGTGTGGGCGTTCGAGATGGATCGCCATGGTTGCGGGCCTCAGGGTTGGGTGGTCCGGGAGGGTCCGGGGAGGGGATGCGTTTCGAGGGACCATAGATAACTCCCTTCCCGTTCGAGGCGTTCCTTTTTCGAGAGGCCCCGGTAGCCACAGGGCGGTTTTCGGAGGCGGCGAAGCAGGGCTATCGGAAGCCATCCGAGCGGGAGATAGAACGCAAGGATGTCGAGGTCGCGGACGAAGGCGTGAAGCCGGTTCCGGGCCGGTGCACGCTTCCGGTCACGCTCGTGCTGGAGGAACGTGAACGGCCATCCGAGCGGCGTCGCGCGAAAGATGCGGCCTCGAATGGAACGCATGGCGCGAACGAAGCTCTTCGGATCGTACGGCTTCTTCCCGTACCGGGCCACGGCGGCGTCGAGATTGCGCTGGGCCCGGCTGCGGATCTCCTCGGCGATGCGGCGAAAGGCTTCTCGCGAGGGGGTGTCCGGGTCTTCGCCGGCCTCCCGGAGCAACTCCCGCACGTCGATCGGGTCGCCGATGCATACGAATATCCGCGCCGGGAAGGCGAGGTAGAAGATGAACGGGAAGAGCAAGGCGAGGAAGACGATAGGCACGGGGAAAAAGGGAAGGCCGAAGAGCCGGGCGACGAGCCTGTTGAGTGCGGGGAAGGTGATGCTCGTCGGGTTGATCCACTCGGCATTGACGATGCTCACCGGGAAAATCGGAGCGTGATGCCTTGCCGCGAGGACGGTGAAGCTCGAATGGAAATGCTGGAGCCGATATCGCCGGAGAAACCCCTTGCCGATGCCGGCGACGCCCTCGGGATAATAGATGACTTTCTTTTTGCCTTCGAGGAGCCGGTCGAAGTTGGCGAAGGTCATGTCCACACCTCCCATGCGCCGCCACCAGTTGTCGAGGCCGTACGGGCGCATCCACCACACGGCGGTCAACTTCGGCGTATAGACGGAGCGGAACTTGGCCGCTTTCGTGTAGCCCTGATGCCGCCAGAGGAGCGCGTCGAGCACCATCGCGTCGTGGGGGAAGGCGTTGCCGCTGTGATTCGGAGCGACGATGATCGGCCCTTCTTTCGGAAGCTTTTCCGCACCGATGAGCTCCGCCCGAAAATATTTGAACACGAAATCGTCGAGGAAAGCGTCGCGCAGGCTTTCGAGGTACGGCCAGTCGATCGGATCGGAGGGTTCGCGATAGCCGTCGCGTTCGGGCAAGTGCGGGTCGGGGGCGTCCGGACCGGGCGGGTCGCAGGGGGAGAACTGCGTTTCGAGGTCGACCACGTCCTCGTGCAGGTCGAGGTGAAGGGGGGGAGCCGGTTTTTTTTCCATGGCGGAGTGGATGGACGGGATGGGGGAGCGCCCGGGCATCACCGCCGGGCGACCGGATCGAAGCACGCGCTCATTTCCCGAAAAAAATCAAAATCAGGGCGAGCGCGAACAGGCCGGACCAGAGGAACCACGGGCCGCCGAGCACCGAAGCCATCACCCCGGCGATGATGCACGCGCCGGCGAGGATGCTTCCCCGAAGCCCGGCGAGCGGGTCTCTCTCCGGGGTTCCGTCGAGGCGCTGTTCCGCATGCCGGAAGCTCGCCGAGAGGAGTTGCGGCAACTGCACGGCAAGATCGATCATCTCCGGCGAGCTACGGATGAGCGCCTGTGCGAGCGCTCGCGGGCCGAACTGCTCACGAAAGATGTGGGAGACGTGTTTCCGGGAGGCCTCGGCCACGTCGAGGTTCGGGTCGAGCAGCCGCCCGACGCCTTCGAACGTCACGAGCGCTTTCACCATGAGCGTCATCTCCACGGGGAAATACACCCGGTACTTCACGCCGAAGTTGATCGATTCGAGGATCATCTGAGCGATGCTGAAATCACCGGAGGTGCTGTGGATGATGAACCGCCGGGACATATCCGCCACGGCGCGCCGGAAGCCCTGCGGGTCGCCGCCGGGACCGACACGCGCCATCTCGGCGAGGTGCCGCGTGGCCGTGCTCACGTCTCCGGTGACGAGGGCGTGGAAATAGTAGAGCATCCGCCGCCGCGTAGCCTCTTCGAAGCGCCCCACCATGCCGAGGTCGATGAAACCGAGGCGGATGGGGCTGCCGGGGAGGATCATCAGGTTGCCCGCGTGGAGGTCGGCGTGGAAGAAGCCGTCTTTGTAGAGCATTCGGATGATGGCCAGCGAGCCGAGGTCGATAATGCGTGCGCGTTCCTCGTTCGAGAGTGCGAAGGTGGGCGGAGAACCGGGCTTGAAGCCTTCGAGGAACGACATCGTGAGCACGTCCTCCGTGCTCAGGCTCCGGTAGACCTCGGGGAAGACGATGTCCGGAGTCTCGTGGAAGTTGGCGGCAAACATCTCGGCGTGGTCCGCCTCGTACGTGAAGTCGATCTCTTTGATGGTGTATGCGGCAAATTCCTCGACGATCTGGCGGATCTGATACCTCGGGAAGATCCACTGGAGAAAGCGCCCGACGAGCCGGAGGAGCGTCAGGTCGGATCGGATCATTTCGCGGATGCCGGGCTTGATCACCTTGATGACCACCTTCTCGCCGGTGCGGAGGCGCGCCCGATGCACCTGCGCGATGGATGCCGAGCCGAGCGGGTCCTCCGACACCTCGGCATAGAGCGTTTCGAGCGGGCGCTGGAGGCTTTCCTCGATGATCCCGCGCACCTGTTCGAAGGGAACGCTCGGGAGCCGATCGAACAGGTTCTGGAGTTCGTCCGTGATCGGGCGCGGGAGCAGGTCCTCGCGGATGGCCATGATCTGCCCGAACTTGACGAAGGTGGGGCCGAGCATTTCGAGCCGTCGCCGAAGCTGTTTCGGGAACGGCAAGTCGACGACGTCGCGGCGGACGAAGGGGCGGAGGAGGAAGGCGCTCACCCTCGGCAGGAGGGACCGGAGCCCCCGCCTCCGATGGGGCGGCAGCGCGCGCACGTACGCGACGTTCGCGCCGATGAGCAGCCCGAAGGTGTGGCGGTACACCTGAAAGAAGCGGCGCACGACTCCCCGGTACGGCGCGAGGGGATTGAACGTGAACGCGCGCGGGGCGCCGGTCCGGCGTTCGGGCGCGCTCGCCGCTCCGTTCCTGCCGGGCTGAGACCGCTCGTCGGCCTCCGACGCTTCCGAAGCCCCGGCGGACGCATCGGCTACGGGAGGAGCGGGCGTATGGGAGAGCGGACGCTCCGGCATGGGCGTGGACCTCGGGGACGAACGCGAATCGGGCATCGGGGAAAGGAGTCTCGGGCGAGCGCTAATATACGCCTTCCGCGCGTTAGCGTTTTCCGCGACCGTGAAAGGCATGCCGGCAGGCGCTTGACTGGCGGGAGGGCGGACGCTACTTTTCCTCCTCCCCGAAACGAACCCATACGCCCTCATGCCTGCTCCGCCCCGATTCTGGACGCCCGCCTTCATCGAGCGCTTCGTCGATGCGATGAATCATGACCGCGCCTTTCAAAAAATCGTCAGCGATTTTTCGGACACCATCGTTTTTCGATGCCTCGACGACCCCGACGGGAAAGACATCGCCGCCGCGTATACGTTCGACGAAGGATACGTGAGCGTGAAGATCGACCTCGGCGACGCGCCTGCCCCGGAGATCCGCGACGCGCCCTTCGACCGGGACACGATGTTCGCACGCGCCACCGCGCCCTATCACGTGTGGGTGAAGCTCGACAAAGGGGAGATGACGGCCCTCGGCGCGCTCTCTTCGCCCGACTATAAGATCGAAGGACCCCGGCTGAAGATCATGCTCAGGATGAATATTTTCAACGCCATGAGTGAGATCTCGGCCTCGATCGAGAAGACGTATTGAGCGTGGGCGGATACGGAAGGTCCACGCCGGTCGTGGCGGGCGCCAGGGCGCTCGTTGCCTCCAACCCTCTGCGGGGTTGTGGTCACGACCCCACTTCGTCGAAGCGGGCGGTCAGGGCGTCGAACTCTTCGTGGAAAGCGGCCGTGAGCAGGTTCGGGTCGGGAACGACGCGGGTGTCCGTGGCGAAGCCGAGGAGCACCTCGCCGTTGTAGCTCAGGATGCTTACGCCGAGGGCCACCGAGCCGGCGCGGGGGACCCAGAACATAATGTGCGTGAGCGGTGAACCGGCAAAGTAGAGCTGGTTGCGGGGGCCGGGCACGTTCGTCATCACCGCGGAGCCCATCTTGCTGAAGAGCTTGATGACCAGCTTTTCGATCTCTTTCGGCGCCATGCCGATGCCGTGGAGCACCCCGAGCGCCACGACCGCCTCCATCGATCCCTTGATTGCCTCCATGCGCCGGTGCACTTCCCGGAGTCGTTCCAGCGGATCCTCGAGGAACACCGGGAGCGTCAGGAAGACGAGGCCGAACTTGTTTCCGAGCGTGATCGGTTCGTCGAGCGGGCGAAGGTTGACCGGTACGATAGCGCGGATCTCCACGTCGTCTACGGGCTGAGCGTGGGCTTCGAGGTAGCGGCGAAGCGCGCCCGCCACGGCGGTCAGGAGCACGTCGTTGATGGTGCCTCCCATCTTCTTGCCGATGTGTTTGACGACCGGAAGCGGGATGGGCTGCGACCATGCGGCGCGCTTGCGTACGCCCAGTTCTCCCTTCAAGATCGTGTCGGAATCCGATCCCTGCAGCAGAAGTTTCGCGACGACGGAGGCGAGGTCGAGGCCCTGACGCGCGCGCGTCAGGAGGTGGGAAGGACGGAAGACCAGGTTCATGCCTTCGTGGAGCACGGCCTCCGTGGCTCTGAGCGTCGTGCGGAAGAGTTTCTCGGCGGGTTTGAGCAATTTCGTGACCGGTCCCGGATGCTCGTCTTCTCTCCGGGGGCTCCGCCTCCGGCCCTTGCGCGACTCGTCGGTCATCTCGAGGAGCACCCGGACGAGGGCCATCCCGTCGGCGATGCAATGGTGGATGCGCGTGATGACGGCGCATCCCTCCCCGTAATTCTCGACGAGGTGCATGTCCCACAGCGGCTTCGAAAAATCGAGCGACTGTCCCATCAGGTCGCTGACGTATTCCTGAAGGGCGCGCTGATCGCCGGGGGCCGGGAGGGCGACGCGGTGCACGTGGTTTTCGATGTCGAAGTAAGGGTCGTCTTCCCAGTACGGCGTGCCCGACCGGTCGCGGACGCACTGACGGAAGCGGTCGAAGCGGAGGAAACGCTCTTCGAGGGTCGTCTTGAATCGCTCGTAGGGGATCGGCTCGGCAAACATCATGACGCCGGTGATCATCATGAGGTTCGTCGGATGATCCATCCGCAGCCAGGCGGTGTCGATATTCGAGAGCGGCTCCTTTTTCGACATGGGTCTTGCGTTTTTCGGTCAGACGCGTGCGCGTGCGGCTTCTTGGTACAGAGCCTCGATGGTTTCGCGATGGTTTTCGAGGATGACCCGGCGCTTGAGCTTGAGCGTCGGTGTGATCTCGCCCGAGTCGATGGTGAAGGGCCGGTCGAGCACGGCAAACTTCTTCACCTGCTCCCACGGCGGCAGTTCCCGGTTGACGCGCTCGACTTCCTTCCGGATCAGGTCGTGGATGAACTCCTCGGTCGCCTCTTCCCCGTATTGCCTCCGGATGGCCTCATAGTCGGGCACGATGAGGGCCGAGCAAAACTTCCGATCGTTCCCGATGACCATCGCCTGTTCGATAAACGTCCGGGACCCGAGGCGCATCTCCACGTTCTGCGGGGCAACGTATTTGCCCGTGGAGAGCTTCATGAGCGCTTTCTTCCGGTCGGTGATATAGAGGAAGCCGTCCTCGTCGAAGCGTCCGATGTCGCCCGTGCGGAACCATCCGTCTTCAGTGAAAACCTCACGGGTGGCCTCGGGGAGCTTGAAGTAGCCCTTCATCACGTTGGGGCCGCGCACGAGGATCTCGCCGTCTTCGTCGAGCCGCACCTCGACGCCGGCGATCGGCTTTCCGACGGAGCCGGCGCGGAGATCGTTCGGATCGTATACGGCGATGACGGGCGAGGTCTCCGTCAGCCCGTAGCCCTGCCCGCACACGATGCCGATGGCGTTCATGAAGTTCATGATCTCGGGTGCGAGGGCCGCGCCTCCGCTCGTGATCGCGACGAGACGGCCGCCGAAGATCATCCGGAGGCGCGAGTAGACGGCGCGGTCGGCCAGGCGAAAGGCCCAGGATTGGCGGCGTTCGGCGCCTTCGCGCACATCGTACGCATCGGCGAGGCGGACGGCCCACCGCATGAGCGCGCCGGTGAGCCCTTTGGCGGACGCCGCGCGCTCGTGTATGCCCGAGTACACCTTTTCGAGCAGGCGCGGCACGGTCGTGAAGTGCACGGGCTTGACGGTTTTGCAGTCGTCAAGGATCTCCCGGTGGTTCTCGATGAACCAGATCGGGTAGCCGATGTAGAGATACAGGTACGAGACCATGCGCTCGAACGAGTGCGAGAGCGGGAGGTACGAGAGCACGTTCGCCCCGCGCAGCCCTTCGATGTCGAAGGGGGCGCGCTCGATGCTCGCGAGCACGTTCGAGGCGAAGTTCCGGTGTGTGAGCATGACCCCTTTGGGGACGCCGGTGGTGCCCGAGGTGTACACGAACGAGGCGAGGTCGTCCGGCGTGACGGCGGCGCGGAGGTTCTCGAAGCGCTCCGGCTCGCGGGCGTCGAGGGCCGCGCCGCGCTCGAGGACGGCCTCGAAGGCGAGCATCTCCGGGTGGAAGACGCCCCGGATGCCGATGGTGTGGAGGAGCGACGTCACCTCGTCGAGATGCGGAGCGATCCCCGAGAAGAGCGCTTCCGTCGAGACGATGTAGATGCGGGCTTCGGCGTTCTCGAGGATGTACCGGATCTGGTCGGGCGGCTGCGTCGTGTAGATCGGAACGTTGACCGCGCCGAGCGAGAGGATGGCCTGATCTGCGATGATCCACTCGGCGCTGTTCTCCGAATGGATCGCCACGCGATCGCCTTTCCGGATGCCGAGGTCATACAGGCCGAGGGCGAACCGGCGCACGTTTTCCCTGAAGGCTTCCGTGGCAGTCGTGCGCCATTCCCCTTCGCGTTTGGTGGCCAGGGAGACGCCGGTCGTGTTCTTTTGCAGACCCGCATCCACGAGGTCGAGCACCGTCTTGTCGCCGAACATTTTTCGTTCTCGAGGTTGGTTCATACAAACAACACAATGGAAAACGCTTCGGCGGTGGCGGGGCAAAGCGCACGGGGGAGGTCAGCGGTTGCGCCCGTAGGCCTCGTGGCTGGAGACCCAGTCGAGCGCCGAGATGGCTGCGCCGAGGGAGACTTCGCCTGCGAGCGCCACCCCGGCTACGATCTCGGCAAACTTCCGGACCTTGCCCTTGCCGTAGCAGTCCATGAGCTCGAGGCATTCCCGTTGCGTCGGCAGGCCCGTGCCGCCGCCGTACGTGGCGACGATGAGGGAGGGGATCGTGAGCGAGATGTAGAGGTCGCCCTCCGGCGTCATCTCGGTGTACATGATGCCCGCCGAGGACTCCGCCACGTTCGCCACGTCCTGCCCGGTGGCGATGAAGATGGCGGTGATGGCGTTCGGGGAATGCGCGCCGTTGTTGTTCGCCCCCGAGAGGAACGCCCCGATGGTCGAGACGTGGTTGTGGTAAAACAGGCTCTCCGGCTCCACGCGCATGTGCTGAATGAGCACTTCCCGCTTGAGCACCGCCTCGGCCGTGACGCGCTTGCCGCGCGTGCGCATGATGTTGATCTGTGAGCCTTTCTTGTCCGTGGCGAAGTTGGACTCGAGGTAGAACTTGACGATGCCGGGATACCGGTCGAGGATCCAGCTGCAGGCGGCGAACGTGGCGCGCCCGACCATGTTTTGTCCCGCCGCATCGCCCGTCGAGTAGTTGAATCGGAGAAAGACGAAGCGGTTCGAGAGGTACGTGTCGATGTACTGCAACTTGGCGACGCTCGACGTGGCTTCGGCCTCCTCGCGGATCTTGTCGATGTTCTCCTGCACCCACGCGGCGAAGTCGCGGCCTTCTCGGGCGTTGTCGAAAATGAAGACCGGCGCGCGTTGCATGGCGTCCCCGACGACCGTCGTGCGCACGCCGCCGCTCAGGTTGAGCACCTTGATGCCCCGGTTGTACGAGGCGACCAGCGTGCCCTCGGTCGTCGCCATCGGGACGATGAATTCGCCCTGCGCGTGCTCGCCGTTGAGGACGATCGGTCCTGCGATACCGAGTGGGACCTGCGCCACGCCGACGAAGTTCTCGATGTTGCCCTTCGTGACGTGCGGGTCGAAGGAATAGTGGTTGATGTGCTGAAGGCGATGCCCGCTGAACGATTCGATGAATGCCTGCCGTTTCCGGATGATCTCGTCCGAATAGTCGTCGCGTTCGTCGCGGGGGATCTTCGGGCGCTTGTTCGTTTCCCGGGCGATGGAGTCCTCCACCTTCAGCGTCATTTTTCCGAAGGGCTTGCTCGTGAAGGTCAGCTCCAAAGAATGCTTCCCGAGCTCGAGCGGGGGAATCTCGGCCACCACCCGGACGATCTTTCGAAGCGGGAAGGGGACGGGCGTCTTCTTCGAGATCTGCCCGGGGTCGAGCGTCGTGCCGTCGTCGAGTTCGAGGTGGACGCGGTCGAGCGGGACCTCTTTGCCGTCGATGCGAAGCCCGAGCACACCGGTCAGTTGCGCGTCACTCAGACGGTTCTTGAGAGCGAAAACGACGCCGTGATCAGTGTTTTCGAGGCTGGATACGGTGTATAATTGTTTGAGAAGCAGGCTCGGTATCAGCATGTCGGTCGGAGGAATCGCGAGGTTAGTGGGCGGGGGTGCGCGAAAATAAGTACGTCGCATCACTTATGCGGAGACCTTTCGAGAATACTTCTTTTTCATGATAAATGCTCACGTTCCACGCGGTCATCCTTCCGACCGGAACCCGGGGGCGGAGTCGAAGAATCTATGCTGTCCGAAAGGCGCGCCGGCGGGTATCGAGCGTCGGGGATGCATCACCGTCCGGCGGCAACCCGTCCGGCAACTGTACCGTGGGGCCCTCGACGAAGCGTAGGCTTGCCCTTCGGTTTGCGTCAATGGCCACGAGGGCATGGTTCGGCAGGGCGTTCTCACCCAAACCCCCGAACAATCCGCCCTCGGGCATCGCGTGCAGAGACGCGCGTCCGAGCGACCTCAGGACTCTTCTTCGGGCACGAAGCGGGCGTGGAGCCAGCCTTCTTCGATGCGTGAGCCGGCGAGGCGGTAATACGAGAGGAACTTCGGCAAGAGATAGTTTCTTCGCTGATTGCCTACCTGCACGACCAGTTGATCGCCGAACCGCCGGGTGGCGACGTCCTTTTCTTCGAGAAAGGGGAGGCGAATTTCCAGAAGATAGGCGCCGTCCTCGGAGGTCATCCTGAAGGTTGGTTCCTCATAGAAAATCGCGGCGGGGTCGCGGTCGCCGTAGAGCGTGGCGCCGATGCGTTCGAGCAGTTCGAAGCCGAAGACCTCCTGTCGGAGATGCGGCACGCGAAACACCGGCAAGGGTGAGAAGCTGCCTTCGATCTCTTCGAGGTACGCGCGCTGGGCTTCGAGGTACTTTTCCCACCCGCCGTCCTGCCCGGCTTCTTCGGGGAGGATCCGGTTGACGATAACGGCGTCGACGCCGTAGCCGTACAACTGGAGGTAGGTGTAGGCGCGCCGCGCTTCACGGATCACCATCTTCTCGGGGTTCATCACCAGGCGCACGGAGCTGATGTTCTGGTCGCTCAGCACCTCATGCATGACCTTCAGCCGCTCGAAGAGTGCCCGGAGTTCCTCGTAGCCTTTGTCGAGCGGGATGCCGGTGGTTTTTCGCACGGCAAAGCCGACGGTATGAAAGGCGAGTTTCTGGAACGGGAAGGCGCGGGTGAGCCACCACTCGGTCGCCTGCGGCAGGGTGAGGAACGTGAGCGTCTCGCCGGTGGGCGCGCTGTCGACGATGATCAGGTCGTAGTCGCCGCTGTGGTAGAAGAGGTCGAGCCAGAGCATGGCGGAGGCCTCGCCCATGCCGGGGAGGGCGGCCATCTCTTCGGCGGCGATCTCATTGATGCCCTGCCACTTGAAGACGAGAAGCATCAGCTCGCGCATATTGCCCCAGTACTTTTTCATCGAATAGTACATGTCCACCTCCTGTGCGTAGAGGCGGGGCCGTATCCGCTTCGGCTCGGGGCCGAGCGCATGGTCGAAGGCGTCGGCGAGGCTGTGCGCGGGGTCGGTGGAGAGGATGAGCGTCTTGTACCCTTTCTCCGCGGCGAGCACCGCCGTGGCGGCGGCGCACGTGGTCTTGCCGACGCCGCCCTTACCGGTGAAGAGCAGGATGCGGGTAGATCGGGACTGGTCGGGCATGGGAGGGAGGCGCGGGTGGGATGAGGGACGAAGGCTTAAGGAATTACGAATAGAGCCGTAACATAAGTTAGGCGTGCGGGTCTAATCCATCATCATTTCGACAACGGAGACGGGAATGCCCCTTCCAACCTGGTTGCACCTCGATCGAGAAGAGATCGCCAACAGCCTGACGCACGGCGTCGGAGCCCTTTTGAGCCTGACGGGTCTCGTCGTGCTCGTGGCGCTTGCCGTTCACTATGGCGACGCGCTGCACATCCTCAGCGCCGTCCTCTTCGGCGGATCGCTCGTATTTTTGTACACGGCCTCGACGCTCTATCACGGCATCCGTATTCCGCGCATCAAGCAATTTTTTCGTCTGCTCGATCATGTCGGCATCTATCTCTTGATCGCGGGCTCGTATACGCCCTTTACCCTCGTCACGCTCCACGGCGGGCTGGGATGGACGCTCTTCGGCCTGGTCTGGGCTATGGCGCTCTCGGGCATCGCGTACAAGATTTTCTCGCGCCGTCGATACCCGTGGTTCTCGACGGTTTATTACCTGCTCATGGGCTGGCTCGCGGTCTTTTTTCTCAAACCCATCGCGGCATCGCTTCCGGCGACGGGCCTTCATCTGCTTATCGCCGGGGGGCTGTCGTATACCGTCGGGGTGATCTTCTACGCCTGGAACCGTCTCCCGTACAATCATGCCGTCTGGCACCTCTTCGTTCTAGCCGGAAGCGCGTTTCACTTCCTCTCCGTGGCGCTCTACGTGTTGCCGCAATGAGCGACGGCCCGCGCTCGCGCGCCGGCAGCCTTCCCTTCAAGAGACGCCTGTAAGTCACTCCCTTACAACAGAATACGTGGGTTCGCCGTCAAATATGGCGTGAGGATCGATCATCTTGGGAGCAGTGGTCCAAACAAGATGATCTGGAGGTGTCCCCATGTTTAATCGAGAATATCCCGAGGTCCTCGTCGTCGGGGCGGGGCCGGTGGGACAGATGGCGGCGCTCACGCTGGCCCGCCGCGGCATCCGCGTCTCGATCGTGGATCGGGAGTGGCGAACCGGCGCGCACAGCTATGCCCTCGCGCTTCATCCGCGTTCCCTCGAACTGCTCGATCGTCTCGGTCTGCTTCCCCGCGTTCTGGAGCAGGCGTACCGGGTGCGCGCGGTAGGGCTCTATGAAGGCGGCGAACGCCGGGGCAAACTGCAAATCTCCGAACTCAGAGACGATTTTTCCTTTATCGCCGTCATGCGGCAGGATGCGCTGGAGAACCTCTTCGAGCAAGCCCTGAATGAGCTGGGCGTGAACGTGCGATGGAACCATCAGGTGGTCACGCTCACGCCGGAGGAAAAAAAGGTCGCGGCAACGATCGATCATCTCGAAAAGTCGTCTTTCGGGTATGCCATCGACCATACGGAGTGGATCGTGCTGAAATCCCGGACCCTTGACGTGCCGTTCGTCATCGGGGCCGACGGGCATCAGTCACTCGTTCGGAGGACGCTCGGCATTGACTTTCCGGAGGTGGCCGAACCGGAGTATTTCGCCGTCTTCGAGTTCAAGTCGGACGCCGACCTCGGCGATGAGATGCGGCTCGTGCTCGATCCGGAAACGATGAGCGTGCTCTGGCCGCTCCCGGACGGACATTGTCGGTGGAGCTTTCAGCTCAAGGAGTGGAAGGAGCCGCTCCCGCCGCGTGAGAAAGACCGGGTGGAAGTGCAGATCGGTGCGGCGCGCTATCCCGTGCTCTCGGAGGACCGGCTCCGGTCGTTCCTTCGCGAGCGGGCCCCCTGGTTCGACGGCAGCATCGACGAGATCCGGTGGCGCATGGTCGTGCGTTTCGATCGGCGGCTGGCCGGGGCCTTTGGAAAAGACAGGATGTGGCTGGCCGGGGATGCGGCGCACATGACCGGGCCCGTCGGCATTCAGAGCATGAACGTGGGCCTGCGCGAGGCGTGGGAGCTCGGAAATTCGCTCGCGGACGTCCTCGAAGGCAAGGCGTCGTCCGAGAAGCTGGCGGAATACGACGAAGGGCGGCTCGCCGAGTGGCGGTTCCTGCTCGGCCTCGAAGGAGGGCTCGAACCGGGACCGAGCGCCGAGGCCTGGATCCGTCCGTATGCGGGGCGGCTCCTCTCGGCACTCCCGGCATCGGGCGCGGACCTTGCCGCGCTGGCCCGGCAGGTGGGGCTCGAGGTCCGGTCCGGCGTGGCGGTTCCCTGACCTGCCCCGGGGAGACGCAAACGCCTCGCCTGTGAGCGCGCGGGTTCGTACCTTCCGGCGGGCATGATCCGGATAGCCCCGTCCGGATGCGCCCGGCCCCGAAGCACCAACCGGAGCGCGCATGGCCTCCTCGAATCACGGCCTCGACGAAGGCACGGCGACGATGCCTGCCGACCTCGAAGCATGGCGGCGGCGGATACCGATCCTTCGCTCGCACATCCCGCTGAATCATTGCTCGCAGGCCCCGCAGACCGAACGCTCGCGTGCGGCGGCGGAAAACTATCTCGAATCGTGGCGTCGCGACGGGATGGACTGGGATCGGTGGATGGCGGAAGTGGAACGCGCGCGGGCCGCCTTCGCCCGTCTCATCCACGCCGATCCGGATGAGGTCGCCGTCACCACGTCCGTCTCGGCGGCCACGGCGAGCCTGGCGAGCGCGCTCGACTTCACCGGCCCGCGGCGGAAGGTCGTCGTCACGGAGGCGGAGTTCCCGACCGTGGGGCACGTGTGGCTGGCGCATCGGAAGTACGGCGCGGAGGTCGCGTGGACACCGGTGCGCGAAGGAGCGGTGAGGCTCGAAGATTACGACGCCGTGCTCGACGACCGCACGCTCCTCGTCTCGGCCACGCACGCCTATTATCGGAACGGCTTCAAACAGGACCTTGCCGCCCTCGCCGAGCGGGCCCACGCCCACGGCGCGCTTCTGTATGTGGATGCCTATCAGTCGCTCGGCGTGTGCCCCATCGACGTGAAGGCGCTCGGCGTCGACGCGCTCGCGTGCGGGGCGCTCAAGTTTCTCATGGGCACGGCGGGCATCGCCTTCCTCTACGTCCGTCGCGGGCTCCTCGAACGCCTCCAACCGGCGGTGACGGGCTGGTTCGGGCGCGCCGACCCCTTCGCTTTCCGCGTGAACGCACTCGACTGGGCGGAGACGGCCCGGCGGTTCGACACCGGCACGCCTCCCGTGATCAATGCCTATATCGCGCGCGCCGGGATCGAGACGATCCTCGACGTGGGGCCGGAGCGCATCGAGGCGTGGACGCGCGGGCTCGGGCGGCGGCTCGTCGAGGGCGGGCGGGCAAGGGGGCTGACCCTCGACGGACCGACGGACCCCCGGCAGAAAACGCCGACCACGGCGTTCGTGTGTGGCGCGGCGTCGCACGAGGTGGAGGCCCGCCTCCGGGCGCGGGGCATCCTGGCCTCGGCGCGCGGCTCGGTCATCCGCCTCGCCCCGCATTTTTACAACACCTCGGAGGAGATCGACGCCGCCCTCGACGCCCTCGCCGAGATCCTCACGACGCTTTCCTCACCGCCCGGCGCATGACCCGTTTGCGCGCGCCGGAAAAGAACGCCGCTTTGGAGCCTGCACGTCACCATGCCGCCCCGGAGGGCCGGGAGACCTTCTCGTCCCGTTTCGGACTGCTCATGACCATGATCGGCGTGGCCATTGGTCTGGGCAACGTGTGGCGCTTCCCGTACATGGTCGGTCGGTACGGCGGCGCGCCGTTCGTCCTCTTCTACGTGCTCGTCATCGTGCTCGTGGGCATCCCGGCCCTCATGGCCGAGTGGACGCTCGGGCGCGCGACGCGGCGGGGACCGGTGGGCGCGTTCGAGAAGGCGGGGCTCCCGTTCGGGCGCGCCGTGGGGTGGTTCTTCTTCTTCGTCGTCACGGCGGCGACGGCGTACTATACGAACGCCCTCGGATGGGTGCTTTTCTATGCCGCCGGCGAGGCGGCGGCCCTCTTCGGGGCGGGCCTCGACGCCCCGGCGATCCTCCCGCCGGATGCGGGGTTCGATCTCCGCTCCTTTCTCCTTCAGACGGCGTGCACCGGCGTGGTCCTTCTCGCGTGCGCGTTCGTGCTCGTGCGCGGGCTTCGCACGGGCATCGAGAAGGCAAGCAAATTCATCGTCCCCGCGCTCCTCGGCATCCTCGTCGTGCTCATCATCCGGTCGGTCACGCTGCCGGGCGCGGAGGCGGGCGTGGCGTGGTACCTCGGTGCGTTCGAACCGGAGGCGCTCACCGGCGCGGTGATGCTCGCCGCCCTCGGGCAAGCCATCTTCACCCTCTCGCTCGGCGGGACGTACATGGTCGTCTACGGCTCGTACCTCAACAGGAGCGATCACCTGCCCTTCAACGCGGCGTGGACTGCCGGGGGCGACCTCGCGGCGGGCCTCATGGCGGGGCTGGCCATCATGCCCGCCGTCTTCGCCTTCGGCCTCGAACCATCCGGCGGGCCGGGGCTGCTCTTCTTCACCCTCCCGAAAATCTTCGCTCAGATCCCCGCCGGCGGCTTCTTCGGGCTGCTCTTCTTCGCCGGGCTCTTCGGCGCGGCCTTTCTCTCCGACGTCGCCGCCTTCGAGGTGCTCGTGGCCGGGCTGACGGACAACACGCGCCTCGGACGTGCGAAGGCGGTGTGGCTCATGGCGGGCGTCGTCTTCCTCTTCGCCCTGCCGGCGATGGTCAATATGAAGGTGTTCGTCCTGTGGGATCTGACCTTCGGATCGGGGATGCAGACGCTGGGGGCGTTGCTCTCGGTCGTGACCGTGGCGTGGGTGATGCGCCGCGCCGACGCGCTCCGGGAACTGACGGCGGGCGGCCGCACGCCCTTGCACACGGCGCTCTATTTCTGGCTCCGCTTCATCGTGCCGGTGATGGTCACGCTCGTCGGCGTGTGGTGGCTGATGACGGAGGTGCTCGGCGTTGCAGGTGGGGGATGAGGGGGCTACGGCGCAAAGAGGAGGTCGAAGTGCACCACGACGTCCCGCCCCACGTGATAGCCGAGCGTGCGGATCGACGGCGGCTTGATGTCAAAGTCGGGCATCGAAAGGGCATACGTTCCGGTGAGATGAAGCCCGCCGTCCTCGGTGCGTTCGCCCGTGAGCGTCATCTCGATGGGGCGCGAGACGCCCGCGAGAGTGAGCGTGCCCGTCGTGCGAAGCCGGAAAGGCGTTCCCTCCTCGACGACCTCGGCGCGCTCGAGCGTGTAGGTGATCTCCGGGTGTTCCTTCACCTTGAGCGCCTCGCGGATGAGCCGGTTCATGATGAACTTGCCCGTCGCCACGTCGCCCGTGATCTCCTCGGCCGCGATCGCGAGGCTCCCGCCCTCGAGTTGCGGAGCCGTCCCGGAATCCTCCCCGACGGTGGCCGACCCCGTCATTGCCCCGGCGTTCGCCCGCCAGGCCTTCTTTTTGTTCGACGTGCCTTCGACCCATAGCCGGCTCTCGGGCTGAAGGGTCAGCGTGCGGACGTCCTGCGCGTGAGCCGGAGTCGTCAGCAGAAGCGCGAGGAGCATGGGGAGGCCGAGTGCGGAAAGAAGCAGCTTCATCGGTCGTTGGGGAGAGGATACCGTGCGTGAAAAGGGCGGAAGGGACGGAGGAAGGTCCCCGGGCGGGGCGTCCCGGTCGGATGGCACAAAGGACGCGAAAAAATCCCGCGCCGTGCCTGACATTTTGATGAATATACACGAACTTCGAAAAACAACCGGCATCGGACGTCCGACGGTCCGGTGCACCTCGCCACCGGGTCTTCTTGAACGCATCTGATCGCACCGGAAACCTCCTCTTCTCCCCGCCTCCCGGTCACATTCCTGCGGGCGTGAAGAAGAAGATCGTCGTCCCCTTTCAGGCGCAAGGCTCGATCGAGAGGCGATACACCGAACGCGCCCGGTCGTGGATCGGCGCGCTTTATCTCTAGCCCCACACAACGCAGACGCATCATGAAAAAAGCGAAGAAACGCCCCCGCGCGGTCAAGGAGTCCCGCCGCGAATTCATCAAGAAGAGCGCCCTCGCGGCCACGGCGGTGATGGCCGGGTGCTCGCCGAAGGTGTCGGAGGTGGTCGAGAAGCCGTCCGCGCCGCCGCCGCCGGGCGTGCTGGGCGCCAACGACCGGATCGTCGTCGGCTTCGTCGGTGTGGGGGGGCAGGGCTTTTATGCGCATCTTCAGAGTGTGATCAACCGGAACGACGACGGCGAGAAACGACACGACTACCAGTACAACGCCATCGGGGCAGCCGCATGCGACCTCTTCTCGAAGCGGCGCGACCGTGCTTTTCAGGCGCTCGACGCCGCCCGCGCCGCCGAGGGACGCACCGGGGAGATCCAGGTCTACGAGGATTACCGCGCGCTTCTCGACCGCCAGGACATCGACGCCATCTTCATCGGAACGGTCGATCACTGGCACGCGCAGGTGGCCATCGATGCGCTCGATTCGGGCAAGCACGTCTATTGCGAGAAGCCGATGACGCGCTATCTCGGCGAGGCGTTCAAGGTCTACGATACGGTCAAACGGACCGGGATGAAGTTTCAGATCGGTTCGCAATATTGCACCGAGGGGAAATGGCACAAAGCCGCCGAACTGATTCGCGACGGCCGGATCGGACGGCTCGTGCTTGCGCAGGACTCCTACATGCGGAACACCCCCGAAGGCGAGTGGAATTATTATGAACTGGAACCGGAACTGGAGCCCGGCAAGACCATCGACTGGAAGAAGTGGCTTGGACCGGTGTCCGAACGCCCCTTCGATCCGCAGTACTATCATCGCTGGCGGAAGTACTACCCGTTCTGTGTGGGCATCCTCGGCGACCTCCTCGCGCACCGCATCCACCCGCTGCTCCTTGCCACCGGCGACCCCGAATTCCCGTACCGCGTCACGTGCCTGGGCAACCGGAAGATCACGCTCGAGACGCTCGGTCCCGACGACCGCGACGTGAACGACAACACGCAGGTGCTCGCCGAATTCCCGAGCGGCATGGGCATGATGGTCATCGGATGCACGGTCAATGAGCAGGGGCTCCCGCAGATGATCCGGGGCAACGAGGCGACGCTGTACTTCTCCGGAAACACGCTCGAACTGCGTCCCGAGCGCCCGTACGCCGACCTCATCGACCCCGAGCGCTTCGAGAACATCGAGCCGGGGGTGGAGGTGCCGGCCCATATCGCCAACTTCTTCGACGCCATCCGGAACGACAAAACGCCCAACGGCAACATCGACGTGGCGATTCGGGCACAGACGATCATCTCGCTCGCGGAGATGTCCGACCGGCTCGGGCAGATGATGTACTTTGACTGGAAGACCCGGAAAATCACGAACGGGAGCGGGCAGGAGTTCACCCCGATCACGTACGGCACGCTTGATCCCTCCTGACGCGCGCCGCGACGGAGACGCCCGGGACGTGACGCTTCGCCTGGCGCTCGACGCGATGGCGACGCGCTTCGAACTCGTGCTTCGGGGCGACGACGCCGTGCGTCTGCGCGCCGCCGGGGAGGAAGCGCTCGCCGAGATCCGAAGGCTGGAGGCGCAACTCAGCTTTTACCGGCCCGAGAGTGAGATCAGCCGCATCAACGCGCGGGCGGCGGCGAGTCCGGTGCGCGTCGAGCCACGGCTCTTTCGCCTGCTCGAACGCGCCGCCCGGCTGCACGCGCTCACCGAAGGCGCGTTCGATCCGACCGTGGCGCCGCTCATGCGGTGCTGGGGCTTCACCGGCGAGGGGGGCCGCGTGCCCGACGCGGAGGCGCTCGCCGAGGCCCGGCGGCGGACCGGCATGCAGCACGTGCGCCTCGACCCCGAGGCGTACACCGTCACTTTCACACGACCCGGCATGAGCCTCGACCTCGGCGGCATCGGGAAAGGATATGCCATCGACGAGGCGGCGCTGTTGCTGAAAGAGGCGGGCGTGGCGCATGCGCTCGTGCACGGGGGGACGAGTACGGCGTTTGCCTTCGGACGGCCGCGCGCGCACGAGGCGTGGAAGGTGGGCATCCCCGCTCCCGGCGACGACGCGGGCGACGCGCTCCTGGCCGTCACCCCGCTCCGGGAAGAGGCGCTCTCCGTCTCCGCGGTGTGGGGCAAAACGTTTGAGGCGGAAGGGGAGGCGTTCGGGCACGTGCTCGACCCGCGCTCGGGCCGTCCGGTCGTGGGCGCGCTCCTGGCAGCCGTCGCAACGGCCGCCGCCACCGACGCCGACGCCCTCTCCACGGCGCTCCTCGTCCTCGGACCGCCCGCCGTGGACCGCCTCTGCCGCGCCATAGAAGGGCTTCGCGCGCTCGTCGTCTCACCGTCGCCGAAAGGCTTCGACGTGACGCGCTCGGGCTTCTGAGCATGAATCCACCGATCCCATCGAGGTCGGAACCTGATGAGAAACGTCCATGAAAAGAAAGCATATGAGTCGCGACGAACGGAAGTTGACCCGCCGGAATTTCCTCAAAAAAAGCTCGATGGCGACGTTGTTCGGCGTCACGGGCGGCGTCGAGATCGTGGCGGAGCAGCCGGCTCGGCGCGGCTCGGAGCGGCGGGCCGACGCGATGAACGTGGGCCTCATCGGCTTCGGGGCCTGGGGGCGTGAGATCGCCGCGACGCTCGCGCGCATCCCCGAGGTGCGGCTCGCCGCCGTGTGCGACGTGTACGACGTCATGCTCCGCCGCGCCGAACGCTCGGCTCCGGAGGCCGCGCGGGTGACGGACTATCGCGCCGTGCTCGACGATCCGGACATCCACGCCGTGGTGGTGGCCACCCCCACGCACACCCACCGCGCCATCGCCGGAGCGGCCCTCGATGCGGGCAAGCACGTCTATTGCGAAGCCCCGATGGCCGCCTCGCTCGACGACGCCCGCGCCCTCGCGCGCGCCGCCCGAGACGCGCCCGACCTCATCTTCCACGTCGGTCAACAGTTCCGCGCCGATCCCCAGTACCTCTCCGTCTCGAAGTTCATCCGTGGCGGGGCGCTCGGCAAGGCCGTCATGGCGCGCGCGCAGTGGCACACCAAACAGAGCTGGCGGCGCACCTCGCCGAACCGCGCGCGCGAACAGGCGCTGAACTGGCGACTCGACCCCGAAGTGTCCCTCGGACTCGTCGGGGAAGCCGGCATTCATCAGATCGACACCGCCCTGTGGTTCCTCGGCGGTCGCCCGACCGCCGCCACCGGCTTCGGACAGCTCATGCTCTGGGACGACGGGCGCGCCGTGCCGGACACCGTGCAAAGCCTGCTCGCCTTTCCCAACGGCGTGCACATGATCTTCGACGCCACCCTCGCAAGCTCGTTCGACGGACGGCACGACCTCTTCTACGGAAGCGAGAGCACGATCATGATGCGGGAGAGCAAGGCGTGGATGTTCAAAGAGGTCGACGCCCCGATGCTCGGCTGGGAGGTGTACGCGCGAAGGGACAAGTTCTATAAAGAGGAAGGCATCGCGCTGCTGGCCAACGCCACCAAGCTCGACGCGCAGGACCTCGGCCCGACCGACCCCATCCCCGGCGCGGAGACGCCGCTCTTTCACGCGCTCAAGGAATTCGTGGACAACTTCTTCTTCGGCCCCTTCGAGCCGAGCGCGGGCTATCGCGAAGGCTTCGACGCGGCGGTCACGGTCATCCGTGCGAACGAGGCGATCATGGCGAATACGAAGCTCGACCTCGACCCCGCCCTGTTCGAGCTCGGATGAACGGACGGTCGCGGGGGAACAAGGGACCCCGCCGGTCCTTTCATGGCTGATTCACCCAACGGGCCGCGCCTCCCTCCATGATCCGCACAGAGAACCTCAAAAAAGTCTTTCCATCGAAAAAGGAAGGCCCTGTCGTCGCGCTCGAAAACCTGAACCTCCACTGCGCCGACGGGACCGTGTACGCGCTTCTCGGGCCGAACGGTGCAGGCAAGACCACGGCCCTCCGCATCCTCGCCACCCTGATGGACCCCACCTCCGGCGAGGCGTACGTCAACGAGCTTTCGGTGCGGGCGGACAAGCGGGCCATCCGAAGACTCCTCGGGGTGGTCTCGTACGAGATGGGCGTCTACGAGCGCATGACGCCCCGCGAGATCGGCTTCTATTTCGGACGCCTCAACGACCTCGACGACCGCGACATCGCGCGCAACCTCGAATACATCTTCCTGCTCCTTCGCATGGAAGACTTCGTGGACAAGCGCACCGAGACGTTCTCGACCGGCATGAAGCAAAAGACGGTCATCATGCGGGCGCTCGTCACCAACCCCGAGATCCTCCTTTTCGATGAGCCGACGGCCGGGCTCGACCTGATCACGGCCAAGAGCGTTATGGATTACATTCGCCTGCTCAAACAGGAAGGGAAGACGATCCTCTTCTCCACGCATATTCTCTGGGAAGCCGAAAAGCTCGCCGACACGGTCGGGATCATCCACCGGGGACGGCTCATCGCCGAGGGCAGCCTCGACGAGCTCCGTGCGCAGACCGGACACACCGACATCGAGGACGTCTTTTTCTCGCTCATCGAACAGGTCGAAGCCCCCTAGCCGCACGGCCGACACGACCTCACAACCCTTCCCGTCATGAAGAACAAGGCCTGGCTCGTCTTCCGAAAGGAGATAACGACGATGGTTCGAGATCGTCGCCTCACGATCAGTGTGGTCGTCATCTCGCTCTTCGTGATGCCGCTTTTGATGGGTTTCATCGGAAACATCGACCGCCTCACCGGCGCTCCGGATCGGCCCGTGGCGGTGATCGTTCAGACCGACGACGAGGTGATCCTCGATGCGCTCGCGGCGATGCCGCAGGTGCTGATCCTCCGGACCGGGCCGCGTTTCGAGATGGTGGACGGGCCTTCTCTTCGCGTGGTGAAGGAAGGCGCGCTCTATCGCATCTACGGCGACGGCACGAATGCGCAGGTGTGGCGGACCGTCGCCGAGTTGAAAGCGCACATCGAGGCCGAACGGGACCGACGCGTGGCGCAGGCGCTCGCCGCCCGGGGCATCTCCCGAAGCGATCTTCGGCCCTTCGAGGTGCAGGTGGTCGACACCGCCGGACCCGACCGCCGCGCCGGGATCCTGCTGAGCGTGCTCATCCCGTACCTCGCCATCATCCTGCTCGTGAGCAATGCCAACCGGGCCATGTACGTGGCCGTCGGAGAGAAGGAAAAGAACACGCTCGCGACGTTGCTCGTCTCGAACGTGCCGCGTCGGGACATCGTGGTCGGTAAGATCCTGGCCATCATGGTTTTCTCCGTCGTCTCCTCCCTTTTGCTGGTCGTCGGGATGATCTTGTTCGCCAATTTCGGGTTCTCGCTCGAAGGACTCCCGGACGGCATCAATTATTCCCTGACCTTCACGCAGGTGGCGCAGCTCATCGTCAACCTCTCCGCGTTGGCCTTCCTGATCGCGGCGATCATCATGTTGCTCGGCACCTACGCCCGGAGCGCGCGCGAAGCGGGCATCTATACGACGCCCCTCCTTTTCATCGCCATCTTCCTGGCCGTCTTCTCGTTTTCGAGCACGGATTTCGGCCCTGCGGCCTACGCGGTTCCGATCCTCGGCAATGCCCTCGCGATGCGGGATACGTTCCTGGGCAACCTCGTTCCGGGACGGCTTCTCCTGGCGGTCGGGGGCAACCTCCTCGTCTTCCTCGTGCTCGTCGCCGCAACCGTTCGGATGTATCATCGAGAGCGCATTCTGTTTCGGGAATAGCCTGCATCTATCCGGCGTTTTCCCGTACAAGGCGGGGATCGGCGCGCCGTGAAAAGTTTCCGTCGCGCGGGCGTAAAGCCGCCGTCCCACCCTCCTCATGCAGAGACCCTATGTGGAAAAAAGTCGCTCCCCTTATCCTGTTTATGACGTTCCTGCCGATCCGCGAGAGTTTCGCCCAACCGGCCCCTGAAATCGAAGGCGTCTGGGAAGGCAAGTTGAACGTCGGGCAGACGACGCTCCGGCTCGTGTTTCATTTCGAGAAGGGGGCCGAGGGCTATTCCGGATCGCTCGACAGCCCCGATCAGGGAGCCTTCGGCGTGCCGCTCGGTTCGGTCGTGCTGGAGGGCAACCGGGTGGAAGCGACCGTGCCCTCCTTACAGGGCGTTTATTCCGGGACGTTGCGCGCGGACGGATCGGGCATCGCGGGGACGTGGCGGCAGGGCGCTCTGGAACTGCCGCTGCTGCTCGCGCGCAGCTCGGGCGAAGCGCCGCCCTCGCCTCCGGCTCCGACCCCGGACATCGACGTGTCGGGCGACTGGCTGGGCACGCTCTCCGTGGGCGGCCTCGAGCTCCGGCTCGTTTTTCACCTCGCGAAGGACGACGGCGGCTACTCCGGCACGATGGACAGCCCCGATCAGGGCGCGCAGGGGATCCCGCTCGGGAGGATCGAAGGGGAGGGGCTGAAGCTGCGCATCGAAGTTCCGGCGGTGGCGGGCGTGTATGAAGGCGTCATCGACGCAGGCGGGCAACGCATCGAAGGGTCGTGGTCGCAGGGCGGACGCTCGTTTGCGCTCACGCTCGTGTCCGTGCCGGAAGGTGAAGCGATCGAAAAGCCGAAACGGCCGCAGGAGCCCGAACGGCCGCTCCCGTACCGGGAAGAGGAGGTGCGTTTTCGAAACGAGGACGCCGGGATCACGCTTGCGGGCACGCTCACCCTGCCGGAGGGCGAAGGGCCGTTCCCGGCGGCGGTGCTCATCTCCGGCTCGGGTCCACAGAACCGCGATGAAGCCCTCCTTGGACACCGCCCCTTCCTCGTCCTCTCCGACTACCTGACCCGCCACGGCATCGCCGTGCTTCGCTTCGATGACCGGGGGGTGGGAGGCTCGGAAGGCGACTTCGCAAGCGCCACGAGCGCCGATTTCGCCACCGACGTGGCTGCCGCGCTCGATTTCCTCGAAGCCCGTGAAGACCTCGACGCAGGAGCCATCGGGCTGATCGGGCACAGTGAGGGCGGACTCATCGCGCCGATGGTCGCCGCCGAACGCCCGGACGTGGCGTTCATCGTCCTCATGGCAGGACCCGGCCTCACGGGAGAAAAGATCCTCGAGCTTCAATCGGCGCTCATCAACCGGGCCGAAGGGGCCGACGAGGACGTGGTCGCATGGAACGCCCGCGTTCAGAAGATCATCTTCGACATCGTGAAAACCACACCCGACGACACGGAAGCAAAGGCCCGGATACGGAAAGTGTTGACCGAGGAAATCAGTCGTCTGAGCGAGGCGGAGAAGGAAAAATTCAAGGTCGGAGCGCTCGATCTCGACGGTGAGCTCGGACAGGTGCTCTCCCCGTGGTTCCGCTTCTTCCTCGTGCATGATCCCGCGCCGGTGCTTCGGAAGGTGGCCTGCCCGGTGCTCGCGATCAACGGCGAGAAAGACCTTCAGGTGCCGCCGAAAGAAAACCTCTCGGCCATCGAGGACGCGTTGAAAGCAGGCGGGAACACCAGGTACGAGATCGTCGAGATGCCCGGACTCAATCACCTCTTCCAGCCGGCCGAGACCGGCGCGCCGTCGGAATATGCGAAGATCGAAGTGACCCTTGCGCCGGAAGCGCTGGACCTCATCACGCGTTGGGTCCTCGCTCAGACGGGGCGGTAGAGGGATCGTTCGGGCCCGTTTGCGGGGATGGAAAGCGCCTCACAGCCACTCCGGTTCGGGGACGGTTCTTGCGTCCTCGACGTTGCCTGTATTGCGCGTCCCGGCGGGCTCGAAAAGCATCACGAGGGCTTCCGCCTCGGCGACGGGCCGATGCTCGACGCCGCGCGGGACGATGAGGAATTCGCCCGCTTCGAGGTCCACGACGCCGTCCCGAAACTCTATCTTGAGTCGACCTTCGACGACGAGAAAAAGTTCATCTTCGTGGGCATGGAGATGCCAGACGAACGGTCCCTGGAGGCGCGCGAGTTTGACGTGTTGGCCGTTGAGTTCACCCACGATCTTCGGCGACCAGGGTTCGGTGAACCGGCTGAATTTCTCGGCGAGGTTGACTTTCTTCACGGGGGTGGCGGTCTGGATTGCGAGGGAAGGGCAGCGGGCGCATCGGCGACGGTGATGAAGACGGGGCGGCTGCGCAACGCGCGGCCCTCCGGCGTCACGGCGCGGAGCGCGAGGCGGTGTCGTCCGGGACGAAGCGGCCACGAGGCCGTCCGGTAATCCTCCGAGAGGCGCACCCCGTCGATCCACCATGCGACGTCGAGAAGGTTCGCTTCGGCGGAGCCCAGGAGACGGATACGCTGAAAATTTTTGCGGAGCACGGGGTCGATCTGAAAGACCATTCCACTTTCGGGATACTGAATGACGAGTCGATCCGAGTATCGGGGCGGGGCGGATGCCGAGGGGAGGCGGGCGCGGGTGACGGTCGGTGGAAAGGGGAGCCGGTTTTCGCGCATCCACGGGTGGAAAAGGGGAGGATAGACGGTGTACAGCTTCGTCTCGACGGCTTCGGGGGGTGTTTCGGCGTCCGCGAGCAGCCCCGAACGCCGGTCGATGACGACGAAGCGGTGGACGTCGCACGTGTCCGCCGGAGCGGTCTCGGCGAGGAAAAGCTCTCTCCTGCGCGCCGGGCACGCGCGGGCGGGGCGCTTCCCGCTGTGGGGACAGACCTCGACCTCGACGAGGCCGGGTGGTCGCTCGAAATCGCCGCCGGGACCGAGCGCGAGGAAGATCGACTTGAGGAGCGCCCCCGCCCCGGTGACGCCGCTGACCCATCGCATCGGCGCGCCGTCGAAGTTGCCCGCCCACACGGCGACGGTGTGGCGCGGTGTGTAGCCGACCGCCCAGTTGTCCCGGTAGTCTTTCGAGGTGCCGGTCTTGACGGCGCACGGGAACGGCAATTCGAGCGGTCCCCCGCGACCGAAGGCGGGCGCGCGCGCCGCGGGATCGCTGAGGATGTCCGTGATGAGATAGAGGACGCGCGGGTCGAGGGAAAGGCGGGTGGGCGGCGGGGACGGCGGGCGGAGCGTGTCCCCGGTGGCCGTGCGCCGCCATGCGAGGAAGCGGAGCGCCGGGAGCGAGCCGCCGCGCGCGAGGGCGGCGTACGCGCGGGCCAGGTCGAGCAGGCGCACTTCACCGTTGCCCAGCGTCAGTCCGACGCCGTAGTGCTCGGGCGGCCGGTCGAGGGTGGAGAAGCCGACCTCGTGAAGCACCGCGAGCACCTTCGGCGGTCCCATCTCGCGGGCGAGGCGCACGGCGGGGACGTTATAACTGCACGCGAGCGCCTGTCGGAGCGGCACGGGGCCATGGTATGTTTCGTCGTAGTTCTCCGGGGTGAACGCGCCTCCCGCTTCGAGCACGGGCGTCTCGACGTCGGGGAGGATGGAGGCGGGCGTGTACCGGCCCGTGGCCAGCGCGGCGGCATACGTGAAGGGTTTGAGCGCACTCCCCGGCTGCCGGAGCATCCGCGCGCCGTCGTTCTGACCTCCGGCGGCGGCATCCCAGAAGTCCACACTGCCCACGTAGGCGAGCACGGCGCCGGTGCGGTTGTCGAGCACCACCGCGGCCGCGTTCCCGACGCCGAGCGCGCCGAGCCGCTGAAGATGTCCCCGCGCCAGGGCCTCGACGGTGCGTTGAAGGGTGGGGTCGAGCGTGGTGCGAAGTTCGGCGATCCGGCCGGCGTCGGCACGTTCCTCTCGGAGGAGAGCCCGCACGAGGTGGGGGGCGGCAAAAGATCGGCGAGGTGCGACGAGGGCGAGCGGTGTGGCTTCGAGGCGCTCACGCTCCGCCGGCGTGAGCGCGCCCGCCGCCTCCATCGCCGCGAGCACCCGCCTCTGCCGCGCTCGGGCGCGCTCCGGATGTCGGAACGGGTTGTGCCGGCTCGGACTCTGCGGCAGGCCGATGAGATACGTGGCTTCCGCCGCCGTGAGGTCGCGGGCGGGCTTGCCGAAATACAGGCGCGCCGCCGCCTCGATGCCGTGTGTGCGGTTGCCGAAGGGAACCCGGTTGAGCCAGAGCGTGAGGATCTCCTCTTTGGACAGGTACCGTTCGAGGCGGAGGGCCAGGTGCATCTCCGCGAGCTTGTCCCACCACCCGCGTTCGCGCCGGTCGCGGAGGGCGCGCGCGGCCTGCATGGTCAGCGTCGAGGCGCCGCTGACGATCCGTCCGTGGCGGAGGTTGCTCCACGTCGCCCGCACGAGCGCCGCCGGGTCGATGCCGAGATGCCGGTAAAAATGGCGGTCCTCCGTCGCGACGAGGGCGCGCACGGCCATGGGGCTGACGGCGTCGAGCGTGACGGGCAAGCCGCTTCCATTCGGGCGATACTCACGGAGCAGGCCGCCGTCACGGTCCGTCACACGGAGACTGACGATGCCTCCGTCCCGGACGGCGACGCCCGGCGGCCAGACGAGCGAAACGGCGAACACCATCGCCGCGGCAAGCAGCACGCGCCGACGCCGGATGAAACGGGCGAAACGAGTGGGCATGGTCAAAAGCGTTTATCCATTCAAACGATACTACGAAAAAACGTTCTGTGCACCGATCCCGGACGGAAAAAGGGGGCGGGCATGCCGGCGATCCCGGGCCCATATGGACCCATGTCTCAAATTCGAGCGATCGGTGCAGGCTCTTTCGGAAAGGTGTATGCTTAACAGACGTTTTCGCCGGAAAAGGAGGCTTTTAGGGTTGGGCCGCATTTTTGCCGCCGGAGCGTACGTGCGGCTCATCCTCGGCCGCATCCTTCGGCCCGGCGCTCGTTCCGGGAAGACATCCCTCCAATCATCAAGGATCGAAAGATGCCCTTCATACTCGAAATGCTCACCCAACGGATCGGCGGCGCGCAACTTCAGGAGATCAGCCGGACCATCGGTGCGGAGCCGTCGCAGACGCGGCAGGCCATCGGTGCGGCGCTCCCGGTGCTCCTCGGCGGTCTCGCGAAGAATGCCGCCTCGACCCCCGACGCCGCCCGTTCCCTCGCTTCGGCGCTCGAATCCGACCATGACGGCAGCGTCCTCGACAACCTCGGCGACGTGCTTGGTCTGCTCGGCGGCGGCGGGCTCGGCGCCATGCTCGGCGGGCTTGCGGGACAGGTGACGGGCGGCGGCGCTTCGGTTCCGGTCAACCCGCGTGCGCTCAACGGCGAGGGCATCCTCCGGCACGTGCTCGGCGAGCGGCGCACCGTCGTCGAGCAGGGCGTGAGCCGGGCCGGCGGTCTGGACGTGAGCCAGGTCAGCCGACTTCTGCCTCTGCTCGCCCCGCTCGTCATGGGCGCGCTCGGCAAGATCAAACGTGAGAAAAACCTCGACCCCGAAGGTCTCGCCTCCGTGCTCGGTCAGGAGCGCGCCTCCCTCGAAACCCGGGCGCCCGAGCTTGGCGGCGTCCTCGGTCTCCTCGATGCGGACGACGACGGCGACGTGAAGGACGACCTCCTCAAGCTTGGAGGCGGCATGCTCGGCTCACTCTTCGGCGGGAAAGGCTGACGGCGGCCCGCCTCAGGCTACCTTCCGTCGCGCGGCTTCGGGCCGCAGGCAGGCGACGGCGTTCTTGAGAAAGAGGGGCAGCACCGTATCGTGCGTGATCGTGAGTTCGTTCGGCTCACGGAGATGATGCAGGATGCGCTCGTATTTCTCCTTCCCGTGATGCTCGATGACGAAAGCGCGGCGCTCCGGCTTGAGGAAGTGCTTGAGCATCCCCTCCGGATCGGCCTCGGGGTGGAACTGCGTGCCGAGGATCTCCGGCGAGAGACGGATGGCCATGAGTGCGCGTTCGAGATCGACGTGCGGGCGGATCTTTTCGAGCGCGAGGATCTCCGCGCCGAGCGTGCGGAGCCGTTCGTGATTCGGCTGCACCACCTGCCAGTGCCGGAAGTCGGCGGCGTAGAACGGTTCCGGCAGCTTCGAGAAGATCGGATCGCGTTCGCCGGCCTCGGTCTTGTGCACCGGCAGAATGCCGAACGAGGGCGTGCGGCGTTTTTTTACGACGGCGCACTCGAAAAAACGACACATCAGTTGAAACGAGTGGCAGATGAAGAAGACATGCTTCCGCAGGTGTGCCTCGTGCGAACGGTTGTGCCGCCATACGGCGTCGAGCCATTCGAAATAACGCTTTTCCCACGGCTTGCCCTGCCCGTCGAACGGACTGCCGGGGCCGCCCGAGGAAAGGTACACGTCAAAGTCGAGCGAGGGGGTTTCGCTGCGGTACCGCGTCTCGAAGCGCTCGTACGTGACCGGCACGCCGAAGTACCGTCGGTCGCTGCGTTCGAGCAGCTCGCGGATGGCGCGGATGCCTTCGTTCGGCTCGTTGTTGTACAGGTCGATGATCGCGACCCGGAGCGGGGAGGCGTTGGTCGTTGTCAAGGGTTGCATGGTTGAGGCGGTGGCGCGGCGTTCACACGTACCGCAGGATGAACAGTGGGAGCGTGCCTCCGCCCGCCGTCACGTTGGCGAGGTTGGAGGCGGAAATACGGGTCAGGCAGCCGCCCACGTCGGGACCGTTGATGTACGGGTCGAGGTCGATCACGGCGGGCACGAGGTCCCACGAGCCGTCCATCTGCATGAGGAACGGCTCGCGATAGATGTCAACGACCTCTTGCACCACGTATCCGTCCCGGAGCCCGGCCTCGAGGGCCGCGTCCCACTCCGACTGTGAGACGGTGAAACCGAGCGTGACGCCCTTGCCGCCGTACTCGTCGTTCGGCTTGATGATGAAGTACTTGCGGTTGTTTCGGGTGAACTCGAGCAGGTCGATCTGAAGCCCTCGGAAGCTGGTTTTCTGCTCTTTGATCAGGCGCGTCCACGGGATGTGCCGTTCGATGACCGTGCGCTGTTCCGGCGGGAGCACGTGCGCGAATTGCGGATCGGTGAGGACCGAAAAGATCGCCTTCTTGTGCACCATCTTCGAACGAAACGTATTGAGGTAACACGTCTTCTGGGCCAGGTACCCTTCGAGGAACGCCCCGCATTCGTCCTTCATCTCGTAGAACTCGTTGGCGAGCAGGCGGCGGTAGAGGATGTCGATCCTTCGCCCGTTCGCATAGATCCACCCGTCCCGACATTCGAGCGCGCGCGGATCGACGACCTCGCAGGCATAGCCGAGACGTTCGAGGTACGCCTTGATCAGGGTAAACTCGTGGATCGTCGGCACGTCGAGGTGATCGACGATGGCGAACGAGGGCATCTCCTCTTTGCCGTCAAACTGTTCGTGGTAGATCTGCACGAGCGCCGCCATCGTGTGTTCGAGCGGGGAGACGGCCCGGACGGGAAACTTCTGCTCGAAAGCCTTGAAGATGGGAAGCTCGCGGTAAATCCGGTTCATCTCGTGGATGTACGCGAGACCGGCGGGCACTTCGGCATTGATCTCGACGAACTTGAACGAGTCCGGCGTGAGGAACGAATCCATACGGGCCGTGGCGGCCAGACGGATCACGTTGGTGGGCACCGAGGCCAGCTCGATCTCCCATTCCTCCATACCGAGGGTGTTCCGGAGAAGGTCGTAGTCGTTGAAAAAGACGGAAGCGACCTTGAGGACGGCCTGACGGATGAGGTAGACCGTATCCTGCACCGCGGTGTACATCGACTCGGTGAGGAACGTCGGGCGAAGACTGTTCGCCAGGGGCCGATCTCCGAAGAGGACGTGGTTCTCGGTTTGCTTCTGCCGCAGGAGGGCCATCTGATCGTCCGCGGCAGGGAGGTCGTGCGAGATCAGGCCGTGGTAATAATCGATGGCGGGTTGCAGTTGCTTGCGCATGGAGCCTCGGGCTTATCGGACGGCGGGTTCGAGGACGCCGTTGGCAGTGAACTGTCGGGGACGTCGCTCTTCGGTGGCCTTCTCGGCGAGGAAAGCCGCCGTCTTCGTCACGATCCACTCGAAGTTTTCCCGGCCGACGGAGTAGTAGTCGGCGTCCGGGGCGGGGTTCATGAAGTCGATGGCGTAGGGCACGCCGTCCCGCACGGCGAACTCGACCGTGTTCAGGTCGTAGCCGAGCGCCCGGCAGATGGCGAGCACGTCCCGCTCGATCCTGGCGATGAGTTCCGGGTCGAAGGGGCCTTCGGGCACGTCGTAATAGCGGCGATGGGGTTCGGCGTCGGGGTTGTACGGCATGATGTGCACGTCGCGTTGGCCCACGCCATAGCACCGGAAGTAGGCCTCGAACGCGATGCCTTCCTGGAGCATCATGCAATCGTCGCCCGAGGTGTTATAGGCGGCAAAGAGCTCGTCCGGGTTGTTCACCTTCGTTACGCCTCGCCAGCCGCCGCCATCATGCGGTTTGAGGAAAGCGGGGAAGCCGACGTAGGCGAAGACCGCCTCCCAGTCGATGGGATACTTCAGGTTGCGGAACGAGTTCGCCTCGGTGTTCGGCGGATGCGTGTGGTGCGGGAGGATGACCGTCCTGGGCACAGCGACGCCCGCTTCCTGTGCGATGACGTTGTCGATGAACTTGTCGTCGGCGCTCCACCAGAAGGGGTTGTTCACCACATAGGTCCCCTTGAGAGCGGCCCACTTGAGGTAGGACCGATAGAACGGAACCTCATGCGATATGCGGTCGAGGATGACGTCGTAGCCCGGATCGTCGTCCATGCGCACGGCGTCGAGCGTGACGAATTCCGCCGTCACGTTCCGGTCGGCGTACTCGCGATTGATGAAAGGGATGAGGGCGTCGGGGAAGGTGGTCTCCATGCCCCGGAGCACGCCTATTTTTCGGGGTCGGTCGTTCGATGGGGTGGTCATAGGGGTCTATCTCGAGAAGGGTCGGTTGACGGTGGAGGGCGGCGGATCCGCTCGGTATGCGCAAGGGGGCGTTCGCCGCGTGTGGAATATCGGGCGTGCTTCAATGCGGGAAGGTACACAGACGTTGCCGCTCAGGGAATGAAAAGGGCCGTATTTCCAATATTTTCGCAGAACCATTTTCTTCGGGTCGGAAACGCGAGGACGCGCCGGCAGGTGGTCATTGTGGACGGAATCGTCTATTTTCGCTCGGGACGATGAGCGTATGGACGATTCGAGGTTCACCGTGGGCAAAGACCGGTTGCATT
Organism: Rhodocaloribacter sp.; assembly: GCF_056451265.1. NCBI lineage: Bacteria > Pseudomonadati > Rhodothermota > Rhodothermia > Rhodothermales > Rhodothermaceae > Rhodocaloribacter > Rhodocaloribacter sp. Next base: position 67,526 of record NZ_JBWOPL010000035.1, on the reverse strand, counting down.
TCGACTACAAAAAGTATCGCGTGCGGGAGGGCGTTAAGTTTCGTCTGAAGGATCTACGCCCCGACGACACGCAGGGCATCACCGATAAGGCGGCCGCCCGGGCCGCCCTCGAAAAGAACCGGGAGAAAATCGCCGCGCTTCAGGAACGCTTGTACGCCGAGAACCGGCAGGCGCTCCTGATCGTGCTTCAGGCAATGGACACCGGCGGGAAGGACAGCACCATCCGAAGCGTCATGACGGGCATCAACCCGCAGGGATGCCGCATCTATGGGTTCAAAAAGCCGACGCCGCCCGAACTGAGCCGCGACTTTCTGTGGCGCGTGCATCAGCGTGTGCCCCCGATGGGCCACATCGGCATCTTCAACCGCTCACACTACGAGGACGTGCTCATCGTGCGCGTGCACGGATGGGCGCCGAAAAAGTTGATCGAGAAACGATACGAGCACATCAACGCCTTCGAGCGCCTCCTTCACGACCACGGCACGCGCGTGATCAAGATTTATCTCCACATCTCGAAGGAATACCAGCTCGCCCGTTTCCGGCGGAGGCTCGAGCGCCCGGACAAATGGTGGAAGTTCAACCCCGCCGACCTCGAAGAACGAAAATACTGGGACGAGTACATGCGCGCCTATGAGATCGCCATGAGGCGGTGCTCGAAGAAGCACGCGCCGTGGTACGTGGTGCCCGCCGAGAAACGATGGTTCCGGAACCTCGTCGTCAGCCGGCTGCTCCTCGATACGCTCGAAGCGATGGACCCGCAGTATCCAAAGCCCGACTTCGATCCGAGCGCGTTTCTCCCGGAACGACTCGAGTAGTCCCGTTCACGCGTCGGACCACACGGCGAGCACGTTGCCGTTCGGATCGGTGAAGTGGAAGCGACGGCCGCCGGGGAAGGTGAAGATGTCCACGACGATGTCCCCGCCCGCAGCTTTGACGGCGGTGCGCATGGCTTCGAGGTCGGCCGCATAGAGGATGACGAGCGGCCCGCCCGGCGCGACGGCCTCGGCGGCGTGGAATCCGCCGGAGAGCCGCCCGTCGTCGAAAGCCGTGTACGTCGGACCCCAGTCCTGGAACGACCATCCGAAGACGGTGTGGTAGAAGCGTTTCGTGGCTTCGAGGTCCGTGGCGGGAAACTCGATGTAGTCGATGCGGCGCTCGCTTTCGGTGCGGCTCATGAGGCTGAGGAAGAAGAGGAAAGGAGAGGGGGACGGAGAAAGAATACGCACCTCCGATGACAAACGCGCGAGGCCGTGGACGGATCAGGAAGGTCCTCGGCCTTTCGAAGCCCAAAGTTCATCATTTTTATGCGGGGAGACGGTGCGCGTGAGGGTGGAAAATCATGCCGACGGGTAGTATTCTCAGAGGCGACGCCCACCACCGCGGAAGTGCCCACGATTCTTCTCACGAGACAGACGAAAGCAGCATGGCAGATCACGTTCAGGCTCCCGAAGAGATATACGAGGCATCGGCGGAGTTCAAGGCTCGCGCCTATGTGTCCTCGAAAGAGGCCTACGAAGCGATGTACCGGCGGTCGGTGGAGGATCCCGAAGGTTTCTGGCGCGAGCACGCTGCGCGCCTCGACTGGTTCGAGCCTTTTCACACGGTCAAAGACACCTCGTTCGCGCCCGAAGACGTGCACGTCCGGTGGTTCGAAGGCGGCAAGCTGAACGTTGCCTACAACTGTCTCGACCGTCACCTCGAAACGCGCGGCGATCAGACGGCGCTCATCTTCGAGCCGGACGAACCGGACGAGCCCTCGCGCCCCATCACGTATCGCGAGTTGCACGCCGAGGTATGCCGGTTCGCGAACGTGCTCAAGGCGCACGGCGTCAGGAAAGGCGACCGCGTGACGATTTATCTCCCGATGATTCCCGAGGTGGCGGCGGCCATGCTGGCCTGCGCCCGGATCGGCGCGGTCCACTCCGTCGTGTTCGCCGGCTTCTCGCCCGACTCGCTCGCCGACCGCATCCTCGACGGCGATTCCAGGATCGTGCTGACGGCCGATGAAGGGCGGCGCGCGGGCAAACGCATCCCCCTGAAAAAGAACGTGGATCAGGCGCTCGGACGCTGCCCGGAGGTCGAGACGGTGATCGTGGTGCGGCACACCGGCGGAGCGATCGAATGGACCGAAGGACGCGACGTGTGGTACCACGAGGCGCGCGAGGCGGCGTCCGACAGCTGTCCGTATGAAGTGATGGACGCCGAGGACCCGCTCTTTATCCTCTATACCTCCGGCTCCACCGGCAAGCCCAAAGGGCTGCTCCACACCACCGGCGGCTACCTCGTCTATGCGAGCATGACGCACCAGTACGTCTTCGATTACCACGACGGCGACGTGTTCTGGTGCACGGCGGACGTCGGGTGGATCACCGGGCATTCGTACATCGTCTACGGTCCGCTCGCCAACGGCGCCACGCAGGTCTTCTTCGAAGGCGTCCCGACGTACCCCGACGCCTCCCGCTTCTGGCAGGTCGTCGACAAGCACCAGGTCAACCAGTTCTATACGGCTCCGACGGCTATTCGGGCCCTCATGCGGCAGGGCGACGACTACGTCAAGCGCACCGACCGCTCGTCGCTCCGGTTGCTCGGCACCGTCGGCGAGCCGATCAACCCCGAGGCGTGGCGGTGGTATTACGAGGTCGTCGGGGAGCGCCGGTGCCCCATCGTCGACACGTGGTGGCAGACCGAAACGGGCGGCATCCTGATCACGCCGTTGCCCGGGGCCATCCCCATGAAACCCGGAAGCGCCACGTTGCCGTTCTTCGGCGTCCGGCCCGCCGTCGTCAACGAGAAAGGCGAAGTCCTCGAAGGCGAGGCCGAGGGTATGCTCGTCATGTTGGACGCCTGGCCCGGGCTGGCCCGCACCGTCTACGGCAACCACGAACGGTACGTGCAGACGTACTTCTCCATGTTCGAAGGCATGTACTTCACCGGGGACGGCTGCCGCCGAGACGCCGACGGATACTACTGGATCACCGGACGCGTCGACGACGTGATCAACGTCTCCGGGCACCGGATGGGGACGGCGGAGATCGAGTCGGCCCTCGTGGCGCACAAAGCCGTGGCCGAGGCGGCGGTCGTCGGCGTTCCGCATCCCATCAAGGGACAGGGCATCTATTGCTACGTCACACTCAATGCGGGTGTCGAGCCGAGCGAGGCGCTCAAGCAAGAACTCATCCGGCACGTTCGGGAGACCATCGGCCCCATCGCGAAACCGGACTTCATCCAGTTCGCCCCCGCGCTTCCCAAGACGCGGAGCGGCAAGATCATGCGGCGCATCCTTCGGAAAATCGCCGCCAACGATTTTGAGAACCTCGGCGACACGTCCACACTCGCTGATCCGGCCGTGGTCGAAGATCTGATCGCCAACCGGCAGAACCGGTAACCGCGCTTAAAGTTGAGGCGAATTCCCGTATAAGTTCCGGATAATTCCGGAACGCTGCGCCAACCGAAAATCGCTCGCGTCTGGAACGAGATCGTCGGGGGCTGTACCTTGCGTGCTTTCCGGCGGGACGGGATCCGTTCCCGGAAGCGCTTCGACGCGTTCGTCGGCGTCTTCTGCGTCCGGCCCATGAACAGCGATCATTGGTTCTATTCATAGAGGAGAGCACATGGACACATTCAGTCTGCACAAACAGGAGATCCACGTAGAGGAAGTGTTTCGGAACACGGCCCCGGCGCGGCTCTACGAAGAAGCCATCCTCCACGACAAAGACTCGGCCATCTCCAACCTCGGCGCGCTGATGGTGTACTCGGGCGAGAAGACCGGACGGAGTCCCCTCGACAAGCGCATCGTGCGCAACCCCGAGTCGGAGGGCGACATCTGGTGGGGGAAGATCAACATCCCACTCGACGAGCACACCTTTCTGATCAACCGCGAGCGCGCCATTGATTATCTGAACACGCGCGATCGGATTTACGTGATGGACGGTTTCGCGGGGTGGGATCCGAAGCATCGGATCAAGGTGCGGGTCATCTGCACGCGCCCCTACCACGCGCTCTTCATGCACAACATGCTCATCCGCCCGACGGCGGAGGAGTTGAAGCACTTCGGCGACCCGGATTACGTGATCTACAATGCGGGTGAGTTCCCCGCCAACAGCCACACGTCCCACATGACCTCGAAAACGAGCGTGGACCTGTGTTTCGAGGACCGCGAGTTCGTAATCCTGGGTACGGAATATGCCGGCGAGATGAAGAAAGGCATCTTCACGGTGATGCACTACATCATGCCGAAGACGGGTGTGCTCTCGATGCACTGCTCGGCCAATGAAGGCGACGCAGGCGACGTCTCGCTCTTCTTCGGACTCTCCGGCACGGGCAAGACCACCCTCTCCGCCGACCCCCGCCGCCACCTCATCGGCGACGACGAGCATTGCTGGACCGACGACGGCGTGTTCAACATCGAAGGCGGGTGTTATGCCAAGGCCATCGGGCTCTCGAAGGATAAGGAGCCGGAGATCTGGAACGCCCTTCGCTTCGGCACCGTCCTCGAGAACGTGGTCTATGATCCGGAGACGCGCGCGGTCGACTTCGACGACGACTCGATCACGGAAAACACGCGCGCCTCGTACCCCATCGAGTACATCGAGAACGCGAAAGTCCCGTGCATGGGCGGGCATCCGGAGAACATCATTTTTCTGACGTACGACGCCTTCGGGGTGCTCCCGCCGGTCAGCCGCCTTTCCCCCGCGCAGGCGATGTATCACTTCATCAGCGGCTATACGGCGAAGGTGGCCGGCACCGAGGTGGGCGTGACCGAGCCTCAGGCGACCTTCTCGGCCTGTTTCGGCGCGGCATTCCTCGTGTGGCATCCGAACAAGTACGCGCAGATGCTTGCCGAGAAGATGCGCCGCCACGGAACGCACGCCTGGCTCGTCAACACGGGGCTCACGGGCGGACCCTACGGCGTCGGATCGCGCATGAAACTGGCCTATACGCGGGCGATCATCGACGCCATCCACGACGGCACGCTCCGCGAGGCGCCTACGGTGACGGACCCCGTCTTCGGGCTGGAGATCCCGACGGCGTGCCCGAACGTACCTTCCGAGGTGCTTATCCCTCGAAACACATGGTCGAACGTGGAAGCGTACGACCGTATGGCGCGGAAGCTCGCCAAGCTGTTTATCAAGAATTTCGAGCAGTACCGGGACGACGCATCGGACGAGGTGACGGAAGCCGGTCCGCGCCTGGAAACGGTGTGACGCCTCCGGCGAACGGTCTTTTTTGAGCGCGTCTCCGTACCCGGGCGGAGGCGCGCTCATGCGTTTCGGGAAGCCAGCAGCAGGGCGCCTTCGACGGGAGAGCGGCGCGGAGCTTCGGAGCGCCAGCCGGGCAGTCGTTCGAGCAGCGCCGTGCGGAGCCGCTCACGATAGAAGGCGTTCCGGGTCATTCCACCGATGAGCGCGAAGCGGGGCTCGAGATTTCCGGCGCGACGCGCGAGCCGGCCGGCCTGCCGGGCAAGGGCCCGCGTCTCGGCGTCGACGATGGCGGCGGCAACGGCGTCTCCGGTGGCGGCGGCTTCGAGCACCGGCGGCGCGGCTTCGGCCGGAGACCAGCCTTCGGCATAGACGCGCCGGATGAGCGCCTCGGGTGTGCGGAGGTCGTAGGCTTCGGCGAAAAGCTGCCTGAGGCGCGTCTCGGGGCCGCCGTCGAAAGCCGCCGCCAGGGCGCGCAGCCCGGCGCGCCCGACGGCATACCCGCTGCCGTCGTCGCCAAGGATAAGGCCCCAGCCGCCTGCCCGCACACACGCGCCTCGTCGATCCCGGGCAAGCACCATCGAGCCGGTGCCCGCGATGACGATGGCGCCGCTCGCGCCCTCGAAGGCGCCTTCGAGGGCGATGCGGGCGTCGGAGACGATCACGAGCCGGGAGGGGGGATCGGCGAGGAGGGCGCGCAGCCTTTCGGTCAGGGCTTGCCGGTCCGTCTCACGTCCCGCCCCGGCCACGCCCGCGCACACGGTGTACACGCGCTCCCCTGAAAACCGGCGGCGCGCCTCATCGATCAGGTCCGCGAGCGTCCGGGCGGTTGCCTCCGGACCGAGACGCTGAAGGTTGGCCGGAGGCCCCGCGAACGAGAACGTGTCGCCGCTTTCGTTCCGCACGAGAACGTCGGTTTTCGTGCCGCCGGCGTCGAGGCCGATGAAGAGGGCGGGAGGGGGCATGTCAGGCGTCTGGAGGAAGGAGCACGGTGACGTGTTCGGGCGTGCCGGCTCGAATCGGAAGCGAAGGCGGACGCCCGCCGTCGATAAGATAGCGACGGAGAAAACGCCCGGGCGCGAGGTCGAGGCGGCGCACCCGGAGGGTCGTGTCGGTGGCGAGGGAGGCGCGGGCCTCCCATGCGGCGGAACCCGCGAGGCCCGGTAGGATGGGCGAAGGACCCCAGACCAGGGTGGAGGGATGGCCGGAGCCCGGCATGCGGATCGGTGCGAAACTGGGGGGCGCTTCGGGGAAATCCTGCGATTGGCCCGACCACGGGGTGAAATACCGCTCGTCGGGCTGAAGGGCTTCCCAGCGCCACCGGCTGAGATCGGAGCCGTATCGGGCGGCGAGTTCACCGATCGCGCGTGTGAAGAGGTCGAGACGAAGGCGTTTTTCCGTGAGGTCGGGGGGCGGGTCGTCGGGGCGGGGGAGGCGCCCGGTCGCTTCGCGATACAGCCGCATCCATGTGTCGAAGATCGAGGCGCCGATGCTCGTGCGATCGTACGTGAAGTTCCAGTTTCTGAGATACGTCAGCCCTTCGCCGAGCAGGTCCGGTAGCGGGGTGCTTTCGGTGAGGGTTGCGGTCATGACCGGGGCGAGCCTGGCGGCCCACGCGCTGTAGACGTCGTTGCGCTCGTCGGCATCCCGTGAGCGGTCGTGGGCAAGGCGCTCGGCGAGGAAAGCGGTCCAGCGGGTGTGGCCGATGAGGACGCCCCCGCCGACGCTATGGCGCATGCCTGGAGTGCCGAGGATGCGCACCGCTCCGTCGGCGTCGAGGATGAGGCCGGTCCCCGAGAGGAGGTGAAACGCCGGTCGTTCCCCGCGCAGGAGGGCGCGCCAGGCGCCGAAGTCGGAATGCGGGGCGAAGCCGTTCCATCGGAGCGTCGCCGTTGCGTCGCCGGAGGATAGGTAGAGCGAGGAGGCGTCGCGACGGATGGAGAGGAGGGATTCCGTTCCGTCGCGACGGTGCAGGCGTTCGTACCGGAGAGGCGGCGCGAGCGTGTCGGGCGGGTGTACGCGAAGACGGGTCTCGCTCCGCAGAAGGATCGCCCAGGCACGGTCGCCGGAGCGTCCGGCGGGGAAGAAGGGTGTCCCGAGCAGGACGCCTCCGGCGATCGGGGCTTCCCCGGAGATGTGGAGCGAGACGTCCATGAAAAGCGGTCGGGCCGTGGCTCCGTAGACGTGTCTTTGCATAAGATAGGGGCCGGCGTCGTCGCGCCCGGTCCACGCCGCGCTGTACTCGAAGCCGTAAAGGCGGAGCCGCTTGCGGAGCGCCCGGTTCTCGCGCAGCAACGCGCGCACGCCGGGATCGGTGCGGGCAAGGCTGTCCGGCGGCTCCGTCGCCAGCCAGGCGAGAAGCCGTTCGATGGCAAGCGCGTGCCAGGGCTCCCAGGGCTCGGGCGTGAGGTCGAGGAGGACGAGGCGGTCGGCATGGCGGGCGGCGTCGGTGGCGAACGCAGCATTCATCCCGCGCGCGTACGCGGCGAGGAGCGCCCGTTCGGTGGGCGAAAGGGTCTCGTACGTCGCGCGCGCGAGAGACGCGAGCCCGAGGCGTCGGGTGAGGCTGTCGGCGGAGAGGGCGGGGCGGTCGAACCACTCGCCGAGCCGTCCGAGCGCCGCCTGCCGAAGAAAGACCACGGTCCACGGGCGGTGAACGCCTTGCGCGAAAGCCAGCGCGGCGTAGGCGTCCGCCTCGTTCGCCGCCTCGATGGAGGTCACCCCTTCGGCCTGCCAGCCGATGCGTGCGGGGGCCCCGAGTCCCGCCACGGCGACTTCATGGGGGGGAGTCTTGTTGATCCCATAGGCGAGGCGCCACACGAGCGCGGCGCCGCCGAGGATCATGAGCGCGAGGGTCAGGATGGTCAGGATGCGGGACACGGGCGCGGGGGGGGAGAGGGTCATGCGGGCCGCCGGACTTTCCGATCATCGAGCCAGGCCGTGAAGGCTTCGAGCGGGCGGGCGTTGAGGCACTGATCGGCGGTGAGAAAGCCCTTGCGCCCCGTCGCCACGCCCCATCGGACGAGGTCGAGCTGTTCGGTCGCGTGTGCGTCCGGGTTGATCGAGATGAGCACGCCGCGCTCGGTGGCGAAGCGTATCCACCGCCAGTCGAGGTCGAGCCGGTAGGGGTTGGCGTTCAGTTCGATGGCGACGCCGTGTTCGGCGCACGCCTCGATCACGGCTTGGTGGTCGATGGGATAGCCCTCGCGGGCGAGCAGGAGCCGTCCCGTCGGATGGCCGAGGATGGTCGTGAAGGGGTTTTCGACGGCCCGGATCAGCCGCGCCGTCGCCTCCGCCTCGGTCATGTTGAATCCCGAGTGGATGCTCGCCACGACGAGGTCGAACGAGGCAAGGATCTCGTCGGGATAATCGAGGGAGCCGTCGGCGAGGATGTCGCTCTCGATGCCGGCGAAGATGCGGAACGGAGCGCCGCCGTCCTCGGCATACCGGGCATTGAGCCGGGCGATCTCCTCGTGCTGCCGACGCACGCGCGGGATCGGCATGCCGTGGGCGACGGTGAGCGAACGACTATGGTCGCAGATGCCGAAGTAGGAGAGCCCGCGCGCCCGTGCCGCCTCGGCCATCTCCTGGAGCGAGTGTGCGCCGTCGCTGTACGTCGAGTGGTTGTGGAGTGAGCCTTCGAGGTCTTCGACGGTGACGAGGTCCGGGAGCGCTCCGGACGCCGCCAGGTCGATCTCGTCGGCGCCCTCCCGCAGTTCGGGCGGGATGAAAGAGAGGCCGAAATGTTCGAAAAGGGCGGTTTCCGTGAGGAACGGCGGCGGTTCCCCGAAGCGTTTGACGAACGCCCTGCGGTGGGCCTCCGAACCCGTGTGTCGCCAGCATTCCGTGCCGAAGCGCTCCGCCCCGACGAGGTGGAGGCGCAACGTGAAGCCGTCGGGCAGTGTCCCCGAAAAGGTCGTCGCGCCGTCCCGCTCCGTATCCCGCACGGCGTCGAGGTGGGCTTCGAGGACGCGGCGAACGGTCGCTGCGTCGCCGGCGGCGGTCATCTCCGCCGCGCCTACCGTTTCGAGGGCGCGGCGCATCTCGCCCGCATACGATACCTCGCCGACGGCCGCTTCGGCGCGGAGCGCCTCGAAAAGGGGCGTCGTCTGAGCGAAGGCATCGGCGAGACGACGGCGGGAGCTGTACTGCCGGAGGAGCCCGATTTGTTCGAGGATGCTTTGCTCCGTCCGCTTTCCGAACCCGCCGAGTTCGGAGAGTTGTCCGGTCTGCGCCGCATGCTCGAGATCTTCGAGGGAGGTGACGCCCAGGGCCTGCCAGAGCCGCCGCACTTTTTTGGGACCGAGCCCCTTCACCCGGAGGACGTCGAGCAGGCCCGTCGGAATGGCATTGAGCAGTTCGTCCCGGAGTTCGAAGGAACCGCGCGCGACGATCTCCCGGATCTGCGCCTCGAGTCCGGCGCCGATGCCCGGCACGTCGGTCAGGCCTCCGCTGACGAGCCGCTCGGCCACCGGCGTCTCCATGCGCTCGATCGTGCGGGCTGCGTGGGCATAGGCGCGCGCGCGAAAAGAATTGCCGCCCGTCAACTCGATGAGCATGGCGGTCTCCTTGAGGACGCGAGCGATGGCCTTGTTGGTCATGGTCTCGAAGTGGGGAAGCGGATGAGATCGGGGGCGTAGCGTTTCGGTCCGGCAAAGGTACATAGAAAAGAGGAGGGGCGGAAGACGGAACGGTCTTTGTCGCCTTAGATTCATCGACGCCTCGCGCGGTCCCGCCCGTCGGAATGCGTCGGGAAGGGATCGTGGGGGGATCAATGGAACGACACGTCCCGTACGAAGTCATTTGACGGGAAAGGGGAGCGAGGAGGTTCGGTTGCGCCTTCTCATCCCGGGCGTCCCGCAGCGGACGCGCAATCTTTATCATCGACTCAAGACGACACTATGCGGCAGAGAAAACTGGTGACGATGGGGGCGCTGCTCCTGATGGTGGGCATCCTTCTGGGCGTACAAATCGGTTCCGTCGTCTTCCGTGACGACACGGCGCGTTCGCTCAAAAAGCTGGAAGACGCTTTCGTTCTCATCAACCAGCGATACGTCGAGCAAGTCGATTCGGCGGAGCTGTCCGAGCGAGCCATCGAGGGGATGATCGAAGCGCTCGACCCGCATACGGTGTACATCAATGCCGAACGGATGCAGCGGGTCAATGAGGACTTCGACGCCTCTTTCGAAGGCATTGGTATCGGATATGAACTCATCCCGGGACCCGAAGGGCAGGACACGCTGACCGTGCTCAACGTCATTCCGGGGGGGCCGAGCGAGGAAGTGGGTCTGCTCTCGGGCGACCGCATCATTGCCGTCGACGGCGAGAGCGCCATCGGGTACACGCATGAGGACGTGCGCCGCAACCTCAAGGGGCCGCGCGGCACCACCGTCACCGTCACCGTGAAACGACCGGGGTATCCGGACGAGCTCGAGATGACCATCACGCGGGACAAGATCCCCCTCTACACCGTGCTCTCGGCGTACATGCTCGATGCGCACACCGGCTTCATCAAGCTCGACCGCTTCGCCCGAACCACGTATGCCGAGTTCATGCGCGCCATGCGCGACCTGAAGGCCCGGGGCATGGAACGCCTCGTGCTCGACTTGAGGGGCAACGCCGGCGGATACATGGAAATGGCGATCCGGATCAGCGATGAGTTTCTCCCCGAAGGCAAGCTCATCGTCTCTCAGAAAGGACGCATGGCCGGAACGGATGAATCCTATTTTGCCCGCTCGGGAGGTCTTTTCGAAGAGCAGCCCGTCATCGTGCTCGTCGACGAACATTCCGCCTCCGCGAGCGAGATCGTCGCCGGAGCGCTTCAGGATCACGACCGCGCCCTCATCGTCGGACGCCGGACGTTCGGAAAAGGCCTCGTGCAGAAGCAATACCTCCTCAATGACGGCAGCGCCCTACGCCTGACCATCGCGCGGTACTATACCCCGTCCGGGCGGTTGATCCAGACTCCGTATGAGGGGGGCGACCGCGAGGATTACTACCGCACAAAGGTGGCACAGTGGGAGGAAGACGCCTCGCATGATGCGGCAGAACTGCTCGAAGGCCTGCCGGATTCGCTCAAGTTCACCACGGACACGGGCCGCGTCGTGTATGCCGGAGGCGGCATCTTACCCGACTTCATCGTGCGGGACGACAAGACCTCACCGTTCCTCCAGACCATCCTGGGGCTCGGCATCGAGAACGATTTCGTGCGTTACTGGCTCGACCGGAACACGGAAACGGTGCATCCGAAATGGGACGGGAAACGGGAGGCTTTCCTGACAGACTTCGAGGTCACCGACGCCATGCTCGATGCCTTCTTTGACTTCGCCGAGAAAAGAGGCGTCGTGATCGTGCCGGAGAAGCCGGCGGAAGGGGACGACGATGCCGATGTGAAATATTTCACGCGGGAGGAAGTCGCTGCCGACGACGTCATGTTGCGGACGATTCTCAAAGGGCGCATCGCCACGCGTCTCTACGACCGGAGCGCCTGGTACCCCGTGATCAACCAGGTGGATCGCACGCTCGGAGAAGCGATGCAGTTGTGGCAAACGGCGGAGCGGTTGACGTATCATGACTCGTCTACCGAGTGAACTTCCGCAACCTTTTGCGCTGCGGACACGGCGTGCGGGGGCTCCCCTCGCACGCCTTTCTTTATGCCCTTTCCGGAGACGCAGAAGGCTCCTGCGAGACGCACAAGAGCCGAACCGTCGGCATGCCTGCAGGGCTGAGGGGGAGAGATTTTCGGGAGATGGAGCAACTTTCGGGGTGGGCATGTGTCCCCCCTCTGAACAAAATCTTCCCGGGGAAAGCGCGGCGCACTGCATTGACAATCCCGCGAAGATTGGATATTATGAAACTTCGGCGCCGGCGGTAGGAATGCGTTTGAAGGCATTCAATATCGCGTTCAGGGATAGGTGTTGCACACGTGCCACCGGGGACCCCACCAACCATCCCGGACTCGTCTACCGTACCCACTCAAACTTTACGTTATCTGGAGGGACTTAATCCATGAGCCTTTACAGTGTGCTTCTCATGCTGCCTCAGGAGGCAGGCAACGAGGGTCTTGTCAACGTTTTGGTGCAGCGGTTCAATGAGGGGGGCGACTTCATGTGGCCCGTGCTCATCGTGCTGATCGTCGGTCTGGCGATTGCTTTCGAGCGCATCATCACGCTTAACCGGGCCGACATCAACACGCGCAAGTTCATCGTCAAGGTCAAGCAGGCGCTTGAAGAGGGAGGCATTTCCGCCGCCGAAGAGGTGTGTGCGAACACGCGTGGACCGGTAGCTTCGGTTTTTCAGGCCGGTCTCCTTCGCCATGATGAAGGCATCGAGGCTGTCGAGAAAGCCGTGGTCGCCTACGGGTCGATCGAGATGAGCTTCCTCGAACGAGGGCTGGTCTGGCTTTCGCTCTTCATCGCCCTGGCTCCGATGTTCGGTTTCCTCGGGACGGTTGTCGGCATGGTCGCGGCCTTCGACGCCATCGAGAAGGCGGGCGACATCTCGCCAAGCCTCGTGGCCAACGGTATCAAGATCGCTCTTCTGACGACGGTTTTCGGTCTGATCACCGCCATCATCCTCCAATTCTTCTATAACTACATCGTATCGAAGATCGACCGCATCGTCGTGGATATGGAAGAAGCCTCCATCGAGCTGATCGACTCGCTCGTGCTGTTGCAGGCCGGTCGTCCGGTTTCCGAATCGGCGGGGGGATGATTCGGAAAGTCTCATCGCTGCACTCTGAGGTGGCGGAAAGCGGCGTTCGCCCGGCGGCGCACGTCACGTCCTTTCGACCTTCAAACCGTGGTTTTCAATGGAAGCTATCGTTCCTTATGCGATATGGGGTTCGCTGATCCTGACCGGGCTCAGCATCATCGCCATCGTCCTCTTTGGCATGCGCAGTCTGGCGTACGGGAAAGTGAATCCCCTATCGATCGGCACGCTGGTGGTGCCGGCACTCGTCTTGATCGCATTCCGCCTCGTCCTCGATGACTGGGCTCACGCCGCCATCTGGACGTTCCTGGTCATGCTGGTGCTCTCGCTCCTGGCTCTGCTCCTCTCGAGCGCCCGAGGCATGCTCGGTCTTTAGGCTCGGCCGAGCTTTTCTTTCATCATCGCTCACTTGATCCCATGGCCGGATTACTCAACAAGAAAAAGGGACGTCAGGGGGCCGAAATCCCAACGGCCTCGATGGCGGACATCGCGTTCCTCTTGCTCATCTTCTTCCTCGTGACGACGACCATCGACGTCGATACCGGCATCGGGATGGTGTTGCCGCCGAAGTTGGAGGAAGACGTGAAGCCGCCTCCGGTGAAAGAGCGCAACATGCTCAAGATCCTGGTGAACGAGCAGGGGCAGGTGCTTGTCGAAGACAAACCCGCCTCGGTAAGCATCATCCGCGAGGAAGTCAAGAAGCACGTCCTGAACAACGGCGTGGACCCGAATTATTCGGAGAGCCCGAAAAAGGCGGTCGTCTCCATCAAAACGGCCCGGGGTACGCCCTACAATGCGTACATCGACGTGCTCGACGAGGTCTGGATGGCCTATTTCGAACTGTGGGATTCGGAAGCTCGGAAGCTGGGGTATCCGGATTACAAGGCCTACCTCGAAGCCATCGGCGACGGGCCGAACGAGATCCGCGAGAAGATCAAAGCGCAGATCTCCATCGCCGAGCCGGACAAGGCCTGACCCGCGGGCGAAGCGCGCCGTTTCCGCCGTTCGCTCTCATCGATAAGAACCTGACATCAACATGTCGCAGCACTTTAAAAAGAAAAGCAAAACCTCTCAGGAGATCCCCACGGCGGCCATGCCGGACATCATCTTCATGCTCCTGATCTTCTTCATGGTCAGCACCGTGCTCCGGGAGACGACCGTGCAGGTTCGGACGAAACTGCCGCAGGCGGAAGCGATCTCGAAGATCGAGCAGAAACGCCTGGTCTCGTACATCTGGATCGGTCCGAAGAAGCTCGGCAGTAATCGTCTGGGAGACACCGCCGTGCAGATCGATGACGCCCTCATCGAGGACGTCGGGGTGATCCGCACGATCATGTGGCGAAAACTCAACGAGACGCCGAAGCTGATCGTCTCCCTCCGCGTGGACGAGACCTCGGAGATGGGGATCGTCCTGGACGTTCAACAGGAGTTGCGCGAAGCCGGCACGCTTCGCATCAACTACTCGACCAAACGTTTCGTGTCGCTCTGACGCGGTGTGAACATTTTCGAAAAGAGAAAGCCCCGCCCCGGCGGGGCTTTTTTTTGTGCCCGCCCGGCGCTTAGCTTACCTTGCTACTGCGGCGCGGCGAACGGTCTGCTTTCTCAGCGACCGCGGCGGGGCGGACGGTTCGTCCAGACCGTGCAGCCCTGACAATCGCGCACGCATCCTTCTTCCCCAGGCTAAATTGGAAGCTCAACACATGTCTTATAGAATCACTTTGCTCCCCGGGGACGGCATCGGCCCCGAGGTTATCGATGCCGCGGTACAGGTGCTGGAAGCCACGGGCATCGACTTCGGATGGGATCGCTGTGACAAGGTCGGGACGGCGGCGCTCAAAGAGTACGGAACGCCGCTCCCCGATTATATTCTGGAGGCGATCAAAAGAGACCGGGTGGCCCTGAAAGGCCCGATCACTACGCCGGTGGGGGAGGGTTTCAAAAGCGTCAACGTGCAGCTTCGGCAAAAACTCGACCTGTATGCGAACGTGCGTCCGTGCAAAAGCATCCCCGGGGTCGATACGCCGTTCAAAGACGTCAACCTCGTCATCTTTCGCGAAAACACCGAAGGGCTCTATTCGGGCATCGAGAACTACGATGAGCGGCTGGAGATCGCGGACTCCATCGCCCGCATCTCCCGTACGGGTTCGTATCGCATCATCCACTTCGCCTTCGAGTACGCGCGAAAACACGGCTACCAGAAGGTGACGCTCGTGCACAAGGCAAACATTCTGAAGCTGACCTCCGGAATGTTTCTGAACATCGGGCGCGAAGTGGCCGAGGAGTATCCGGAACTCACGTTCAACGACCGGATCATTGACAACATGTGCATGCAGCTCGTGCAGCGTCCCCAGGAATACGAGTGCATCGTGACGACGAACCTCTTCGGCGACATCCTCAGCGACCTGGCGGCCGGACTCGTCGGCGGGCTGGGCATCGTGCCGGGGGCGAACATCGGAGACGACTATGCGGTCTTCGAGGCCGTCCACGGCAGCGCGCCCGACATCGCCGGACAGAACAAAGCCAATCCCACGGCGGTGATCCGCTCCGGCGTGATGATGCTGCGTCACCTGGAAGAAAACAGGGCGGCGGACGCCATCCGGGATGCGCTCTATGAGACCCTGGCCGAGGGGAAATACCTCACCGCCGACCTGGGCGGTTCTGCCACGACCACCGAGTACACCGCCGTCGTCGCCGACCGGGTGAAGAAGCATCTCGAGGCCTGATCGATAACCGGACTTTGTGATATGATTCTACGTATTCAATCCCTCTTTCTCCTGCTCGGCGCGCTCATCCTGACGGCGCTGGTGACCCTGCTCCGGGGGCTGTGGGAGATGCCTTCGACGGAGGTCTTTCCCGGATATGGCCTGACCGTCAAGGTCCTCGGCGGCCTGGTGGCTGCGCTCGCGCTCGCGGCGATTTTCCTGAATAAGGATCCGCGTTTCCCGAAAAAACTGAAGCCGGGCCTGAAGAGACAGCGAAAGATCGTGGTGGCGGTCCAGGTGCTCGAGGTGCTCTTTCTCATCGTTTTCTTCGGTGGGCTTTATGCATCCGAGGCCCTGCCGCTCCTTTCGGACGTCGGCGGGATCGCTACGCTGCTCATGCCGGTAGTCGCGTACGGGTTCTTCTATCTGGCGCGGCGCGGCATCGACCGGGACATCCGGGAACTGGAGAAGCAGGATCAGTTCCGCCTGCGTGACTGACCGGGCCGGGGTCCCCCTTCGGGCGGGGCGTGCGGCGCTTTCCGAGCCGAGGGCAACGGCATGCGTGCGACCGACGATCATCACGAAGCGCGACCGGCCTTCGTCTATCCCGTCCTCTTCTTCGGCGTCCTCAGCTTTTCGATCAGCGCCATCCTCGTCCGATTCGCGGGCGAGATGCCGGGGCTGGCCGTGGCCGCGTGGCGCACTGCCTTCGCCGTCGTGATGCTCGCGCCCTACGCGTTGCCCCGCATCGGTCCGGAAGTGCGGCGCTTCACCGGACGAGAGAAGCTCCTCATCGCGGGGGCCGGCGTCATGCTCGGCATGCACTTCGTGACGTGGATCGAGTCGCTGTATCATACCTCGGTGGCAAGCGCCTCGGTCATCGTCTCGACGACCCCGCTCTTTCTCGCCGTCTTCGGCTACCTGATTCTCCGCGAACGCCTCTCACGACGGGTCATCGTCTCGATCGTGCTGGCGGTGTCCGGCACGGCGCTCATCGCGTGGGGCGACACGCTGGGGCCGGATCGGGTGGCGGGGGCGCTCTTCGGAAACGGGCTGGCGCTCGCGGCCGTGCTCTTCCAGTGTTTCTACATGCTCATCGGGCGCGTCCTCCGGAGGAAAACGTCCTGGGCGGCATACGTCTTCCCGCTCTATACGTGCGCCGCCCTCACCACGGCAGCCGTCGCGTTGATCCGGGGCGTGCCTCTTTTCGGTTACGACCTCTCGCTCTATGGACTCTGTGCGTTGATGGCGCTCTTCCCCCAACTCCTCGGACACGGCTCGTTCAACTTCGCCCTCCGTTTTTTCAAGGCGGCCTTTCTTGGTTTGCTTGGTCTGACGGAGCCTGTCCTCGCTTCGGTGCTCGCCTATTTCCTGTTCGACGAGATGCCGACGCCCGTCGCCCTCACCGGCATGGCGATCGTTTTGCTTTCGGTCTTCGCCGTGATCCGGTCCCGTCGTCGGACGACGCTTGCCGGACCCTGAGGGAGCCCCCCGCGTCCTTCACCGAAAGAGCCTCGAACCATGTTTGACGCGCTGAAAAACTTCACGCCGCCGACCTCCCGGCTTCGCCTCGCTACACTGGACTACCACACGGCGGGCGAGCCGCTTCGGATCGTCACCGAAGGCTATCCGGATCTGCCCGGCGACGACATGCTCGCGCGCCGCCGGTATGCCGCGGCCCATCTCGATCACCTCCGCACGGCCCTCATGTGGGAGCCGCGCGGGCATCGGGAGATGTACGGCTGTATCCTCACGCCGCCGGTGCAGCCGGATTCGCATTTCGGTGCGCTCTTCATGCACAATCAAGGCTACAGCACGATGTGTGGGCACGCGGTCATCGCCCTCGGGAAGGCGGCCGTGGAAACGGGGCTCGTCGCCTCGGGGGAGCCGATCTCGAGCGTCCGCATCGACACGCCGGCGGGGACGGTGACCGCTTTCGCGCGCGTCTCCGGCGGTCGCGTGACGAGTGTCTTTTTCCACAACGTGCCGTCGTTCGTCGTCGAACTCGACGCCGAGGTGGACGTGCCGGGGCTCGGGCGGATCCGGTACGACCTCGCCTTCGGGGGCGCGTTCTATGCGTACGTGCCCGTCGCGGCGGTGGGGCTCCGGTGCGTGCCCGAAGATCATCAGCGTCTGATCGAGGCGGGCATGGCGATCAAGCGCGCGATCATGACCTCACGGCGCATCCTTCACCCGTTCGACGAGGACCTCGGCTTTCTCTATGGCGTGATCTTTACCGGGCCGCCGGAGAGCGCCGACGCCCACAGCCGAAACGTGTGTGTCTTCGCCGAGGGGCAGGTGGACCGCTCGCCGACGGGCACCGGGGTGAGCGGGCGGGCGGCGCTCGCTTATGCGCGCGGCGAGATGGCCGTCGGCGACGAACGGATCGTCGAGAGCATCCTCGGCACACGGTTCGCCGTACGGATTGCCCGGGTCACCCGCTTCGGGCCTTATCCGGCCGTGATTCCCGAAGTGGAGGGGCGGGCGCATCTCACGGGTCGCCATACGTTCTTTCTCGATCCGGACGACGACCTCGGAGCGGGCTTCTTTTTGGGATGACACCGGGGCCGTCTGCGCCTCGTCCATCGCTTCGAGCGATCTCGCCTTCCCGAACCAGGCGCCGGGTAGCACGCGCTGCGAGTGCCGGAGGCCCAACGCATTCGGACAGGGGCCTCATCCGTCCGGGCTATTTTCCGGGCATCGTGAAGAGATGGTCGTTCATCTTCGGATTCACCACAATGGCCGTGAAAGAGATCTCCTGAAATTTTTCGCCGCGGAGATGCACTTCGAGCGCGTGCGGCATCATGACGCCTTCTACGGGGCGATAGTCCGAGAAATAGACCTCCGTCCTCACAGTTTCACCCGTCTGCGGATCGCTCCCCTGGCCCTCCGATTTGACGACGAGATACGTCTCGGTGTCGAGGGAGAGGAGGACGTCGGGGCCATCGGGGCGCACGAGGCGGAGCTTCCGTGCAGGCTTGCCGCCGACCTCCGATTCCCCGAGATCCTCAATCGTGATCCCTCTGGCCTCATAATTGACCAGCTGACCGTCGATGTCGACCTGATTGAGCATGTTCCGGGTTTGTTCGGGCGTCATCGTCTGGGGATCCGAACCCATCATGGGATTGAGCATCCACCCCGTTTCGCCGTCGTAAGCGGTGATCACCTCCATGTTCATGCTCGGGATCTCCACCTCGGTGCGGACCTTGTCCGGACGCTTCTGATAGATGACGAGCGGCATTTCCATGCCCATCATGCGCACGTCCCCGATGCGTTTGAGCGTCTGGATCGACTGGAGCTTTTCGAGACCGCCGAGGGCCGCCACGTGACGGGCGACGAGATCGGCGGCCACGTTGGGGGCAGGTTCCGGAGCCGTGTTTTGCGCGGTTCGGGAGGACGAACAGCCGCTCAGCGTGAATCCAAGCAAGAGGAGGGGAAGGATGAAGGGAAAACGTTTCATGGCAGAGATGGAATGGTGCAGGAAATCGACTGATGCGAGATACCGGAGCGTCGGGAGGGCGACGCTCCGGACCGGTACGGACGTTCGTTCATGGGGTTGCCCTGCCGGGCTCATTCGCCTGGATCTTTTGTGTTGCCTCGACGCGAGACGGGGCATTCCATGGCGTGCGGAACCGTTCCGGAGGCAGGTCGCTGAAATGCCGGCGACCCCGGAGGAAATAGTCGACGACGATGCTCCCGCGATAGGGTGGGTAAACCGGGGGCTCGTCGGGGTTCGGACGTTGATCCCGGTAGAACGCTCGCATACGGTGGGCGTCCCGATAGGCGCGGAAGATGGCGACGGCCTCGGCGGGGCGTCGGCCGAGCGCGGCGCGAAGTGCGGCGGCGGCGTCGAAGGCTGCGCGAAAGGGGAACGTCCGGAGCCAGGCGGACGGGGGGAGGTTTTTGTAGAGGGTGAGCAGGTTGTTTCGGAAATTGAAATAGACCTTTCGGGGATCCCCCTGAGGGAGCGATCCGCCGCCCATGTGATGCACCACGCTTTTCGGCTCCACGAAGACGCGCCACCCGCGTCGCCAGAGCCTCCAGCACAGATCGATCTCTTCCATGTGCATGAAGAAGCGCTCGTCGAAAAGACCGACGTCGTCGAGAGCCGCGCGGCGGAGGAGCAGGGCGGCGCCGGTGGCCCAGAAGACGTCGCGGGCGTCGTCGTACTGTCCGTGATCTTCCTCCATCGTGAAAAAAATGCGTCCCCGGGTGAAGGGGTAACCGTAGCGATCGAGGTAGCCGCCGGCGCCTCCTGCGTACTCGAAGCGGCGGCGGTCTTCGCACTGAAGGAGCTTCGGTTGCACCGCGCCCACGTCGGGGCTTCGCTCCATCACGTCCACGAGGGGATCGAGCCAGTCCGGCGGAGTCTCCACGTCATTGTTCAGAAACACGACGTATGTGCCCGTGGCATGGGCCACGGCCTCATTGTTGCCCCGGCAGAAGGCCCAGTTTTCCGGGTGGCGCACGATCTTGACCTGAGGGAATGCCCGGCCCACCCACTCGGCGGAACCGTCGGTGGAAGCGTTGTCGGCGAGGATGATCTCCAGGTTGTCGTACCGTGTCGCGGCGACGGAAGGGAGATACCGCTGCAGGAGCGGGAGGGCGTTCCACGAGACGATGATGACGGAGACGCGGGGTTTCATGAAGGCGGGAGCATGACGGGAGCGCGACGGGAGCATGAAGGGCGGAACGGGAGCATCTCCGCGCACCGGGTCAGGGATACAGGCGGGTGGCTTGCCAGTCGTCGCCCTCACGGACGAAGAGGAGGCGGTCGTGCAGGCGGTGCGTTCGTCCCTGCCAGAACTCGATGCGTCGGGGAAAGACGCGAAAACCGCCCCAGAACGGGGGAAGCGGCACGTCCCGACCCTCGAACTCACGCTCGTATGCCTGCATGCGCGCTTCGAGCTCCCGGCGCTCGTCGAGGCGGCGGCTCTGCTTCGACGACCATGCTCCGATCTGGCTTCCGCGCGGACGCGAATGAAAATAGACCTCCGATTCCTCGGGCGAGAGGCGCGTCACCGGTCCCTCGATGCGCACCTGACGCTGGAGCACGGCCCAGTGGAAGAGGAGCGCAGCGTGTGGGTTCGCTTCGAGTTCGAGGCTTTTTCTACTTTCATAGTTCGTATAAAAGACGAACCCGTTCGCGTCGAACGCCTTCAAGAGCACCATGCGGGAGGAGGGGCGGCAGTCCGCGCCGCAGGTAGCGAGCGCCATCGCTTCCGGAAGCAGGATGCCGGAGCGTCGCGCAGCGTCGAACCACGCTCCAAACAGCGCGATGGGGTCCCGGTCGGCAGTCGCATCCGGCAGCCCGTGGACGATCCCCTTGCCAAGGGTGAGAACGGTTCGGATCGCTGAAAAAAGGGACATACGGCTCGATGATGGATTCCGGAGACGCGAACGTGGACGCCAAGGTACGCAATCGCACCGGGCGGACAAAACGCCTCCAATCATGAAGCGGGATTATGGTTCCGGGGGGACTTTTCAAGGGGGGAAGCGTTGAAGGGGCCTCAACCCACCGAGGCCTTTTTTGAACCAAACAACGTCGAGGCATGGCCGGAGATTCTACGGAAAAAGAGGGCCCGAAGCCCGTATCGGAACGGAGCGGAAGCGACGAGAAGAGCAACTTTATCCGCGACATCGTGGCGGAGGATCTCCGAACGGGCCGGGTCGACCGGGTCGTCGTACGTTTCCCGCCCGAGCCGAACGGCTATCTGCACATCGGCCATGCAAAATCCATCGTGCTCAACTTCGGCCTCGCCGGGGAGTTTGACGGCGTCTGCAATCTCCGCTTCGACGACACGAACCCCGAGACGGAAGACGTCGAATACGTCGAAGCGATCAAGCGCGACGTCCGGTGGCTCGGCTATGAATGGGGCGAGCGCGAGTTTTACGCTTCGGACTATTTCGAGCAGCTCTACGACTGGGCCGTCGAACTGATCAAGAAGGGGAAGGCGTACGTCGACGACCTGAGCCTCGAAGAGATCCGGGCGATGCGGGGGACGGTCACCGAGCCGGGGCAGGAGAGTCCGTATCGAAACCGGACGGTGGAGGAGAACCTCGACCTTTTCCGCCGCATGCGCGAAGGGGCCTTCGGCGATGGGGAGAAGGTGCTGCGGGCTAAGATCGACATGGCCTCGCCGAACATGAAGATGCGCGACCCGCTCATGTACCGCATCCGGCACGCCACCCATTATCGCCGGGGCGACGAATGGTGCATCTTCCCCATGTACGACTGGGCCCACGGGCAGTCCGACGCCATCGAAGGCATCACGCATTCCATTTGCACCCTCGAGTTTGTCAACAACCGCGAGTTGTACGACTGGTTTCTCGACACACTCGGCATCGACCCGCGGCCGCGTCAGTACGAGTTCGCCCGGCTGAATCTGACGTACACGGTGATGAGCAAACGAAAGCTCCGGGTGCTCGTGGAGGAGGGGCGCGTCTCCGGGTGGGACGACCCCCGCATGCCTACGATCTCGGGGCTCCGTCGCCGCGGGGTGACCCCTGAAGCAATTCGTGCTTTCTGCGAGCGGATCGGGGTGACGAAGGTGGACAGCCGCGTGGACCTGGCCGTTTTCGAGCACAGCATCCGGGACGACCTCAACTACCGGGCGCCCCGGGTGATGTGCGTATTGCGCCCGTTGAAGGTGGTGATCACGAATTATCCGGAAGACGAAGTCGAGTGGCTCGAAGCCTCGTACTGGCCGCACGACGTCCCGAAAGAGGGCACGCGCAAGGTCCCGTTCTCCCGGGAGCTGTTCATCGAGCGGGACGACTTCATGGAGCATCCGACCCGTCGTTTCCACCGGCTCGCTCCGGGGAAGGAAGTGCGGCTCCGGTACGCTTACATCATCCGATGCGAAGAGGTGGTCCGGGATGAGCAGGGCGAGATCGTCGAACTCCGGTGCACGTACGATCCCGAAACGTTGAGCGGAAGACCACAGGCCAACCGCAGCGTGAAGGGCACGATTCACTGGGTCGATGCCGCGCTGTCCCGCGTCGCTGAGGTGCGTCTGTACGACCGCCTCTTCCACGCCCCGGATCCCGACGCCGGAGAAGAGGATTTCCGGACCCACCTCAACCCCGATTCCGTGGTCGTCGTCCCCGACGCGCGCATCGAGCCGAGCGTCACCGGCGACCCGGCGGGCACGCGGTATCAGTTCGAACGCCAGGGGTATTTCTGGCCGGATCCTCTCGACTCTGCCCCCGACGCGCTGGTCTTCAACCGGATCGTGCCCCTGCGCGACACGTGGGCGAAGATCGCCGCCGCCTCGAAGACGACGAACGGGAAGAAACCCCGCCGGAAGACCGAACCGTCCGAGCGCGCACCGAAGCCTTCATCCGGCTGGCGCGCCGTCGATCCGCTCGAAGGGCTCACGCCCGCACAGCGCGAGCGGTATGCCCGATATCTGTCCGAATACGGCCTTCAGGCTCATGAGGCCGCCCTGCTTGCCGCCGAGGAACGGCTGGCGCGCTTTTTCGAAGAGGCCCTCGAAACACACCACAACCCCCGGGGGGCGGCCAACTGGATCATCCACGAGTTGCTCCGGGCGCGGAAAGAACGCACGCTGGACGAACTGCCCGTAGGACCGAAGGAACTTGCCCGGCTCGTCGCTCTCATCGACCGAGACGTCATCTCCGGACGCATCGCCAAGGAAGTGTTCACGCTCATGATGAGCGAAGGCGGAGATCCGGAAGTGATCGTCGAGCGACACGGGCTCAACCAGATCTCGGACCGGGAGACGCTTGCCGGCTTGGTCAACGAGGTGATGGCGGCGTTCCCCGAAAAGGTGGAGGCGTACCGGAAGGGGAAGCGAGGTTTGATGGGCTTTTTTTTCGGTCAGATCATGAAAAAAACCGGTGGACGTGCGAACCCGGACGTTCTCAAAATAATTCTTTCGGATAAATTAGAAGGCTGAGACCGCCATAAATGATATCACGCGGCTATTTTGGAAGGAAGGAGTCCTTCTGGGGCGAATGACAGTTTGTCCTTTTTGATTCATTAAACTTTACGCAGGCCTGTTACGTCTTCCCCGCTCAATGGGATAACAGAGGACGTTTTACATGGATGATTTCTGACTCGGGTCGGGTGAGCGGGATTTTAAGGATTCTGTTGAATCACTTTGGGATGATTTCTTGTAGAGGAAAGGCAAATAGGTAATAGCGTAAGCTTCTGTGAGTGCTCTGTGTCTCCACATGAAACATTGCAATAGTTGCATGAAATTGACAAGAGAGGACCAGGATATATTATCGAGGCACCCCCTCTTTATAGCAGGGCAGTCAGCAGGCTGGGACCTTGTGAAAGGGGGGGCATCCGTCAAGCCTTTTCCGAAGCATGCCCTGTTTTTTCAACATGGAGATCCCTATCAGGGAGTTTACATCGTTATCTCCGGAATCGTCAAATTATACAGGAATGGTCCTTTCGGACGCCAGATCGTGATGCGCATCGTGCATGCCGGTGAATCTTTTGCGGAAGGACCTCTGGTGAAAAGAGAACCCAACCGCCGATATTTGCTCTCGGCCAGGGCGCTGGAGAATACCCGGGTTCTTTTCTTACCCGTAAAAATCGTTGATGAGTTGGTCGAAGGCCGGCCGGACATATACAAGGCCTTCATGCAATCCATGGGTATTGGAATCGAACGTGTGCTTGATCATTTCGAAGCTATTGGGCTCCTGTCCGTTCCCGGTAGATTGATCTTCTATCTGGTGAATCATGCAATTTGTGATGAGAAAAATAATAAAAAAATCGTGGAGCTTTCCATATCTAAAAAGACCCTTGCAAGTTATCTCGGGACAGTCCCCGAGACTCTTTCCCGAGCCTTTCGGCAATTGCTGAATGAGGGTATGATATCGTATGAAGGATCCAGGATTGTCATCGTAGATCCAGGAAGGATGCGAAAGATTCTGCATGGAGAAGAAAAAATTTAATCAAGCTCCATACTTGACTTTTATCAATGCAAAGGGGCGATTTCTTCCGATAAATTCACAAAAACCATTTCGCAATCTGGAGCCCGGTTGGCCTTTAGGCCGGGTATCCCCCAACCCCGCCCCCCATGTCCACCGACAAAAACCCTTCCCGGGTAGAGGTCGTCGTCGTCATGTTGATCTTCGTCATCCTGGGCTTTCCTCTCGTCGGGTATCTCTGGGAGACGTTGAATCAGTTGATGTCGGCAGAGGTTCAGGGAGATCGTCTGCTGCTCTCGGTGCCTGTTCTGTTGATTTTGCTTGGCCTCTGGAGGGTCCTGGGGAAACGTGTCAGACAGTGGAACCCTTAAGGAAGTGTTTGTGCCGACGTGTTTTTTTGTCGTCTACCCCGCATAATCGTACGTGTGTGAACCATGGAAAACGTTCCAAACCGATCGGCCGAGACATCTGTTGAGCAAGGGGCGGCGGAAGTGTCTGCGCTTGCTCCGGCTACCGGGGTGGATGTCTCGAGGGAGCCGAAGTTTTCGGAGCATGAGGAGCCCGTCGTAACCGGCACACTGTTCCTCACGCTCATTTTTCTGATGATGATCCTCGGTTTCTGGGTCACGGTATACTACATGCTGATCACCCGCTAGTGCTATGAGCAAAGTCCTCGTGTATGAGAAGTCTTTCTTGACGACCGGCGTCATCCTGCTGATCCTTTGTCTCGGCGCGCTCGTATATGCGACCCTCGCTATGGGCATTCACTTGCCGGGCCGGGCCGGGATCCTTGATCCTGCCCTGCTCAATACGACGCCGCCCTTCGATCAACCCGGAGTGCGTCAAACGGGGCCGAATGCCTATGAGGTCGTTGTCCGCGCCTATGCCTTCGGCTATGAGCCGTCGGAGATCCGTGTGCCTGCCGGCGCCGAGATCACTTTTGTCGGCAGTTCGCGCGATGTGATTCACGGATTCAATATCGAAGGCACCCGCATCAACATGATGCTCATCCCCGGTCAGGTCTCGAAAAACGTGTATACGTTCAAAGAGCCGGGTGAGCATCTGCTGATCTGCCATGAGTATTGCGGGGTAGGTCACCATTTCATGCACGGAAAGGTTATCGCTGAATAAAGATCTTGGGTATGACCATGAGCGCAACCACGACGACGGCAGCTGCCACCGTTCTCAACCCTTCCGGATTTCAGCTTCCCGAGCGTCAATTGAGAGCTCTTCGATGGACCATCTACATCGGATACATGGCGCTCACGGCCGGTATCTTTCATGGTCTGGCCCAGGCCCTCTCTTATGCTAACATCGACATCCTCAAATTCTTTCCTTTTCTGAGGAGCTATTATCAGGGGTTGACGGCCCACGGGGTGGCGAATGTGATCGTCTTCACGTTCTCATTCTCCAACGCCTTCCTTCCGCTTCTCGTGGCGCGAGCGTTCGCGCGCAAGCTCAACGAGGGACTGCTCTGGGCATCGCTGGGCTCTCTTGCGCTTGGTAATATTCTGCTGATTTACTCGATTGCCTCCGGGAAAGCGAGTGTGTTGTACACGTCATACGCCCCCCTTCAGGCCCACGTGACGTTCTATCTGGGCGTGGTGCTGGTCGTGGTGAGCACGTGGTTGGCGCTCGCAAACATGCTCGTGGTTTACGTTTCCTGGCGCAAGGAGCATCCCGGTCTACGCATTCCGCTGTTGGCGTTCGTCTGTCTGACGAGCTATCTCATGTGGTTCCTGGCTTCGCTGCCCGACGCCGTCAATCTGTTGGCTTTTCTGATTCCCTGGAGCGTGGGATGGCTCGAAAAGACCGATCCTTTGCTCAATCGCACCCTTTTCTGGTTCACGGGGCACGCCATCGTGTATGCCTGGCTCTTGCCGGCTTACGTCTCGTGGTACCTCCTGATTCCAAAGCAGGTTGGCGGACGAATCATTAGCGATTCCCTCACCCGATTCGTGTTCATTCTCTTTCTCCTGCTCTCCATCCCGACGGGTTTTCATCATCAATACACCGACCCGGGTATTTCGCAGGGGATGAAGTTCGTGCATGCCATCCTCACCTTCGGCGTATTCTTTCCGAGTCTGGCGACGGCCTTTTCGGTGGCGGCTTCGCTGGAGATGGGGGGGCGCAACCATGGAGGTCGCGGACTCCTTGGATGGATCAAGAAATTGCCGTGGTCCAATCCCTCGGTGTTGGCTCAATTGCTTGCCATGATCGCTTTCGTGTTCGGGGGCATCACGGGATTGATCAATGCAAGCTATACCATGAATCAGGTCATTCACAACACGACGTGGATTCCCGGTCACTTTCACATGACCGTCGGCAGCGCCGTTGCCCTGACGCTCGTCGGCGTAGCCTACTGGCTCATCCCCTACCTGACCGGGCGCAAGCTCTGGAACACCCGACTGGCGCTGGTTTCCTCGTGGACGTATTTCGTCGGAGTTCTGATATTTGCCAGGGGAATGGCCGATGCCGGGCTTCATGGAATGCCGCGCCGCATCTACCGGGTACAGGCGGGATATAACAACATCGAATGGGATCTGGGCGGCGTGCTCACGGGAATCGGCGGGAGCTTAATGTTCGTCGGTCTGTTGCTGTTCTTCGTGATTATCGCCATGACGATCTTTTTCGGGAAGAAAGGCGAGGCGCCCCGGGATATCCCGTGGTCGGAGACGCTCACGGCCCCGAAATTGTCGGGCTGGGAGGTGCGTTATGATAACCTGAAGCTCTGGGTCGTCGTGGCGATTGTCCTCATCTTGATCGCCTACGGGCCTTTCTTCCTGGGGATGTATAGCCCCAACTTCGTCTCTCCCGGATTCAAATTCTTTTAGGCGATCCGGATCGGTAGGCGCAACGAGCGCGATCGTGTAGGGCGGCTTGCCGGACGATGATTCCGGATTAACGAGCCTGCTCCGCAAGCAACCGCTCGATCAGATCCACCGTGGAAATGCCTTCCGCTTCCGCGTTGAAGTTCGGCACGATCCGGTGGCGCAAGACCGGGACGGCCATCCGGTTCACGTCGGCGATGAGGGGGGTGAGACGGCCGTCGAGAAGGGCGAGGGCCTTTGCGCCGAGGATCAGGTACTGGGAGGCGCGCGGCCCGGCCCCGTAGCTCAGATAATTGGTCACGAACTCCGGTGCGCCCTCACGCCCCGGGCGGGTTTTCCCCACGAGCGAGACGGCATACTCGATCACGTTGTCGGCCACGGGCGCTTCCCGTACGAATTGCTGGTAGCGCATGAGTTCTTCTCGGGTCATGACGGCCTCGGCGCGCGCGTCCCGGGCGCTCGTGGTGTTGCGGACGATGCGCACCTCGTCGTCGAACGAAGGGTAGTCGAGCCAGAGGTTGAGCATGAAGCGGTCGAGCTGGGCTTCGGGGAGGGGATAGGTGCCCTCCTGTTCGATGGGGTTCTGCGTGGCGAGGACGAAGAACGGCTCTTCGAGCACGAAGGTGTTGCCGGCGGCGGTGACGTGATGCTCCTGCATGGCTTCGAGCAGGGCCGCCTGGGTCTTCGGCGGCGTGCGGTTGATCTCGTCGGCGAGGATCACGTTCGCGAAGATGGGGCCGCGCACGAACTTGAACCCACGACGGCCGGTCGAGGCGTCTTCTTCAATGATCTCCGTGCCGGTGATGTCGCCGGGCATGAGGTCCGGGGTGAACTGGATACGATTGAAGCGAAGGTGGAGCGCATCGGCGAGCGTGCGGATCAACAGCGTTTTGGCCAGACCCGGCACACCCACGAGCAGCGCATGTCCCCGGCAGATCAGGCTGACGAAAACGAGTTCGATGATGTCCTGTTGTCCGACGATGACCTTGCCGATCTCGTCGCGCAGGCGGCGATAGCCGGTTTGAAGGGCCTCGAGTTCCGTGGAAGAGGTTGTCGTCTGCTCAGCTTGCGCCATGCCTGGCCTGGGGTTAAAGGATGAGAAGGGGATGCGGGGAAAAAAACCGGACCGTCAGGATCTCCCCATGAGGTGGGGGCGAATCCGAGTCATTCGGGAGGAAGAGCGCTTTGTTTCGTGTCGCATCGAAGCGCTCAGTTTCGCGCCATGGGGTCGTTCGAAGCCTCGCCCCGGATGTCGATGTAGACCTCTTTGCGGAGCCGGTCGTACCATTCGCCGAGCACGCGATTCTGCTTTTCCCGAAGCGCGTACTGCTGGATCAGCTCATAGTCGGTGTCGATGTTGACGCGATGGGCGGGCGTGTGGCGTTCGAGCTTGACGATGTGGTAGGCGCGGCGTCCGTTGAGCAGCTCCACAGGCGCCGGCTCACTGACCTCGCCTACGTCGAGATTGCTCAGCGTCGCCCGCCAGTCCGGGCCCAGGGCGGCGAGCACCAGGTCGCGTTCGCCGGACTGCGGGTCGAGCACGCGTCCGCCGCGCATTGCGGAGGCTTTCTCCTGTGAATGACGGCGCGCCATCAACTCGAACGGGAGGTCGAGGGTCAGGATGGAGTCCCGCACGGCGGTGAGGAAGGCGATGGCCTCCGTCGGGTCGGATTTGCTCTCGTCGAAAGCGATGAGGATATGGTTGTAATCGATGACGTCTCCGAGGCGTTTGTTGAGCCGGAGAATGTGGAGCCCGAACTGCGTCTCGAAGACCTGAGAGACCTGTCCGACCGGCGCGCGGGAGGCGACGGCGGCGAACTCGGGCACCACTTCTTTGAGGCTCATGCTCTCGTATCGTCCTCCGTTGGCCGCTGAACCGGGATCGTCGGAGAACAGTCGGGCCATCTCTTCGAACGAGGCGCCGCCGACCACGATGGAATCTCGGATCGCGGTAATGATCTCCCGGGCCTCCTCGCGCGCCTCATCGCTCACGTCGGGGAATCGCACGATGTGGGAGAGGCGGACGACTTCGGGGAACATGGGCAAAGAGTCGGTCGGGAAGCGGTTGAACCATTCCTTCACCTCGCTCGGGGTAATCTTGACTTCGCGAAGCTTGCGGTTGCGAAGCTGCTCGGCCAGCATCTGGTCCCGAAACTCTTCCCGGAGGTCGGCCTTGATCTCGATGATGCTTTTGCCGTAAAGTTCTTCGAGGCGTTGCTGGCTCCCGAGCTGCGCGGTCATTTGCTGGATGCGCTGATCGAGGGACTGTTCCACCTGGGCGTCGGTCACCTGTATGGTGGTGTCCCGCTTGGCATGGATCGTCAGGACCTTCTCATTGATCATCTGGTTGAGGGCGTCGTTCCAGAGGTCTTTTGAATAGGACAGCTTTTGTTGCCGAAGGAGCCCGGCCACGAAGCCGTCCACGTCGGAACGAAGGATGATCTGGTCGCCGACGACGGCCACGATCTCATCGAGGACCCTGGTCTCCTGGGCGCGGGAAGGGAGCGCGGCGAGAAGGCTCAGCAGGAGCGCGCAGAGGAGGCCGGAGGCGGAGGGAAAAAACTTCATTTCAGCTGGGATAAGTCAACGCAAGAGGGAAGGACCGGCGCAGCGGCCAATCGAACCCGTAGGAAAAGGAACGCGCGGACGAGCCGCATATTGCGCGAAGGGGAGTAAGACGGCGGCTCGAAGCGCGTGCATGGCGCGCGGGGCGGGGATGGCGTGTGGCCTTACTTGATCTCCAGGTTTTCCCGGGCCAGCGCTTCATTTCTCAGGCGTTGAACCTGACGGGCATACATCTGTTTCCGCGCCTCGATGGTGAGCCGTTGCTTCAACTCGCTTTCGATCCATGCCAGTTCGGGCACGGAGCCGGGCGGCGCCCGGTCGACGAGTTGGAGCACGTGGTATACGCCGTCGTACTCGATGAGGGGAGAGACGTCCCCTTTCGAGAGCCCCCGCAATTCTTCCTGAATCGCGGGTTGCGCCGTGAAAAGGCGGCTCTCGGGAAAGTAGGACCGGGAGAGTCCGAGCACGCCGTCGGGGTCGTCGGCGTACCGGCGCGCGAGGGCGGCCCACGCGGAGTCGGGATCCGGCGTCCGGTCGATCCGGAGCAAGGCGCGACGGACGGCCATCGCTGAGTCGACGTTGGCTGTCGAGAGATAGCGGACGCGAACGAAGGGCTCGCGGAGCCGCAGTTGGTCTCGGTGCTGCTCGAAGTATGCCTGAAGCGCCTCCTTCGAGGGAGGCGTCGCTTCATCCTCAAAGAGCCGGTTCACGTACGCGCTGATGAGCACGGAACGTTCGTTCTCTTCGAGAAGACGTCGCACTTCCGGATCGTTGCGGAGCCTGCGCCGTCGGGCTTCCTGATACAGGAGCTCGTTGTTGACCCACTGCTCGATGATCTGTTGCTGGGCCTCCGTCGAATCCTGAAGGAACGGGAGCGACTCGAGAGCCGCCGAGAGCTCGTCCCGGGTCAGGTAACGGTCCCCCACGCGCGCCACATAGTCCGGCCTCGTCGCTTCCTGCCCGCACCCGGCGAGGAGGAGCGTGACCCACGCAAAGACGAAAGGGAAGAACCAGGCGGAGCGTCTATTGGGTGGAAGAAGCTGAGGAGGCACTGTCGGTCGGTTCATGTTGGAAGGCGCGCGTGAGGCGCTCGGGAAACAGCCGCGCGTGATACCGCTGGTGGAGTCGGGCCAGAAGCCGGTCTTCGAGCACTTTCTGGTAATCGTTGATCACCTCGGCTTGCGCTTCTTCAAAGGATTTGGCCCGGGCCGGCTCCACACCGTCATTCACCATCAAAATGAAGCCCTTCGTGTACGGTACGGCGTTCGTATGCGCGCCCGGCTCCAGGTCGAGGGCCTGGTCGAAGACCGAATTGGTGGGGCCTTCGACGAAGGTCGTGTCCACGCTCAGGTTATGGTCGGGATCAAACAGGACGGACGCCTCGGCTTCGGCGACGGACATTCCGGCGTCGAGCTGCGCGCCCAGGGCGTTCAGCAACGAGTCCGAGGCGCTGTAGAAACTGATGATCCGGGTGCGGTCCGGGAAACGATATTTTTCCGCGTGCGCCTCGTAGTATGAGCGGAGCGCGGCTGAGTCCTGGGCAGCGGCTGTCCAGACGGAATCTTCCATCAAACGGAACAACAACAGGCCGTTGCGGAACTCGTCCATCGTGGCCCGGAAGTCCGGGTCCCGTTCTTCGAGCTTGCTCACTTCGACGTCGACGGCCCGGTCATCGAGGAACGTGTTGATTCCCTGAAGAATCATCTTGCGCGCATCCTGCTGGCGGGGGACCGTGTTCTTTTGCGTGAATGCGATCAGTTCGCCGAGTGTGTACGTCGAGTCGCCAATGGAAGCGAACTTGAGGGCGATGAGGGAGTCGGGAAGGCCGCCCCGCGAGAAGACCATGAAGACGGAGTCGGCCGAAGTGGTGTCGAAGACGCTGTAGACGAGGGTGGTGTCGAGCCAGTCGCCTTCGCGTTCACGGATCTGGGCGGCGAACTTTTTCATGGATTCGGTGGAGCGGGGGAGACGGGCGAGCGCCGCCTTCAGATCCTCCTTCGACGCTTCGAACGAGCGGGGTTCACGGATCTCGACGAGTTTGATGATGTGGTAGCCGAAACGGCTCAGAACGGGCTCCGAAAGGTCGCCGACGTGCTGGAGGGCAAAGGCGGTCGATTTCAGGGGCTCGATGAGGCGGCTGTCGTAGGAGACGAAGCCGATGTCGCCGCCGGCGCGGGCGCTGCCCATGTCCTCGGAGTACTCTTTCGCCACCTCGGCGAAGTCCCGGCCCTCGGCGAGGAGGGCGCGGACGGAGTCCACACGGGCGAGGGCGGCCAGGGTGTCGGCAGCCGTGTTCCCCTTAATGCGGATCATGATGTGGGCGATGCGGATGTCGTTCGGCTTCGCTTTGTGATCGTGGACGTAGACAAGGTGGTACCCGTAGGGAGAACGGAAAATCTCGGAGACCTGACCGACGGGCGTTTTGAAGGCGACGTCTTCGAAGGCCTTGACCATGCGACCGCCGGAGAAATAGCCGAGCCGCCCGCGCGCGCCGAGGCCGTTGCTCTGCGCAGAGGGGTCTTCGGAATGACGATAGGCGAGCGCTCCGAAGTCGACGCCCTGAAGCACCGAGTCGCGGAGGGCGGCGATCCGGCGGTAGGCCTCGAGCGTATCCTCGGGCGAAGCGTTGGGAGCCAGGCGAATCAAGATGTGGCTGGCGTCAACGACCTCCTTCTTCTTCTCGTACAGATCGCGAAGCAACGGATCGGTGACCCGCTGTTCGAGCAGATAGGGCCGGGCCAGCTGATTGCGATACCGGGCAATCTCCGTCTGAAGCGACGAGTCCCGGTCGAGACCGGCATCCTTCGCCGCCTGTACTTTCAGCCGAAAGTCGAGATAGCGCTTGAGAAAATCCTGATATTCCGAGAGGGAGTCATCGGCGGCCGCCGCACGACCGCCCACCGAGCGCGCATATTGCGTCTCGAACTCGTCGAGCGTGACGACGCCGCCGTCGAAGAGCGCGACGACGTCCGAGGGGGGATCGTTCGTCGGAGGTGTCATTTCCCGAGGGCCGCTGCATCCGACGAGCAAAAAGGCGATCAGGCCCGTGAAAGTCAGCAGTATCGAGCGATGGACGTTCCTGTGCGTGCGCATGAATCCTTGTGTGGTTTTGTGGACAGTGGCGGGTCTCTGTGATATATAGATCTGATCCGCAAGCAATAAATCCCGACGATGCAGGGCTGTTGCGTCGGTCGCCTCTTACCGAGATACGCCCGCTTTGATTCTTTGCGAGGCGATGTTTTGGTTCGAAAACTCGAAAAACGGCAACTTTTGCGCTGCGGTCCGGTCCATTAAGAACAGATTGATGACCGGCGCCAGGGAAATCAACGGACAGACGCGATGCAGATGGACGACAAGGTCCTGATCGAAGCCTTTCAGGCGGGAGACGAGTTCGCTTTCGTCTCGCTCTACAACCGATACAAGGGCCCCGTGTACGCCTTTTGTGTCAAAATGCTCCTCGACAAGCCCGTTGCTCAGGACGTGATGCAGGAGACGTTTCTCCGGCTTTATGAGAACCGGGACCGTCTCATGAAGACCTCGTCCTTCAAGGCATGGCTCTTCACCATTGCGCGGAACCAGTGCCTGAACCATCTGCGGCGCACCACGCGTCACGTGCCGCTCGACGAGGCGACGCCGCCCGTGTCCGGCGCCGACACGCCCGGCGCCCGGATGGAGAAGAGCGAACAGGTCGAGATGGTGACGCGCTTTCTGGCGCAACTCAAGCCGGATTACCGGGAAGTGATCATCCTCAGGGAATATCAGAACCTGAGCTATGAAGAGATCGCCGCGGTGACGCGGAGCAGCCTCAGCGCCGTCAAGTCGCGGCTGTTCAAGGCGCGGCGGAAACTGGCCGCGTTCATGGCGCCGGCCGTCCGCGATGAGCGGGCCGCCCTCTCGCGCGGCGCGGCGAACGACTGAACGCGACGCTCCTCAGAAAAGTAAACGTCGAGATAGATCATGGATACTTCAATGTCGGCCCCTACCGGGACGTCTCCGTGCCGGGGCGCCATGGAGGAGACGCTGAACCTGTACCTCGACGGCGAGCTCTCCGTGGAGATGCAGCCGTTCCTCTTCGCGCATCTCTCCGTATGCGCCTCCTGCCGTCGCCGCTTCGATTCGGTGCTCCGGTTCCGGCGCATGAGCCGGCAGGAATACCTCGTGGTGCCGCCTTCGGTGGACGATGCCTTTTTCGAGAAACTTGCCCGGCACAAAACGGTGAGCCTCCGTGTGGACCGGGCCTCCGACCGCCGTCCTCTGTGGAACCTGCGCACGCCCGTCTCGCTTCGCTCAGCGGTCATCGTGGCCCTCGTGCTGTTCCTCATCGGTGTGATGCTGCCCGGCTCCACCACGCCCGATAATCAAACCGGCGCAGCCGTGCGCGGCGAAGAGGAGCGTGTGGAGTTCGTCGACCTCGAAGTGGCCCCGAGTCGGTTCGAAGCTGTCTACGTGTTCTATCCCGGCCTCACCATCGAGGCGAAACAGATCGCGACGGAGGAGCCTTGAGGGGTCGGGTGAGCGACCTCCCCTTGCCCGGGCGCATCTCCTTCGGGGGGTGCGCCTTCGTTCGTCCCGGACCGGGGGCGTGTCGGAAAAAGGGAGCCGGTCGTCGCGCAGGGGCGCCGCATTTTTCATCCCAAATCTGCGTGGAAAGGCGGGGTCGGGGGAAAAGGGGTCGAAGGGGGTTCGTATTATCTCCCTCCCGAATCGGGAACCCCACGAACCATCTCGATGAGTGATCATGGCTGACCAGGACACCGTGCGCGTGCGTTTCGCGCCCAGCCCGACGGGGCTGCTCCACATCGGCGGGCTGCGCACGGCGCTGTATAATTATCTCTTCGCTCGAAAACACGGCGGGCACTTTGTCCTCCGCATCGAGGACACCGACCGGAGCCGGTTCGTGGCGGAAGCCGAGGCCGACATTCTCGAATCGCTCGCATGGGCCGGGCTCGACTACGACGAGGGGCCGGAGAAAGGCGGCCCGCACGCGCCGTATCATCAGTCGGAACGAAAGGAAGTATACGACCGGTATGCCCGGGCGCTCCTCGAGGCCGGACGCGCGTATTACGCCTTCGACACGCCCGAGGAGATCGAGCGTATGCGGAAAGAACGCGCCACGCCCGAGAACCCTTCGCCGAAGTACGACGCCGTGACGCGCGTCCACATGACGAACAGCCTCACGCTTCCCGCCGAGGAGGTCCGGCGGCGCCTCGCGGGGGGAGCGCCGCACGTGGTCCGTCTGAAAGTCGATCCCGGTGAGACGGTGACGTTCCGCGACCTCATCCGGGGGGAAGTCTCCTTCGACACGGGGGAGATCGACGATCAGGTGCTCGTCAAGTCGGACGGCATGCCGACGTATCACCTCGCCAACGTGGTGGACGATCACCTCATGCGCATCACGCACGTCATCCGGGGCGAAGAATGGCTGCCGTCCACGCCGAAGCACGTCCTCATGTATCGCGCGCTCGGGTGGGAGCCGCCGGAGATGGCGCATCTGCCGCTCATCCTCAGCCCCACCGGAGGCAAGCTCTCCAAGCGGAACGCCGACAAGATGGGCATCCCCGTCTCCGTTCGTCAGTATCGGGAGGAAGGCTACGAACCCGAAGCGCTCCTCAACTTCCTCGCTTTCCTCGGATGGAATCCCGGGGACGAGCGCGAAATCTTCCGCCTGCCCGAACTCGTCGAGGCCTTCTCCATCGAGCGGGTAGGGTCGAGCGGCGTGCAATTCAACCTCGACAAGCTCCGGTGGTACAATGAGCAGTACCTCCGGATGATGACTCCGGATGAGCTCGTCGAGAGGGTGCGGCCGTATCTCGAAAAAGAGGGCATCACGACGGACGAGGCCTACCTTCGGCGCGTCGTCGGGCTCATGCGGGAACGCATCTCTTTCGCGAAGGACCTCGCAACGGCAGCCCGGTATTTCTTCGAAGATCCGACCGAGTACGATCCGAAGGGCGTGAAGAAGCGGTGGAAGGCGGATGCGGCGGAACTCGTCGCGGCGTATGCGGACCGGCTCGAAGCGCTCGAGACGTTCGATGAGGCCTCCGTCGAGGCGGCCCTTCGCGCGCTGGCCGAGGAGAAGGGCGTCGGCGCGGGGCGCATCATTCACCCGGTGCGGCTTGCGCTCAGCGGCGTCACCTTCGGCCCGAGTCTCTTTGCGATGATGGAGACGCTCGGCAAGGAGACGTGCCTCCGTCGCCTGCGACGCGCCGTCGAGGCGCTCGGCGCGGCGGCGTGACGGCGCGTGCGCGCTCACGGTCCGAGCGCGGCAAAGGTGTCCACGCGATCGGGGTGGCGCAGGTGTTCGACGGCCACACCGACGGCCTCGCGGACGGCGGGCGCATCCGGGGGGAGCCCCTCATATAGCGCGCCGCCCTGAAACGGACCGGTCGTGCGGACGAGGAGCTCACAGCCGAAATGGACGGCGCACCCGCGCAACTCGTCGGCGTCGATGAGGACGGCGCGAGCCGGACCGAGGGCGTGGCGATAGGCCCCCAGGAACGCGCGAAGAAGCGTGCGGGCAGGCGCGGCATCGGGCGCGCGGTGGGCGTGCATCCACAGGTGCGCAGCGAGGTGGGCCACGTCCTGAAGCGGCCGTCCGTAATGGACGAACTCCCAGTCGATCAGCCGCAAACCCGCCGGCGTGACGAGGACCGAAGCGGGCCAGAGGTCGCCCATGAGCAGGCACCGGCCGGGGGCGAGGAGGGCTTCGCCGAGGGCGACGGCGGTCGCGCCGAGGGCCGCTGCGTCCGGCACGCCGCCTCGCGCGCACATCGCTTCGATGCCGCGGTATTGAACGGCGAGCCGTGTCTCCTGTATGGCGCGGTTCCGGAAGCCGGCGGCGAGGCGTTCGTCGCCGGCACTGACGCGGTGCAGGCTCCCGATGAAGGCGCCGAGAGTGCGACCGGCTTCGCGAGCGTCACCCGGCGTGCGGGGGAGGGCGCGGAGCCATGCGCCAAGGTCGGGCGCCTCACCCAGGTCTTCCATCAGGAGCGCGTGGGCGTCCGGGTCGAAGGCGAGCAGACGGGGCGGGCGAACGGCTTCGCGGGCAAGCGCGGTGAGCGAGCCGCCGTCGGCAAACGCTTCGAGCGCGCGGGCTTCGAAGGCGAGGCGCGAAGGGTCGAGGGGGATCTCCGGCGCGCGGGCGATGAATGGCGGGGCGTGCTTGACCACGACCGACCCCTCGCGCCCTTCCACGCGCCACACGTAGTTGAGGTTGCCGCCGTGGAGCGGGCGCGCGCCCGTCGGCGCAAAGCCGGGAAGCTGCCGCGCCACAAACGCCCGCACGGCCTCAGGCGTTCGCATGGCCGACCTCCGCATAGACGGCGAGCAGCCGCTGCGCCGCGACGAACGGGCTGGTCCGCCCCTCGACCACGGCCGTTTCGAGCGGGCCGAGGGCTTCCATGACCTTCGGATGGGAGAAGAAGTCGGCGCGGAGCCGGTGTTCGATGGTCTGCATCATCCAGTGGCGCGCCTGCTCCCGCCGGTGCTTCTCGAAGAAGCCGGTCTCGGTCGCATGGGCGCGATAGGCCTCGATGGTCTCCCAGAGCGTGTCGAGGCCCGCGCCGGTGCGCGCCGAACACGTCAACGCGGGGGGACGCCATCCGGAGCGTGGCGGGGGAAACATCCGGAGGGCGCTTCGAAGTTGCGCCTGCGCCGTCTCGGCGCGCGCGAGGTTGTCGCCGTCGGCTTTCGTCACGGCCACGGCATCGGCCATCTCGATGATGCCGCGTTTGATGCCCTGAAGCTCGTCGCCTGCGCCGGCCAGGACGAGCAGAAGGAAGAAATCGACCATCGAATGCACGGTCGTCTCCGACTGTCCCACGCCCACGGTCTCGACGAAGACGACGTCGTAACCGGCGGCTTCGCACAGGATGATCGTCTCTCGTGTGCGGCGGGCGACGCCGCCGAGCGAGCCGGCGCTCGGGCTCGGGCGGATGAAGGCGTTCGGGTCGGCGGCGAGGCGGCTCATGCGCGTCTTGTCGCCGAGGATGCTGCCTTTCGTGCGGGTACTGCTCGGGTCGATGGCGAGCACGGCGACCCGGTGTTCGCGCGCGGTCAGCCGACGGCCGAGCGCTTCGATGAGCGTGCTCTTGCCCACGCCCGGGGCGCCCGTGATGCCCACGCGGATGCTCCGGCCCGAAAACGGGAGGCACCGCTCGATGATCTCCTGCGCCCGTCGCTGATGGTCTTCGCGCGTGCTCTCGATGAGCGTGATCGCGCGACCGAGCGCCACGCGGTCGCCCGCGCGGATGCCCGTCACGAACGCCTCGACCGAAAGCGCGCGCCGACGGCTCTTCTTCTCGAGCTCAGGGTTGATCGAGGGCATCTCCTCCACGCCGGGGCGAACCCGAAGCGCATCGTCTTTCGGTTGCTTTCCCTCGTCTCTGGGCAAAACGTTCCTTCGTGAAAAATGATGGGGGTCAGGATGCGTCGGGAGCTTCGTGTTCGGAGCGCAGGCGGGCGATGAGCACGTCGAGGATCTCTTGCGCCGCTTTCGAGACGACGGTTCCGGGACCGAAGATGCCCGAGGCGCCCGCCGCATAGAGCGCCTCGTAGTCCTGGACCGGGATGACGCCGCCCACGACGACCATGATGTCGTCGCGCCCGAGCGTGTGGAGCGCCTCGATGACCTGCGGCACGAGGGTCTTGTGCGCGCCGGCGAGGCTGGAGATGCCGAGGATGTGCACGTCGTTCTCGACGGCCTGTCGCGCGGCTTCTTCCGGCGTCTGAAAGAGCGGCCCGATATCCACGTCGAAGCCGAGATCGGCAAAGCTCGTGGCGATGACCTTCGCGCCCCGGTCGTGGCCGTCCTGTCCGAGCTTGGCGACGAGGATGCGCGGGCGGCGGCCTTCGAGTTCGGCAAAGGTGTCGGCGAGGCGACGGGCGCGCACGAAGTCCTCGTCCTGGCCCGCCTCGGCGGCATAGACGCCCGAGACGGATCGGATGTCGGCTTCGTATCGACCAAAGACTTTTTCCATGGCGAATGAGATTTCTCCGAGGGTGGCCCTCACGCGGGCGGCGTCCACGCTGAAGGCGAGGAGGTTGCCTTCGCCGGTGGCGGCGCACCGGGTGAGCGCGTCGAGGGCCTTCTCCACGGCGCGGGCGTCGCGCTCGGCCTTGATTCTATGCAGACGGGCGATCTGTTGCTCCCGCACCGCCGCGTGGTCCACTTCGAGGATGTCGAGGGGCGCCTCATGTTCGAGACGGTGTCGGTTCACCCCCACGATGACCTCTTTGCCGGTGTCGATGCGCGCCTGCCGCCGGGCGGCGGCCTCCTCGATGCGGAGCTTCGGCAACCCGGCCTCGATGGCCTTTGTCATGCCGCCTCGCGCCTCCACCTCCTCGATGAGCATCCACGCCCGACGCGTCAGATGATGCGTCAGGTATTCCACGTAATACGATCCGCCCCACGGGTCGATGACGCGCGTGAGGTCGGTTTCCTGCTGAAGATAGATCTGGGTGTTTCGGGCGATGCGGGCAGAGAAGTCGGTCGGCAGGGCGATGGCTTCGTCGAGGGCGTTCGTGTGAAGGGACTGCGTGTGTCCAAGCGCGGCGGCGAGCGCCTCGATGCACGTCCGGGTCACGTTATTGAACGGGTCCTGTTCGGTGAGACTCCACCCGGAGGTCTGACAGTGCGTCCGAAGCGTCATCGACTTCGGGTTCTTTGGGGCGAAGGCTTTCACGATCTTCGCCCACAGCATCCGCGCCGCCCGCAGTTTGGCGATCTCCATGAAATGGTTCATCCCGATGCCGAAGAAGAACGAGATGCGCGGAGCGAAGGCGTCGATTTCGAGTCCTGCCTTCAGCCCCGTTCGGAGATATTCGAGGCCGTCGGCGAGGGTGTACGCGAGCTCGATGTCCGCCGAGCCGCCCGCCTCCTGAATGTGGTACCCGCTCACGGAGATCGAATTGAAACGCGGCATCCGCTGCGACGTGAAGGCGAAGATGTCGCCGACGATGCGCATGGACGGCTCCGGCGGGTAGATGTACGTGTTCCGGACCATGAACTCCTTGAGGATGTCGTTCTGAATGGTCCCGGTCAACTGTTCGGGGCGCACCCCCTGTTCTTCGGCGGCGATGAGGAAGAAGGCGAGCACGGGGAGCACGGCTCCGTTCATGGTCATCGAGACGGACATGCGGTCGAGCGGGATGCCGTCGAAGAGGATTTTCATGTCCTCGACCGTGTCAATGGCGACGCCGGCCTTCCCCACGTCCCCGACCACGCGCGGGTGGTCGGAGTCATATCCGCGATGGGTGGGCAGGTCGAAGGCGACGGAGAGGCCCTTCTGTCCGGCGGCGAGGTTTCGGCGGTAGAAGGCGTTCGAGGCTTCAGCCGTGGAGAACCCCGCGTATTGACGGATGGTCCACGGACGGACCGTATACATCGAGGCGTACGGACCCCTCAGAAAGGGCGGAAGTCCGGCGGCGTACGCGAGGTGTTCCATGCCCTCGAGGTCCGCCTCGGTGAACACGCGTCGCACCGGGATGCCCTCGGCCGTCATCCATGAAGGGGCGTCCGTGGGGGCGTCCGATGCGGCGTCGGGGCGATAGTCAATCTTCGAGAAGTCTGGGCGCATGATTCGGCAGCGTGGAGCGCGGTCGGTTCAGCTTTCGTCTCCCTCGGAACGGATGCCGAGGCGGGTCTGAAAAGCTTCGAGGATCGTGAGGACGTCGGCGCCTGCGTAGATGAACCCGTCGATGCTTTCGGCGAGGGGTTCCGGGACCGCGTCGGGGCGCGTCGCCACGACGAGGAGCGGGCGCGCATCTCCGGCTTCGAGACTTCGCCGGAGGGACGGAACGATGACGGGGTAGTCGGCGTCCGGCGCGCAGACGACGACGATCTCGTCGCCGCTCGCGAGGGCCGCCGCCGCGCCTTCTTCCGGCGTCTCGAACCCCAGGTTCTCATGGACGACGAACCCCGCGCACCCGAAGAAATTGCGGGCGAAGGCGGCGCGGGCGCTTCGCA
This sequence comes from Rhodocaloribacter sp., assembly GCF_056451265.1. Classification (NCBI taxonomy): domain Bacteria; kingdom Pseudomonadati; phylum Rhodothermota; class Rhodothermia; order Rhodothermales; family Rhodothermaceae; genus Rhodocaloribacter; species Rhodocaloribacter sp. The sequence goes on along the minus strand of NZ_JBWOPL010000035.1, from coordinate 26,647 downwards.
CGGCGGGAGCGCCGAGGGGCAGGAGGAAGACGGCAGGCGTGCGGCCGCTCGCGCGGGCAAAACGCTCGGTGCGAAGGCGGAGACGCTCGAACGGCTCCGAGTCGCGAAGAGGTACGAGCGCGGGGGCGGTGCGCGGAGGCTCGGTCCCGCGCTCGGCCAGGAGATCGGCGAGGACGGCGCCCCGGTTAAGCGCGCCCATCAGGGCTTCGAGCGATGCTTCGGCGATGGCGATCCCCCGAGCCTCCGTGAGCGCCGCACCTTCGGGGAGGGCTTCGACGGCTTCGAGCTTGCGCTCGTCGAGGTCGGGATAAACGCTCGTTCCGACGAAGGGCCGCCGCCGCGTGGCCACCGCGCGCGCACGCTTCTGCCGCGTCTCAGCGATGCGCGCAGCCACGAAGCCATCGGTCATCGCAGGGATCATCCCGCCCCGCGCTTCGACTTCCCGGAAAAGTCCCCACGCCGCCCGCGCGAGGCTGTCCGTGAGTGTTTCGAGATAATACGAGCCTGCCGCCGGATCGACGACACGATCGAGGTAGGCTTCGTGTTTGAGGATGAGGCCCGCGTTTCGAGCCATGCGGTGCGAGAAGGCGTCCGGCCGGCCGAGCGCGGCGTCGTGCGGGGGAAGGCCGAGCGTGTCGCACCCGCCGATGAGCGCCGCCGCCGCCTCGGTCGTGTTCCGAAGCATGTTCACATACGGGTCGTACACGGTGAGGTGCCGGCGGGACCCTTCGGCGTGAATGAAGGCGCGACCCGCCTCCCTGGCCTCAGGCGCATAGGCCTCGACGAGCCGGGCGAAGAGCATCCGGAGCGCGCGAAACTGCGCGATGCTCATGAAGTAGCTCACCCCGACCGGTATGATGAAGTGCATCCTCCGCGCGATCTCGGGGACGGAGAGCCCCCGGTCGGTGAGTTCGGCGAGGCAGGCGCTCGCGCTTGCCAGGGTGAAGGCGAGCGTCTGCGTGGTCGAGGCTCCGGCGTCGTGGTACACGGAGGCGTCGCAGGCGAGGAGACGAAGGGCGGGCGCGAGCGACCGTGCCTCTTCGAGCGCGCGCGCGGTGGCGTCGAAGGCCGCGCCGGGGGCGAGGCGGCCCGTCCGGGCGAAAGCGCCGAGGGGATCATGCGCGACGGAGCCGCGCAGCCGGTCGAGCGCGACGCCGCGCGAGCGGGCCGTGCGGAGCCACAGGGCGAGAAGGGGGAGGGAGGCGCGCCCGGCCATGAAATGAAGCGGGACCTCGTCGAGCGGAAGACCTTCGGTGAGCCGCGCGAAGTCGTCGAGCGATTGCACGGGGACGCCCTGCACGCGCCCGCCCCGGACGTCGAGGCGGAAGCCGAGCGCATCGGCGCCCATCGCGAGGGCTCGCCGCGCCAGCCGGTTCGCCTCGTCCACGTCCGCCACGGCCAGGTCCGTACGGATCGAAGCGGGCGCGCCGTCCGGTTGCGGGCCGCGCATGAAAGGGAACGCGCCCGGAAGGGCGTGCCGCGCGCCGAGGTCGGGAAGGTCCTCCGCCGTATAGAAGGGCGCGACATCGAAGCCCTCCAACGTGTGCCAGACGAGGCTTTCGAGAGGCTTCCCCTTGAGATCGACCCGAATCTTTTCCTCCCATGCCGTACGCTTCACGGGCGGAAACTCGGAAAAGAGCGGCGTGCCGGTCGGTTGCTCGGGAGTCATGGGCTAATCGAAAGGCGTGGAAAGTGGGTTGGAGCGAGAGCCGCTCGGCGGCAAGATACGATGCCGTGCGCGGATGATGGCGCGCCCAAGGTCAAAACGATACGAAAACATGAGCGCTCACCCGTGCGAGGCGCGATACCGCTCGACGAGCCCGAAGACGGCGACGCCGTAGGCGACCGCAACGTTCAGCGACTGCTTCACGCCGTACTGAGGGATTTCGAGGGCAAAGTCGGCCTTCTCGACAAGCTCGTCCCGGACCCCGTGCACCTCGTTTCCGACGATCAGGCACAGCGGAAAATCCGATTCCTGAACCTTCGAAACGGGGGTAGGGGTGTCGGTGATTTCGAGGACGGCAAGGGTGTACCCGCGCATCCGGAGCGCCTCCACGGCTTCGAGCGGGTCGGGGACATGGGTCCACGGGACGGTGTCCTGGGCGCCGAGCGCGGTTTTGTGCAGCCCCGGATGCTCCGGTGTCCCGGTGATGCCGCCAAGGTACAGATGCTCGATGCGCGCCGCATCCGAGGTGCGAAAGATGGAGCCGACGTTGTACAGCGAGCGCACGTCATCGAGCACGACGGCGATGGGATGGCGGGGAAGCGCGGCCAGCGCGCGGGGATCCGGCCTGGGAATCTCGGCGTGTTTGAGTTTTCGCATAGATCGGGGTGTGTGGAGAAAACTTCGCGGCGCTTTTCGTAGCTTACCGGCCGCTCGGAAACGATAGCATGAAGTATTCCCCGACACGATGAACGTTTCCATCGGCGACCAGACCCCCTTTATCCCGAAGCTCGAGGATCCCAATACCGGACAAAAATCCCATGATGCGTTCGACCTGTTTTACCCGTTTTACCCGTTTTCTCGGCCCGATAGTGTTTGCGGGCCTCCTGGTGCTGCCGGGTTGCCGGACGCTGCGCGAAGTGGCATCCCTTCGAAAAGTCAACTTCGACCTCGATCGCGTTTCAGACGTCCGGCTCGCCGGGATCGACGTCTCCCGCATACGCTCGTACGAAGACCTCGGCGTGATGGACGTGGCCCGACTGACGGCCGCCGTCGCCACGAAAAAGCTCCCGCTCGATCTCGTCGTGCACGTGCGTGCCGAAAATCCGGCCGAAAATGGCGTCACTGCCCGTCTCGCCCGTCTCGAATGGACGCTTCTCCTTGACGATCAAGAGACCGTCAGCGGCGTTTATGAGAATCCGGTGGCGCTGACGCCGGGTGGGGCAACGGATCTCCCGGTCGCCGTCAGCCTCGATCTTGTCCGGTTCATCGATAAGAGCGCCCGCGACCTCGTGGAACTGGCGCTGGCCGTTTCGGGACAGGGAGGATCGCCCAAACGCATCCGTCTGAGGGCGACGCCGACCGTCGAGACGCCGCTCGGACCGATACGGTATCCGAATCCCATCACGATCGTCAGCCGGGAGGTCGGGTCCTGAGCGCCTGCCTTTGCCCGGATGCGCAAGCGCCTCCATGCGCAATTCATGAGCCGTCCCGGACGTTTTATTGCGGTACAGGTGTGGAATCGTTAATTTGATTTTCTGAACAAAGCTGAAGCACACTTGATCATCGCAATCGACGGTCCCAGTGGATCGGGGAAAAGCACGACGGCGCGAAAGCTGGCGCAGCGGCTCGGGTATCTTTATCTCGATACCGGGGCGATGTATCGCGCCATCGCGCTCGCGTTTCTCCGGTCCGGTATGGAGCCCACCCCGGACAACGCGCGCAAGCTTCTGGCCCATATGCGGCTGGACGTTGCCCACGAGGACGGCGGCATGCGTATCCTGCTCGACGGCGAGGACGTCTCCGACCTCATCCGTACGCCCGAGGTGAGCGCCATGGCGAGTCGCGTCAGTGCGCTCGAGCCGGTGCGCAGCAAAATGGTGACCGCTCAGCGCCGGATCGCACGCGAGTTCGTCGCCAAAGGGGGCGGCGTCGTGGTGGAGGGGCGGGACATCGGTACGGTGGTCTTCCCCGACGCCGAGGTGAAAGTCTTCATGGTGGCGGATCCGCTCGAACGGGCTCGCCGCCGACAGGCGGAACTGAAGGCGCGCGGGCGCACGGTCGATCAGGAGCGCGTGCTCGCCGAACTCGAACAGCGGGACCGGCAGGATGCGGAACGGGCGCTGGCCCCTCTTCGCAAAGCCGAAGACGCCATCGAGCTCGACACCACGAACCTGACGCCGGATGAGCAAGTTGCATTTATTTTTAAAAAGGTTAGGGAACGGATACAGGCATCTAAGGTTTAGGAAACCTTGCTAATCGCGGCTTACACCGGGAGGCACATGCTTCCACACGGGTGAAGCCATTTTTTTCACGCGGAGCAATCCGCATAAACCGGTCCGGCAATCGGGACGAGGAGCGGCTGCCGGGTACATTCACTAAATGGAGGAAGGGCGGTGTCGTTACTCCTCATCTCGCAGGTCGAGACTCAGCGACAAAGCCCGGAGAAACACACATGGCTGAAGACCAGCAAAAAAACGAAACAGCAATTCAGTCTGAAGCAGAAGCTACGTCAGAGAAGGAGACCGAAGTGGTAGTCGAGACGACTGTCGCACAGCCCGAGGCTGCTCCGGAGACCGAAGCGACGGCGGAAGCAGCGCCCGAAGCCGAAGCGACGGCGGAAGCAGCGCCCGAAGCCGAAGCGACGGCGGAAGCAGCGCCCGAAGCCGAAGCGACGGCGGAAGCAGCGCCCGAAGCCGAAGTGACGGCGGAAGCAGCGCCCGAAGCCGAAGCGGCGGCGGAAGCAGCGCCCGAAGCCGAAGTGACGGAGGGAGCCGCCTTCGAAGAGAACGCGTTCGAAGGCTATACCGGAGAGATCACCGGCAAGGTGATCAAGCTGGAGGATCTCCAACATATAGAGGAAGAAGCCGAGCAGGAACCTCACTACGAGGAACTGATGAAGCTCGTCGAGCAGACCCTGACCAACGTTTCCGAGCACGAAATCGTCAAGGGGCGCGTGGTCAGCATCGGCGAGAAAGACGTCGTCATCGACATTGGCTTCAAAAGCGACGGCATCGTCTCGAAGAATGAGTTCGACGAAGAGCTCACGCCCGGCGACGAAGTAGAGGTTTACCTCGAACGGATCGAGGATTACCAGGGGCAGCTCGTCCTTTCGAAAACGAAAGCCGACACCGTCAAGCGCTGGCGTCGGATCGAGGAGGCTTACGAGAACGAGGAGGTGCTCGAAGGAACCATCATTCGCCGGATCAAGGGCGGCATGATCGTCGAACTGCTCGGCGGTATGGAAGCCTTCCTGCCGGGTTCGCAGATCGATGTTCGCCCTGTGCGTGACTTCGACGCGTACCTCGACAAGCGGATGGAGTTCAAGATCGTCAAGCTCAACCCCGCGAACGAGAACATCGTCGTCTCCCACAAAGCCCTCATCGAGAAGGATCTCGAAGCGCAACGCCAGAAGATCCTCTCCACGATGGAGCCGGGACAAATTCTCGAAGGGACGGTCAAGAATATCACCGACTTCGGGGTCTTCATCGATCTCGGCGGCGTGGACGGTCTCTTGCACATCACGGACCTCTCGTGGGGCCGCGTCTCGCATCCGTCCGAACTGGTCAGCCTCGACGAGAAACTCAACGTCGTGGTGCTTGACTACGACAAGGAGCGCCAGCGGATCTCGCTCGGCCTGAAGCAGCTCCAGCCGCATCCGTGGGAGAACATCAATGAGAAATACACGGCCGGCGACGTGGTTGAGGGCAAGGTGGTCTCGATCACGGACTACGGCGCCTTCGTTGAGCTCGAGAAGGGCATCGAAGGTCTCGTCCACATCTCGGAAATGAGCTGGACCGAGCACATCAAGCACCCGAGCCAGATGGTCTCCCTGGGGCAGATCGTCAAGGTCAAGATCCTCAATATCGACTTCGAGGGCAAGAAGATTTCCCTCGGCATGAAGCAGCTCGAACCCGATCCGTGGGAAAACATCGCCGACCGGTATCCGCCGGGAACGGTGCTTCGCGGAAAGGTTCGGAACATCACGAACTTCGGCGTCTTCGTCGAGATCGAGCCGGGTATCGACGGGCTCGTCCACATCAGCGACCTGTCGTGGACGAAGAAGATCCGTCATCCCAGCGAGATGGTGAAGAAGGGGCAGGAGATGGACGTGGTGGTGCTGAACATCGATCCGAAGGAGCGCCGCATCTCGCTGGGCCACAAGCAGGTCGAGACCAACCCCTGGAACCAGTTTGCGAACGTCTACGCCGAAGGTTCCGAGACGGAAGGCACGATCACCCGTGTGGAGGACCGGGGCGTGGGCGTCGAACTCCCGATGGGTGTCGAAGGCTTCATCCCGATCAGCGAGTTGAAAAACCGCGTGAACCATCGCGAGCATTACAACATCGGCGACGAGTTGACGGGGCTCACGGTCATCCGGTTCAATGCCGGGCAGAAGGAGATCATCCTTAGCGAGGTGGCCGCCGAACGCGCCAAAGAACGCGCCGAACGCGAGCGTGAGCATCGCGAGCGCCGCCAGGAACGCGTCCGCGAGCGCAAAGAAGTCGATCGCTTCAAGAAATCGGCGACGGGTCCGACGACCCTCGGCGAACTCAGCGGTCTGGCCGATTTGAAGGCCAAGCTCGAGAAAGCGGAAGCTGAGGCTGCCCAGGCTCCCGAGGTTGAGGCTGAGCCGGAAGCTCAGGCGGAGAAAAAGTCTAAAGCCAAAGCCAAAGCCAAAGCGAAGGCTGAGCCGGAAGCCAAGGCTGAGCCGGAAGCGAAGGCCGAGCCGGAAGCCAAGGCTGAGCCGGAAGCCAAGGCTGAGCCGGAAGCGAAGGCCGAGCCGGAAGCGACGGCCGAGCCGGAAGCCAAGGCTGAGCCGGAAGCGAAGGCCGAGCCGGAAGCGAAGGCCGAGCCGGAAGCGAAGGCCGAGCCGGAAGCGGAGGTTGCAGCGAAGATCGAAGCAGAAGTCGAAGCGGCGGACGGTGAAGCGGCTGAGGCGGAAGCGGAAGAGAAGAGCTGACCGGGTTTTCGGTCACAAACATGAAGAGAGCGGGCGACGGTTCTAAAGAGCCGTCGCCCGCTTTTTTTATTCACCAAAAAAGGAGCCGCCCGACGAAGCCGGACGGCTCACACCCACAGAGATCGTCTGATGTGTTGACGAAGAGGAGTGACGGCAAGATAGAACGCGGGGCAGCGTCTGAGATTAACGAATCATCAAGATCCTGCCGGGTCAAACGGCATTCGGAAGTGCGGTCAGCGTAGACAGGATGCGGCCGGCAGGGTCGGGATGCGTGTCCGGGACGAACGCTTGCCCCGTGACGGCCTCAAACAGTTCGACGTACCGTCGGGCCACCTCGACCCGGAAGGCGTCGGGGAGGTCGGGGAGACGCTGACCTGCTTTCCCCTGAAAGCCGTGCGCCATGAGCCACTCGCGGACGAATTCCTTCGAAAGCTGGCGTTGCGGTTCATCCCGGGCCAGGCGCTCTTCGTACGTGTCGGCGTAAAAGTACCGGGATGAGTCGGGTGTGTGCACCTCGTCGATGACGACGTATGATCCCTCGGGCGTGCGTCCGAACTCGTACTTCGTGTCGACGAGGATGAGGCCGCGCCGGGCCGCCATCTCCGTGCCCCGAGCGAAGAGCGCAAACGCCATGGCCGCGAGGTGGTCGAACGTAGCCGCGTCGAGGATGCTGCGTTCAAGGATCTCCGCGCGGCTGATGTCGAGATCGTGACCGGCGGCGGCTTTGGTCGTGGGGGTGAGTATCGGGGCGGGGAGGCGGCTGTTGCGCCGCAGCCCCTCCGGCAACGGCACACCGCAGAGCGTTCGCCTCCCGGCCGCATATTCCCGCCATGCGTGGCCCGCAAGGTATCCGCGGACGACGAACTCGACGGGCACGGGCTCGCACCGCACGGCGATCGTCACATTCGGGTCCGGGACGGCGAGGACGTGGTTCGGGGCAACGTCCGCCGTGCGTTCGAAGAAGTAGGCCGCCAGTTGGTTGAGCACCTGACCCTTGAACGGGATCGTTTGCCGGAGCACGTGATCGAAGGCCGAGATGCGGTCGGTGGTGATGAGTATGAGGCGGTTGCCCGAACGGTACGTATCGCGCACCTTGCCCCGGTATTTTTCGCCGAGCTCGGGGAAGTCGGTGGCCCGAAGGGTGTGCTCGAGTTGTTTCAGGAAAAGGTCTTCGCGCATGGGAGGGGAGCTTGTGCCGGAGGAGGAGGGGCGGTTCAGTCACTGCGTCGGCTCGAGCGGCGCACGCGAAGCTTCGGCGTAACCAGTTCCGCGAGGGGCGGATCGGCGAGCGCGCCGGACATCCGTTGGAGGAGCTGGTCTGCGGCGCGCTGTCCGATGGTCTGCATGTCCTGATCCATACTCGTCAGGCCGATGAACTGGCTGGTCTTGATGTCGTCGTAACCCACGATGGCGATGTCGTCCGGCACTTGTCTGCCATTGTCGATGGCGGCTTTCCAGGCGCCGATGGCCTGCACGTCGCTGCTGGCAAAGACGGCGGTGACGGGAGGCGCGAGGCTGAGGAGAGCCTCCATCGCTTCGTATCCGGCTTCTTCGCTGAACCCGGCGTGCTTCATCGTGTGTCCGCTCGAGAGGAGCGCTTCGTCGTAAGGGATGCCGGCGGCTTCGAGCGCCTCGCGATAGCCCTGCACGCGGCGGTTCTGGAGCGGGCTGCCCGTGTTCGTCTTGATCATGCCGATGCGCCGGTGCCCCAGCTCGATGAGGTGCTCGACGGCCTGCCGCGCCCCCGCGACGTCGTCCCAGTAGAAGCTGTCGAACTCGTCCCGGCGAGACCCGATCAACACGACGGGCGCGTGGAGCGCGTGCAGCTCCTGCGCAATCTCGTCGTTGACGTCCACGCCCGCGAGCAAAAGCCCGTCCACCGCGCCGCGTTTGAGGAAGTTCATCAACGACTGATGCCGCTTCTTCGAGCCGAGGTCGCAAAGGAGCAGATCCACGTCCTGATCCCGCAGCCGCGACCGGATGCCCTTCATCAACTCGATGTGAAAGGGCGTCGTGAACGTGGGGAGGGCCACGGCGAGGAGATGGGTCGCCTGTTGCGCAAGGTTTTTCGCCGTGCGGTCCGGCCGAAACTTCAGCGTCTCGATGGCCTTGAGCACGCGCGCGCGCGTCTGGTCGGACACGTCTTCCGAGTTGTTCAGCACCCGCGAAACCGTCGAGATGGCGACGCCCGCATGCTCGGCGACGTCGTAGATGGTGACCTTGTTCTTTTGTTGGGGCATAACTTCTAACGACAGAGTGAACTCGGGTTCAGGCGGACGTCTTTCCTGCGCCGTAATGTATAATCCTACGTTCCGGCGGTTGCCTAAAAATAGGAAGGATTTTGCGGAGATTCATTATTTTTCAAAATGATAACATGAGAAGGGGCTAATTTTCCTTATTCCTCGAGTGCCGGAGTGTTACCGGGCGGGGGCTTCCACGTCTTTGATAAGATGACGGGCGCCTTCGAACATCCGCACAGCGCGCTCGGATTCGGGGAATCTTGAGAAACAAAGCCTGCCTCAATCCTTTATGCGAAAGGGAGCGTCGTTTTGATCCACCGAACCGGCTTTATTATGGAGACGAAGATCATCGAGGATGAACAAGAGGAAGCGGCCACTCCCGGGCGGGTGAGGCTGCCCATCGAGGGGATGACGTGTGCGGCGTGCGCGACGCGGATCGAACGGAAGCTCTCCAAACTCACCGGCGTGGAGGGCGCGAGCGTCAATTATGCGACGGAGGAGGCGTACGTTTCGCTCGGACCCGAACGCCCGCCGCTCAAGGAGATCGTCGACACCGTCATCCGGACGGGCTACGGCGTGCGGACGGCCGTGGCGGAGACCATCCTCGACGATCCGGAGAAGCTTCCGGCGCTCAAGGCCGAACTTGAACGGCTCAACGGCATCCTCAGCATTGACACGGCGGGCGAAGGGCCGGTCGCCGTGCGTGTGCGATACATCCCCGGCGTCACCGACCTGAGCCTCGTCGAACAAGCCTTCTCCCGGTATGCGGGCGTCTCTGCGGCGCAAGCGGTTGTGGAGGAGGACGCCGTCGAACGCCTCGAAGCGGAGCAGGAGGCACGCTATCGGGACATGCGGCGACGCTTCATCGGGGCGGCCCTCCTGACCCTCCCCGTGTTCGTCCTCTCCATGTCGGGGGGAGCGCTCGACTTCCCCGGCGTCGAGTGGGTGCAATTGATCCTGACGACGCCGGTCGTCTTCTGGGCCGGTGGGGTCTTCTTTTCCCGCGCGTGGAATGCGCTCCGGCACGGCGCTGCGGACATGAACACGCTCGTGGCGCTCGGCGTCGCATCGGCGTACGGGTACAGCCTCGTCGCTGTCTTCTTCCCCGAGCTTTTCCGGTCTGCCGGACAGGAGCCTGCGGTCTACTTCGAGGCGGCGGCGGTCATCGTCACGCTGATCCTTCTCGGTCGACTCCTCGAAGAGCGCGCCAAGAGCCGCACGGGCGCGGCCATCCGGAGCCTCGTGCAGCTGCAGCCGGAGACGGCCCGCGTCCTCCGGGACGGACGTGAAGTGGTGATTCCGATCACCGAGATCCGGCTCGGCGATCGCGTGGTGGTGCGCCCGGGCGAGCACATCCCCGTGGACGGGCAGATCCTCGAAGGCGCCTCGGCGGTCGATGAGAGCATGATCACCGGCGAGCCGATGCCGGTCGAGAAGCAGGCAGGCGACGAGGTCATCGCGGGGACGATCAATACGACGGGGGCGTTCGTCTGCGAGGTGACGCGTCTCGGAAAGGACACGATGCTTCAGCAGATCGTCCGTCTCGTGCAACAGGCGCAGGGGAGCAAGCCGCCGATTCAGCGCCTGGCGGACCAAGTGGCGGCCATCTTTGTGCCGGCGGTGCTCGTCATCGCGCTCGGTGTGTTCGCGATATGGTACGTTGCGGGGCCGGAGCCGCGCCTCACGCACGGACTGCTTCGCTTCGTGACGGTGCTCATCATCGCGTGTCCCTGCGCGCTCGGGCTCGCCACGCCGACGGCCATCGTCGTCGCCACCGGACGGGCCGCGGCGCTCGGCATCCTCATCCGCGACGGCGCGGCCATCGAGACCGCCGGCGCCGTCGATCACGTCGTCCTCGACAAGACCGGAACCATCACCGAGGGGCGCCCCGAGCTTTCGGACGTGCTCCCCTTCGGCGACGTCGCGACGGACGAACTCCTGCGTGTGGCGGCTTCCGCCGAGGCGCTCTCCGAACACCCCATCGCACGCGCCATCGTGGCGGCGGCGGAAGCGCGCGGCGTAGCCATCGCGCCCGTGGAAGCGTTCACCTCGGCCACCGGGCTCGGCATCGAAGTGCGTCAGAACGGGGCGGAGATTCTCGTGGGGAATGAAGCTTTTCTGCGGAAGCACGGCCTCCGCGTCGAGAAGCGCGAGGCCGTCGAGGCGCTGTATGCGGACGGGAAAACGGTGGTGTTCGTGGCGCGCGCGGGGCAGGTGCTCGGCGTGCTCGCCGTCGCCGACGTCGTCCGGCCCACCTCGCGCGAGGCGGTCGAGGCTTTCAAGGCGCTCGGTGTCGTGCCGGTGATGGTGACGGGCGATGCGCCGCCCGCGGCGCCCCCGGTGGCCCGCAGGGGCGGGATCGAACAGGTGCGGGCCGGAGTGCTCCCGAAAGACAAAGCGGCCATCGTCGCCGAACTTCAGGCGGGCGGGCATCGGGTGGCCATGGTGGGCGACGGCATCAACGACGCCCCGGCGTTGGCGCAGGCGGACGTGGGCATCTCCATCGGGGGCGGCACGGACATCGCCATCGAGGCGAGCGACGTCACGCTCATGCGCGGCGACCTCATGGCGGCGGTCGAGGCCTTTCGGCTCTCCCGGCGCACCATGCGCACGATCCGGCAGAACCTTTTCTTCGCCTTCATCTATAACGTGATTCTCATTCCGGTGGCCGCGGGCGCGCTCTATCCGACGCTCGGCCTGCTGCTCAGCCCGATGATTGCCTCCGGCGCGATGGCGATGTCGAGCGTCTCGGTGGTGACGAACAGCCTCCGGCTCCGGAGTTTCGGACGAGAGAAGCACAAATAACCGTTATTGCAATGAAAGAAACCCTGAAAATCAGCGGCATGAGCTGTCATCACTGTGTGCGCGCGGTCGAAGAAGCGCTCAGCGGCGTCGACGGCGTCGAAGTGACGCGTGTGGTGATCGGTGAAGCAGACGTCTCATACGACCCCGAGAAGGTCGATCGCGCGCAACTCGTAGAGGCCGTCGCCGAAGAGGGGTACACCGTCGAGGGATGATCGGGAGGCTTCAGCGCTCGCGCCTGGAAACGGGGGCCGGGCCGGCTTTCCGGGCGAGTTGCAGGCTCCGGTGGAGGATCTCTTTGCTGAGCGCCCAGTAGCTCTCGGCGATGCGGGGGTCGTGGGCGTATTCGAAGATCGACTGCGCCTGCTCCGGCGCTTCGGCAGCCTCGATGTGAAAAGGGATCTCCGAAAGCATCACCCGGTCCCGGAAATGTTTGCGGAGGTACGTCACGCGCTCGAACGTGGACGGGTCCCGGTAATCGACCATCGAGAGGACAATGCCGAGGAGCGGCGGGAACGGGTGCTCGGGATCCTGCAGGCGTTGCAAGGTGCGAAAGAGGTTCCCCATGCCCTCGATGGCCAGGTGATGGGGCAGGAGCGGAATGACGTACGCATCCGAGGCCAGCAGCGCGTTGTGCGAGAAGATCGTGAACGTAGGCGCGCAGTCGATGAAGATGAAGCCGTACGTCTGGCGCAACGGCGCAAGGGCTTCCCGGAGGCGCAGCGGAGCGCCGGGGAGGTTGGCGAGTCGCTTCATCCCCTGGATCATCTCGATCCCGCCGGAGAGCAGGTCGAGTCCCGGCACTGCGGTCGTGCGGACGGCCGCTCGCACGTCGCCACCGTCGCAGAGCACCCTCACGAGTGAGGCGGCGTCTTCGGAGGCGGCGTCTTCGGAGGCGGGTTGGAGCGAGAGCGAGGCCGAACCCTGGCTGTCGAGGTCGATGAGGAGCACGCGCGTCCGCAGGGAGAGGGCGGCGGCAAGGTTGACGGCGAGGGTCGTCTTACCCACACCGCCCTTGTTGTTGATGAGCGATAAGACCGTCGGTGGCGGAAGGGTCGGGCGGGCCGGGATCGGGGCGGGATCGGCGGCGCCTTTCGCATACCGATAACGAGGCGCGGGACGTTCCCGTCCGAGGAGGTTCTTGAACTGGAAGAATCGCTTCATGCGGCGCGGGCTCACGTTAATTCGGTGCCGCCCTCTATCTACGGAAAATTCCTGAAAAATAGGAGTCCGACACGCAAACGCACCCCGTTCGCCGTCACGGCGCTCGCGCTCCCCACGTTTTTTTGCGCAGCCCTCGCATCGGTGAGACGCGTTTCATCTCCGAAACAGGCGTCGAAAGCAAGTCATCCCCGCAATACGCTTCGAGACCGAGTCCTCTCCGCCCCCCGGCTCTCCGCCTGTGCGGAACAGACCGGGCGGGGGGAGCCGGAGAGGGCGGCCCTGTGAAGATCAGGCGGGTGGGGCTTCGGAGCCTGCGCGGAGGGCTTCGAGCATCTCTTCCACGCTCGTGAACTTGACGCGGGGCCGGCCCACGGCCTTGCCGCGCTCGATCTCCAGGGCGTCGAGGCGTTTCCAATCCTCGAACGTGACGAAGTCGGGCTGATGCGTGCGAACGAGCCGTTCGGCGGCCTCGGCGGTTGGCTCCTCCGGTTCCCAATGGCGTCCGGCGTTCACGTCTTCGAGCAGCTTTTCGACCGTCTCGACGGCGTCCGCCTTGTTCGTTCCGATGACGCCGGTGGGGCCTCGCTTGATCCATCCTGCCGCATAAAGGCCCGTCACGGGCGTGTGCGTCTCCGGGTCGATGACGCGGCCCTCCTCGTTCAGGATGACGCCCCACCGGTCATGGAACGGGACGCCGGGCAGGGCCACGCCCCGGTACCCTACGGAGCGGAAAAGCAGCTCCACGGGCAACTCCTCGAAAACGCCGGTGGGCCGGGGACGGAGCCGTCCGTCGTCAGCCTTGTACAACTCGTTTCGCACGAGCTTGACCCCCGAGACGTGCCCGGTATCGTCTCCGTGCACTTCGACCGGGGAGACCAGAAAACGGATCGTGAGGAGCCGGGATTTCCCGGTGCGGGGACGGTGCGCCCACTCCTGAATGAGGGCGACCTTCTTGAGTTTGTCGCGCGCGCCGTCGGCTTCGAGTTCTGCTTTGCTGAGCGGGTCGAGTTCGGCTTCTTCCGGCGGCACGTACACGTCGGCGTCGGACATCTCGCCGAGCTCTTTCGCCTCGGGAAAGGTGAACGCCGCCTGAGCGGGACCCCGTCGCCCGAGCATGAAGACCTCCTTGACGCGGCTCTTGCGGAGGGCATCGAGCGCATAGTCGGCGATGTCGGTCTTTTCGAGTTCCTCCGGCGTGCGGCACAGGATGCGCGCCACGTCGACGGCTACGTTGCCCACACCCACGATGGCTACGCGCTCTCGGGTAAGGTCGAACGTCAGGTCGCGGTACTCGGGATGGCCGTTGTACCAGGCCACGAACTCCGTGGCGGAATGGCTGCCGTCGAGGTCCTCTCCGGGGATGTTGAGATGACGGTCCACCTGTGCGCCGGTCGTGAAGATGACGGCGTGATAGTGCTTCCGGAGGTCGTCGAGCAAGAGATCCTTTCCGAACTCCACGTTCCCGAAGAAGCGGAAGCCGGGCCGTTTCGCGGTCTTCTCATAGATCCGCGTGACGTTCTTGATCTTTGGATGATCGGGAGCGACGCCGTAGCGGACAAGCCCAAAGGGGGTCGGGAGCTTGTCGAAGAGGTCCACCTCGACGGTCAGGTCGGGCTGTTTGAGAAGGTGTTCGGCGGCGTAAAAGCCTGCCGGGCCCGCGCCGATGATGGCCACGCGCAGGGGATGGGAAGGGGTGCCTACTGCGCTCATGCGATTCGTGCGTCTGGTGAGAAAGGGCCGGAGCCTCCCCGCGATTCGGGAAAAGACGCCCCAAAGGTATCAAAGCCCGTCGCCGACGGCAAGTGGGGGAACCTTGATTCGGAGCGTCAGGGCTTGTCCGATCCTTCGTGCCGGAGAAAGAGCGCTCGTTTCCTCCCCGCCTCTGGGTAAGGATTCAGAAACCCGGACGCTGCTTGTGGGTATTCTCGGGTGTTCCGGCCTCTCTAGGCGCCCTTCCAACGCATCGCCGCCGCCCTTGCCCTTCGATACGACCCACCCGGTGGATCATCCTCTTTCCCGATAGCCAACCGAAACGATCCTCGTTTTGCGGCGAACTATGGCTGTGCGTTGCGTCGTTCTCTTGCTTCTGCTCTACGTTTGCGCCTGTTCCGGCGGCGCATTCGGACAGACTCCCGGCGGCGGCTTTCGCGATGACGGCCTCCGGCGCGACACGCTCGCCGCACAGCCTACCTCCCCATACGTGATCGCGCCGTTCGTCTTGCCCGGCTCGGTGACGGTGCGTCTCGACGGACGCACGCTCGCGCCCGACGAATATCGATTGGACCATCGCACGGGAGAACTCTGGCTCCTCGCTCCCGTGTCCGGTCCCGAGAGCCGGCTCGTCGTCACATACCGGACGCTCCCGTTCGCGTTCAAGGACGTGTATCGCCGCCGGAGCATCACGCGTCTCGACCGCGTCGACTCGACGGGCGCGGTGGCCGTCGTGCGGGAAGAGCGGCAGCCGGTCGGCGGTGCGGATCCGTTCGCCGGGCTTCGGCTGCAAAGGAGCGGCTCCATCACGCGCGGCATCCTCGCCGGAAACAATCGGGATGCGACGGTCGAGTCGGGACTGCGCCTCCAGCTTGCGGGCGAGATCGTGGAGGGCGTCACCGTTCAGGCCGTGCTCTCGGACAAAAACACGCCCATCCTTCCCGAGGGCACCACACAACGGCTGAACGAGTTCGACAAGGTCTTCATCGAGGTCCAGGCGCGAGCGGGCAAGGCGCAACTCGGCGACTTCGACCTTGCCTTCCGCGGGAGCGAGTTTGCCCGGCTCTCCCGGAAGCTTCAGGGCGTGAGTGTGAGCGGCACGCTGCCGGCCTTCACGCGAGCCTTTGGCGGCGGTTCGGTCACGGCGGCGGGCGCGACGGCGCGCGGCATCTTCCGCTCGCAAGACGTCACGCCCATCGACGGCATTCAGGGGCCGTACCGGCTCGAAGGCCAGAACGGCGAGCGCTTCATCATCGTCGTGCCCGGCTCGGAGATCGTCTACCTCGACGGGCGGAGGCTTACCCGCGGCGAGACGAACGACTACACCATCGACTATGCCACGGGCGAAGTGACGTTTTCCCCGCGCAACCTCATCACGTCCGACCGCCGGATCACGATCGAGTTTCAGTACACGACGAATCAGTTCACCCGGACGCTCGTCGGTTCGAACGTGGATCTCTCGTTGTGGCCCGGGCGCGAGGGGGCGGCCCGCGCCCATCTCGGCGCGACGTTCATCCGGGAGGCAGACAGCCGACAGTTCGAGGAGGAGTTCGGCTTCACGAGTGAGGATTCGATGCGCGTGGCCCGCTCCGGAGACGGTCCGGCGACGAGCACCGGAGCCGAGCGCGTGGTCTTCGATCCGGAGGCGACGTTCGTGCAGTACGTGCGAGAGGCGCGCACCGGCCCGGACGGCTCCGTCGACACCGTCTTCGTCGCGCTCGAGAGCGCACCGCCGGATACGGTGGCGGTGTACCGCGTGCGCTTCACGCGGGTGGGCGTGGGGAACGGGCGCTACGTCCGCGTCGGGCGATCGGTCAACGGCATCCTGTACGAATACCGGGGGCCGGGACTCGGCGAATACGAACCGGTGCGCCTGCTTCCGAAGCCCAAACAGCAACGCCTCTTTGACCTTCGCGGGGGCTTCGAACCGATCCGGGGCGTCGAGGTGTACGGCGAATGGGCAAACTCGCTCAACGATCTCAACCGCCTCTCGAACCTCGACGCCGAGGACGACGTCGACGATGCCTACCTGGCGGGCGTACGTCTCCAACCGACGCCGCTTATTTTCGGCGACCATGACCTCGGAAAGATTTCGGCTTCGTTCCGTCGCCGCGTCACCGGGGCCTTCTTCGTCTCCTTCGACCGCACGCGCCCCGTCGAGTTCGGGCGGAAGTGGAACCTCCTCACGCGTACGGTCGACGCCACCGGGGGCGCGCGCGACAGCGGCGACGAGCGGGTGGACGAAGGCGAGATCCGATACGATCCGACGCCGCAGTCTTCGTTTCGGGGCGCGTGGGGCCGCATCACCCTCGGCGACACGTTCACCGGTGTGCGTCGGGCTTTCACGCTCCGTTCGGAGGAGCGCCGCCTGCCCCACGCCGACGCAACGGTCGAGTACATCGACAGCCGGGACGCGCGGGTGGGAGAGGGTGGGACATGGCTCCGCACCCGGGGGAACGTGCGGAAACCGCTCCTGGGCGGGCGGCTCGTGCCGCGCTTCGAGGTCGAACAGGAGCGGCGCGAACAGGCGACGCTCGGCACGGACAGCCTCACGGCCTCATCGTTCGCCTTCGTCGAACTTCGCCCCGGGATTGCGTGGACGACCGAACGAACGGAGATCGGCGTCGAACTCGAGCGGCGCACCGAACAACTCTGGGCCGGCGGCGCCCTCCGCGATGCCGCCGCCGCCACGACGCTTCAGACAAACCTGAATTATCGCCCGAGCGCTTCCTTCAGCACGAACGCCAACCTCGGTTTTCGGGTGCGCCGGTTCAAGGAGTTTTTTCGCGTGAACCAGAAGCGGGAGAACAGCGAGTCGGTGGTGCTTCGGTGGAACATGGATGCGCGGCCCTTCGGTCGCGCCGTGCGTGTCAACTGGCTCTATGACGCGCAGACCGAGCGCACCCCCATCCTTCAGGAGATCTACGTTCGGACCGGGCCGGAACTCGGACAGTTCGTGTGGGAGGATGACAACGGCAACGGAGTCATCGAGGTGGACGAGTTCATCCCGGAACGCGTGCCCGACGAAGGCACGTACGTTCGCACGTTCATCCCCTCCGATTCGCTGACCTCGGTCATCAGCGTACAGGCGAGGGTGCGGCTCGAACTCGACCCCGCGCGCTTTTTCGGGAAAGACGCCGAAGGGTGGCGGAAATGGCTCTCACAGGTCTCCACCCGAACCGTCTTCGAGGTCCAGGAGAAGAGCCGAGAGCCGGAGCTCAGACAGATCTATCTGCTCAACCTGCGGCGTTTTCGGGACCCGTTGAACACGCTGAACGGGCGGTTGCGGATCGGGCAGGACGTCTATCTCTTCCGGAACGTCACGCGGTACGGTCTGGACGTCTCGTTCACGCAGGTGCGCGGGCTGACGGAGCTCTCGGCCGGAGAGGAGACGCGGTTCCTCAACGTCTGGCGGGTGGAGGGCCGCTACCGCCCGGCGACGCGGTGGAGTTTCCGTTTGACGACATCCCGGGAACGCAACCGGGTGGTGAGCGAGGCGTTCGCCTCACGGCGATACGACATCACGCGGGTGACCGTGGAGCCGAAAATTTCTTTTCAGCCGTCCCGGTCGATGCGCCTTTCCGCCGGCTTTGCGCTCGCACGTAACGACGACGCCCTCGGCGATCGACGCGCCGGCGTTCTCCGCATCCCCGTCGAGGGTCGGTATAATTTCGTGCAACGATTCCAGATCACCACGCGCTTCGAGGCCGCCCGCGTCACCCTCGACGGCGCGGCGAGCGGGCTGGCGCAGTTCGAACTCACCGATGGCCGCGGCCCCGGCACGTCGTTCCTGTGGGGCGTCAACGGCCAATATGCCCTCAACCGCTTTCTCCGCGCCTCGTTTTCCTACGACGGCCGCGCGCCTTCCGGGGCGCCCGTGCTCCACACGGTGCGGATGCAGCTGAGCGCGGTTTTTTAAGCCGGGCGTTCGAGGGTCACTTCACCCGTCGCCACACTTCGATGTACCGGTGATCGCCGAGACCGCCCGAATGATACCACAGCGAATCGCCTTCGAGTCGGCATTCAAACACGAAGTCGAGCCCCACGTTGGCCGGGATGGCGCTGTAATCAACCATCTCGGTATAGATGCCGTCGTGGAGCGTATACCGGCCGCCCTGCGCGTGGATGAAATTATCCGCCGACTGCCGGATGAACATCCAGTGTGTATCGTTGATGACCTTCAGCGTGGGCGCAACCTGATAGTTGGGATCGCTCTCGAAGCCGCCGGTGAGCGCCTCCGACTGATCGTCGATGGACACCAGTTCCCATGAGCCGACGAGGCTCGGGCACGGGTCCACGGGATCGAGCATGGAAGCGTCCTCGACCGGTTCGTCGGTGGTCTCGGCATTGCCTTCGGAGGAAGCGCCGCCGCAGGCGCCGACCGTGAGAATGATGAGAAGGACCAGGGTGGGAAGCAGAAAATGTCGCATGGCAAGCCCTCCTTTACGATGGAACGTACGGACCCCCCGCCCGAAGCATGGGCGGTCCCGTCGATCTATCTCAAGCCGCCCGGGTAGGCCGGGCGGCGTTGTTTTCGTGAAGGAGCGCGGCGACCATCGTTACTTCTCGACTCCGAAATCGGTGATCGTCACGTCGAGATTATGGTTGACGCGGAAGCCCACGACGCCGTCGGTGTTGAGCATCGGCGCGCGGTCGAAGGCGGCCACTTCGGCGCCGTTGACGAGGAAACGCACGCGGTTGGGCTCCGAGCGGACGGCGAGCGTGTTCGAGGCTTTGCCTGCGTCATCGGCTTTGTGAACGGCCTCGTGCGCGGTCCATGCGGTGAGTGTGTGGGTCTCGCTTCCCGCGCGGTGCTTGATGAGGTATTCTCCGGTCTGTCGGACGAGGAAATAGAGATAGTCCTGCCCATCCTGGTCGAGATTCTTACCTCCCACGATGAGACCGTACGCTTCGGGGTGCCGGGGCGCTTTGTTCTGCGTGAAGGTTGCGTGCGCGGTGTATGCGCCGGAAGCCGTCATCTCCGGCTTGTAAAAAATGGCAGCCGGACCGAGGACGACGTGATATCCGTGCTCCATCTTCATGAACCGGACATCGTCCATCGACGACCCGCGATCCGTGCGCACGTGCCATCCTTCGGGGATCGCACCGCCCCCCTCAACGGCCTCGTCGGGATCATCGCCGTGCATGTGTTCTTGCGCCGCCACCGGCGCTGCGAGAACGAGGAAGAAGAGAAGCGTACAGAAGGGCAATCGCATGGTCATGGGTCGTTCGGGGATGGTTGATGGTGGAGTGGGGGAGCCGGGAACCGGAGAGACACCCGTGCGCCGGCATATACGTATCCAACGATACGGCTCTTCATAGGTTTTCCACAAGAGACCGTTTTCCGCAGATAAGCGCCGGGGCGCTGACGAAATCGAGACGATGGGGTCGGTATGCGCGGGATCGGCCGAAGGCGCCGCCGTGGAGGTGATCGGACGCGGTCAAGCGGACCGGACGCGCCTTCGGCCGGTCGCCGGGGTCAGTCAGCGAGGGTCTCGAAGAGATGGAAGGCGTGTCCGAGGTCCACGTTGCCGCCGCTGATAAGGACGCCGACGCGCTTTCCCGGAGCGGAGACGATGCCTTCGAGGAGGGCTGTGGCCGCGAGCGCCCCCGTCGGCTCCACGACGACCTTCAGACGTTCCCACAGGAAAAACATGGAGCGGAGCAGCGCTTCGTCGGAGACCGTCACCATGTCGTCGACGAGGCGGAGGACGAGCGGAAAGGTGATCTTTCCGAGGTACGGCGTGCGCGCGCCGTCGGCGATCGTGTCGGGGTTGTGGACGGTTTGCAGGACGCCCGTACGGAAAGAGCGTGTGGCGTCGTCCGCGTTCTCCGGCTCTACGCCGATGACGCGGCAGCCGGGCGAGAGGGCGCGGGCGGCGAGGGCGCTGCCCGAGAGCAGTCCGCCGCCGCCGCAACAGACGAGCAGGACGTCGAGCGGACCGACGTCTTCGAAGAGTTCTTTCGCCGCCGTCCCTTGCCCGGCCACCACGTGCGGGTGATCGTAAGGGGGAATGATCGTCAGGCCGCGTTCGTCGGCGATCTCCCGGGCCAACTCCTCGCGCGAGCATTCCGCCGGGTCATATGTGATGATTTCCGCGCCGTAGCCTCTCGTAGCCGCCAGCTTCACCGCCGGTGCGTCGCGGGGCATGATGATGGTGGCGGGAATGCCGAGGAGTCGCCCGGCCAGCGCCACGGCCTGGGCGTGGTTGCCCGAGGAATAGGTCAGCACCCCGCGCCGCCGACTCGCTTCGGGCAGGCGCGAGAGGGCGTTATAGGCCCCGCGAAACTTGAAGGCCCCGGTGCGCTGAAGGTTTTCGGCTTTGAAAAAGACCGTCGCGTTCGTGCGGGCATGCACCGTGCGCGAGGTGAGCGCAGGGGTGCGATGGGCTATGCCCGCGAGCCGGTCCGCTGCCGCACACACGTCGGCGTACGTTACGGGCAAGCCCTCGGAGGGAAGAGAAGGCACGGCGATAGGCTCCTTCGTGATCGGTTACGCTTCGGAGGCCGCTCCGTCGCCGCTCGACTGCTCTTCGGCATGGGTTTCGGTCTCGGCAGGCAGCTCAACGGCTTCGGTCGCCTCGCGTTCGATCACCACGTCGATATCCGTGACGAGGGCTGCAATCGCTCCGATGGCCGCAAGAACCGGGCTGATAAACAGGGCGGCTGCCGCGCCACCGACGCCGACCGAAAGGGGAAACTCCATGAGCACGCGCTCATCTTTCTTGAGGATGACCCGGCGGGCGTTTCCTTCCTCGAGGATGTCGCGCACCCGATCCACGAGTTGTTTGCCCTCAACCCTAATGCGCTCGATGATGACCGGCGGCTTCTCTTTCTGAGTCATGGCAGAATCATATTTTTGGTGTAAAAGGATGAACTATGGCTGTGCGGTGGCGAAGCATTCCAAGGTACTGATCCCATCGTCGGAAATCATGCGGAAAACGCAGATCTGGCGAGGTGGGATCCGTTCCAGATGCGTCGATGATCCATGACGCCGCACGTGGTCTCCCGTTCCGTTTCCGCAGGGACGAAGAGAATGTTTCATCGGGCGCCGCAGTGGTAAGGAAAGGAGCGAGGCGAGCCGATAACGTGGATGGGGGAGAGTCACCGACATCCTTGCCGTTTCCGTATTCCGGCACAGGGGTTGTCGCAGGGAGAGAGGTGCGGTTCAAAACCACTCGAAAAGCATCCGAACAGGGCTTAAGAACACCGATAGCCTTGCCGATACCGGCAATGAATTCCGGGAGAGGGAAAAATTGGGTCTGGAATTGGGAAATGCATGCTTAAGTCTTTTCGGGCGAAGGCCGATAAGAGCTAGGGAGTTCCGGTGAAGCCAAGCAAAGGATCCGGATAAAGCACCTTATTGAAAAGAACCGTACGTCAAACTAACACAACCTAGGAGGCTCAGTCATGGGTCAACAACAACTTCTTCTTCTTGTTCTCGGCATCGTCATCGTGGGTCTCGCGGTCGTCGTCGGTATTCAGGCTTTCAGTGAAAACCAGAAGAAAGCCAACTCGGACGCGCTCGTAAACGACGCGATCCGCATTGCCAGTGATGCCCAGGCCTGGAAGCTCAAGCCGGCGGCCTTCGGCGGCGGCGCGGATGCATCGGGCTGGACCGGCTTCACGCTCGAGCAGGTCGGTTACACGACTTCGGGCGGCGTCTACACGAACCTCAATGGCCAGTTCCAGATCACCTCGGCGGACGCCTCCGGTGTCATCATTCAGGCGAACAGCCTCACCGACAGTGGGAACGACAACCAGGTCGTCGTCACCGTTACGGGCACGACCCCGGATGACATCACGACTGTTGTCACGACGGTGGATGATGCCGGTTCGTCGTCGTAAGGCACGGCTCGCATTGTTCTAAAGACAAGAAGCATGGCGGCATCCTTGCTATGGGCGGGCTCTGCCCCAGCAAGGATGCCGCCTTCTTTTTGTCTGTGAGTGAACCAGGGACCATCGTTTTTCAAACTTCAGTTCGGTAGTCCGATATGGGGCAGCAGCAACTCCTTCTCTTGGTGATCGGCATCATAATAGTGGCTATTGCAGTGATGGCAGGGCTCTACGCTGTGCAGACGAAGTTCAAACAAAGCATCGCAGACAACCTTGTGGATCGGAATTTATCCATAGCTACCGACGCCGTCTTCTGGAAAACGAAACGGGATCCGTTCAATGGAGGGAACGCGGAATATTCCGGATTAGAGACCGACGGCATGCAGACTCTTTTCCTCGGAGAGGAAACCAAACAGGGAAAATTTAAGATCACGCTGGCTACGGCAAACCGCCTGGAGATCACGGCGGTGTCTCTGCGCTATCCGGAGATCGGCGTGCGGACCTACGTCACCGATTATTCCATCGATTCGACGGTGATTTCCTACGACAGCACCATCACGTTCTAGCGATCGCTCTCACCTTTCCACCCCACCCCATTACCCACCTCGCCCAAACCCGAAAAAGTCATGGCAGGCGTCAGGGAGTTCAAGTTCATCGGCACCGGGCAAAACGGCCAACCCGTTCAGGGAACCGTCTTCGCGCAGTCTCGGAGGGCCGCGCAAAAAAAGATTACGACGCTGGCGGAGAAGCACAATTTCCGGCTTCAGGAGGTCAAGCAGCGCCAGATTTACCTGTACAAGGTCAAGCATCCCAACGGAAAGGTCGTTTCGGGAGAGCAGAAGGCATTTTCTCCCGAGGAGATCGAGACGGCGCTTCAGAAGATGGGTCTCGAAGTGCTCAAGGTTCAGCGCAAATTGTTGAATGTTCAGCGCAAACCACCTCGCCAGGACATGATCATGTTCGTGCGCCTGGCGGCCAACTTGCTCAAGGAAAAGCTGCCCTTCGACGAAGTGCTCAACCTGCTCGTCAACGATGTGTCCTCGCGCAGCCTGCGGCAGGTGATCCGAGACCTCAACGCAGACCTCAAGGGAGGGATGGAAGCCCAGCAGGCTTTCATGAAGCACCAGCACATGCTCGGCAAGTTTACCGCGTACATGCTCGGCATTGCCTCCCGCAGCGGCAACATGTCTGAGATCTATGAGGCGACGGCGCGTTTTCTCGAACGACAGAACGAGTTCAACAAAAGCGTCCGGAGCGCCATGGTGACGCCGGTCATCACCCTTATGGTGCTCATGGCCGCCTTCGTCTGGTACGTCTGGTATATCTTTCCACAGACCGCAGGACTGTTCGAAGGCTTCGGCATCGAATTGCCTCCGCTGACTTCGAAAACGCTGGCCTTCTCCAAGTGGCTCGATAATAACTACATCTGGCTCTCGTTCCTCATTTTTACCTCCATCGGCTCGTTCATCGCCTTTATTCGAACACCCAAAGGGAAGTTCATCATGCATCGGACCATGATCCGAATTCCGGGGATCGGGAGTCTTTTGCACAAGCTCAACATCGAGATTTTCTGCCGGGTGTTCGGTGTGCTCTATTCCGGCAGCGGCGACAACATCAGCGTGATCAAGATTGCGGCCGAGGCCTGCGGAAATACGTACATGGAGCATCGGATCAAAACGGTCACCGTGCCAATGATGGTGGCGCAGGGCGCCGAACTAGTGCGGTCCATGGAGGCCAGCGGGGTGTTTACCCAGATGGCGCTGGCGCGTTTTAGAAGTGGTTCCGAAACGGGAAACGTGCGCAACAGCGCCATCCAGATGGCGGACTATTACGAGAAGGAGACGACGTTGAAGCTGAAGTCCTCCGTAGAGACGATCCAGACGGCGGTGGCCATCATCATCACGATCGCCATCATGTTCCTGACGATCATCTCTTCCGAGATCGCGCTCATTCAGCCGTCGAGCACAGACATCATGAATAAATAGGCCCCGCATCCTTCCATATTGTCTCCCCCCGAAATCATGGCCCGTGGACGTAAGATGCCCAGCAAAAACAAAGCGGGAGTAGCCGCTCCGGACTCCTCTGAACGAGGAGGGTCCAGGGTTCGCCGAGAACAGCCTTCCGGCATCGTTTTCGGGGCGGATCGCCCCGCGGAGCCGGGACTGGGATCGAACCTCGACGAGGAGATGCTGGGAGATATCTGGGATGAGTTGCTCGATGAGTTGACTACGCTGGGGGTCGGGGAGGAGGTGGAGGACGCTCCGGATCTATCAGTGGAAGTCCTCGAAACGCTGGAGTCCGAGGCTCCTGGCGACGACCGTTCGAGCACCACAGGGACCTTCAAGGTCGAAGAGAATCATCCGGCAGTCGCCGGGAGCGCCGGGAATGCGTCTCCCGAAGCGGGAAACGCGTCGGAGGAACGGCCCCGCACGCCCGATACAGAGGTCATCGACGACGAACTCGTTCGAGAACTCGTGCGGAAGGGGCTCGTCCGCAGGTCCCGGGTGCAGACAGCCCTCCGGATGCAACCCGAAGGGATGCCGCTCTGGCGGATGCTCGTGGCGCAGTCGGACGTCGACATGGAGGCGATCTTCGAAGAGGTCGCGCGCTCGGAGGGCTTCAAGTGCGCCGAGGTTGATCCGTCGAGACCGTCGCCGGAGCTGATCGAAGAACTGTCGTCTCACCTCCCGGAGGGAGCGTTGACCGAGATGTTCCAACTCGGTCTGATGCCCTATGATCAGAAAAGGGACGGATCTGTCGGGGCTCCGAGCTTCATCTTCGTCACGCACGACCCCACGCGCGAAGCCATCCGGTCCTTCGTGGACCGTCTGGACCTGAACATCGAGTTGTATTATGCGCCGTCGCCTTTCGTGGCCGAGCGCATCGAGACGCTGAGGGGAGACGGGGAAGGCATCGACGCAGCGGCCCCCGCATCTTTTGGTGACGATTTCCCTGAAATGGGTGACGATTTCCCCGAAATGGGCGACCCCAGTCCCCAGCCCTTGTCGGGCGCCGACGAAGCGCTTGCTCCGGAGGAGCATCGAGGGCTCGAAGGCGCAGGGCATATCCCCGGGGAAGAGGAGGCTGAGCCGAAATCGAAGCTTCACGTCTCCGGTGCGACGACGTCCGAGGGCTCCGTTCAAGAGGGCGTCGGGGCGGCGCCAACGATGGATGACTCCGACGCACCGGTCGCGCCGAGCCCGGATGCGTCGGACGACGCCGGAGAAGGGGCGGGCGTCGGTCCGAGACCCCGTCCGACAGAGGGAAGGGGGGAGGACGTCAGAGAAGATCCTTTCGTGCTGAACCCCGAAGCGAAAGCCACCAAATCGAAGGATCGCGTGGTGACGTCCCTCATGTGGAAGCGGCAGGTGTCGCCGAAGCAGGTGGCCGAAGCCGTGCTGCGTCAGAAGGAGAGCGGCGGCAAGGAATTGCTCTGGCGGCTGCTGGCCAAAGTACCCGGCGTGGATGCGGAGCGGGTCTATGAGGAGGCGGCCCGCGTCTATGCCTTTCCGACGGCAGAGGTGAACGAGAGCCGCCCCGACCCCGAGTTCGTCATGCTCATCATGGAGACGGTGGCGGAGACGCATCGGGACGACCTCCTGAACCTGCGTCTGCTCCCGTTCGAATATGACATCGACCCACAGACGGGCGCTGCCCGGCTGATCTTCATCACGCACGACCCGGCGCGTCCGGAAGTGCATCGCATCCTTCAGGATCTAAACCTCGGCCGGTTCGAGCTCCAGTATGCGCCCGAGTCGATCATCGAGACGCTCATCGAGAAGATTTTCCCTCGTAAAAATGAGTATCTCGAGCGTATCTCGGACGACCCGATGGCGTTCGACCTCGGGACGAGCTACGACCAGCAGCAGAACGAACTCATCGACGAGGACGCGCTCGAGGCCGAGATCAGCCGCTCGTCGCTCATCAACCTGTTCGAGGCGACGCTCGTCGAAGCGGTGCGCCAGGGGGTCTCGGACATTCACATCTTCCCGAATCCGAATCGCCAGATCGAGATCCATTTCCGGGTCGACGGCCGACTCAAGCGGTGGTACACCGAAGAGAAAGTGCACCCGGAGTCGTTCCTCGCCGTGGTCAAGGACAACTCGGTCAACGTGGACCGCTTCGAGCGGGACAAGGCGCAAGACGGCTTCATCCAGCGCTGGGTCGACGGGGCGCTCATCCGCTTCCGCGTCTCGGTCTTGCCCATCGCCTCGGCCGCGCAGGAGATCCGCGCCGAGAGCATCGTCATCCGCGTGCTCGACGACCGGA